>CALLML010000029.1 GCA_938005705.1 uncultured bacterium
CTTCCATCAAGGGAAGCGGACGCTCCGGGCCGATAGTCCCCAGTGCGAAGTCTGGCGGCAGCGGCTGCGGGATGTGAGTTGGTGTATGCGGCATTTGCAGCATCTGTACACGGCCTGGTACAACCGCACCCGATCGGTGAGGCGGCGGGGGCCGCTGTGGGCGGGGCGGTTTAAGAACACGGTGGTGGAAGCCGGAACGGCGCTGTGGGCGTGCTGGGCGTATATCGAGCGCAATCCGGCGCGAGCGGGGATGGTGATTGATCCAGGGGACTACCGCTTCAGTTCCTACGGGGTCTGGGCGCAAACGGGGCGGCATCCGTTTGAAACGGCGTTCCGGCGCTATTTGAAGCCAAGCTTACCGCTGCCGTATGCGGAAGCAACGGATGAGGCGATTGGGGTGGCGTTGCGGGGCGAATTCGCGCGCTTATCCGCAGAGGAGGCGCACCTGAGTCCGGAGAAAGCGGAGAGGGCGAGGACGGAGGCGGAGAAAGCGTCGTCCTTCTCGCTGAGGGCGCAGCGGCGGGTGAGGCACTGGGTGGATGGGCTGGTGATTGGCTCGGAGCTTTTTGTGCGGGAGACATTGCGGCGGGTGCGGAGCGAGGCCGAAGTAGCCCGGCACCGACTGTCGAGGGTGGTGCCCGAAGAAAGTGAAGCCCCGCCCATTTACTGCTGGCGAAGGCTGCGGGCGGTGCAAGACTGAAACAGGAAAACGCTGATTCAACGGCCACCAATCAATCATTTACGGGAACTCGCTTCCCTACGCTGCAAGAAGCCAGCCGCGCCATGGTGTGCCCGCACAATGTGAATTTCACCGTTTTCCACGCTGGAGTTGCCGCTGTTCGATACCCCCCCGATCGGGCGGTGTAATCTGATCTGAATCCCTCAGCAAAATATTTTTCAGAAAAAACATAAACTCTCTGTCCCTTCAGTTCTTCAGTTCGTTCCGCTCGACAGAGGGACTGGCAAGGGGTTAGCAGTTCCGCTCGACAGAGGGACTGGCAAGGGGTTAGCATCGTTTTTTGAGTCTATGGATCGCGAACAACATGCGGATACAGCGGCCCTGCGTTCTGCGTTGCACAAATGCCGGCGTGTGGTTGTAAAGTTTGGCACTCGCGTATTAGTGGGCCTTTCTGGCCGTCCCGATCCGCGGAGGATGCGTACGCTGGTTGCCGATGTCGCCGCTGCTCAACGGGCGGGATGCGAGGTTCTGGTAGTATCTTCCGGCGCCATTGGTGCGGGCATGGCAGTGCTCGGCCTCAAAAAACGTCCCCACCAGCTGCCTGACCTTCAAATGGCGGCCGCTGTTGGGCAGTCCCGATTGATGTCGCAATATGATCGTCTCTTTGCAAAACAGGGGCTTCGCATAGGTCAGGTGCTGCTCACCCATGACGGTTTAAGAATGCGCGATCGCCATCTCAATGCCCGTCATACCCTCCTCAACCTTCTTCGGCACGGTATTGTTCCGATCATCAACGAAAATGACACTGTGGCCGTGGAGGAAATCAAGTTTGGCGATAACGATCTGCTGGCCGCCCTTGTTACTTTGCTTGTGGATGCGGACTTGTTGATTTTGTTGACGACCGTGAACGGCCTGCAGGCGCCGGATACCGCCGGCCGACATCGCCGCGTGTCCTGGCTGCCCGCTGTCACCGAGCGTGAGCTTGCCCTGGCGTTTGGCAAGGGTTCCGAGCTTTCCACAGGCGGCATGGCCTCGAAACTCCAGTCGGCGCAACATGTGGTGGACGCGGGCGGCACCGTCGTCATTGCCAATGGACGACAGAAAGGCATTATCCAGGCGGTGCTGGCCGGCCAGGATGTCGGCACTCTCATCGGACAGCCGGGACAATCCGGCCGTATGGCGCATCGCCGTCGTTGGATTGCGTTCTTTCATCGCGCCGAAGGGTTTCTCACAGTGGATGAAGGCGCACGGATTGCGCTGATGAAACACGGGCGGAGTCTGCTGCCCATTGGCATTCGCGCGGTAGAGGGTCGCTTCAATGCCGGCGCTGTAGTGAATATACGCGGGCCGGACGGCACGGTCTTCGCACGCGGTCTGACCAATTATGGCGCGGATGACTTGCGCCGCATCATGGGAAAGCAAACGACGGAGGTCCGCGCCTTGCTCGGCTTGTCCGACGTTTATGAGGAGGCCGTTCATCGAGATCACATGGTGCTTCTTGGCGTCCATGGAGGGCATCGGCGATGAGTCTGTATGAGGAGATTCAGAAAATCGGCCAGCGTGCCGTAGTGGCCGCGCGCGAGTTGGCGCTGATTTCGTCGAGAAAGAAGAATCAGATTCTTGAAGCCATGGCGGATGAAATCGAGGCACAGCGCGACGCCATTCTGGAGGCCAACCGGCGCGATATGGAAGCTAGTCGCAGTGCCGGCCTTTCAGCGGCGTTGCTGGATCGCCTTGAGCTAAATGATAGCCGCATCGCTGCAATGGCCAAGGCCCTGCGCACGGTGGTGGGCCTCAAAGATCCCATCGGCACCCGTATCAGCCGGTGGATCCGCCCCAACGGCCTCGTTATCCATAAAGTCCGCGTCCCAATCGGCGTCATTGCCATCATCTATGAGGCACGCCCCAACGTCACCGCCGACGCTGCAGGGCTATGCATCAAGACGGCCAACGCCGTGATTCTTCGTGGCGGAAAAGAGGCCCGTCAATCCTCCATAGCGATTGCGGAGGCGCTGCAAACCGGCGGCGCGCGGTGCGGTTTGCCCGATGGCGCAATTCAGTATGTCGCCTATCCCGAACGCGACGCTGTGCGCGAAATCGTGCAGATGGAAGGGCTGGTGGATCTCGTGATCCCGCGTGGCGGGGAGGGATTGATCCGCACCGTCGTTGAGCAGGCGCGTGTGCCTGTCATCAAACACTATAAAGGGGTCTGTCACCTCTACGTGGATGAATCGGCCGATCTCGACATGGCGCTGAACATCGCCGAAAACGCCAAGTGCCAGCGGCCTGGCGTCTGTAACGCGATTGAAAAGACATTAGTTCATGCAAAAGTCGCGCCGGTATTTCTTCCGCGGCTCGTCGAGCGCCTCGCCGCTCGCGGTGTGGACCTTCGCGGCGACGAAGCCGCCCGCGCCATCGCGCCGACGATCCGTCCTGCCGAGGAGGCGGACTGGACAGCCGAATATCTCGACTTGATCCTGGCGGTCAAGGTCGTCGCCGACATCCGTGAGGCTGTGCGCCACATCAACCACTATGGATCTCATCATTCGGATGCAATTGTCGCCCGCTCTGAAGCAGCTCAACGGATTTTTGCCAACGAAGTGGATTCCGCAGCCGTTTATATCAATGCTTCCACCCGTTTCACTGACGGCGGCGAATTCGGCATGGGCGCGGAAATCGGCATCAGCACCGATAAGCTCCACGCCCGCGGTCCGATGGGGCTGGAGGAATTGACCACCTACAAGTACGTGGTCTGGGGCAACGGCCAGCTCCGGGTATGAGAACGCCTACCGGATCATGATCACCCGAGAAAGAATGGGAAGAAGTGATCGAATCATGGCGTCCACCAGTCAGTCCAGCCGTGTGTCCCAACAAGTTCACCATTGCGGCTGTGGGGTTGCAACGCGGGCATGTCTATGACCAATGTCGCGGTGTCGTTCAAGCCGGAGTAATCCTCAAACGGATCTGTGGTAAGTACCGCATCGGGTCAACAGTTTTATCGCCACTTTCACGGCGTTTGACCACTTCTACAAGGGCTTCATCGAATTACGCAAGAGCATGAATATCGCCATTGAACGTAAGGGCCATCAGCTTTATCTGGTGGATGACGACGGCAAAATCTCCTTGGATCTCAGCGGCCGGGTTGGCACGCCATTTTTTAGTGAGCTTGTTCTTCCCGATTGCCTGCATCGCACGGAAAATGCGATGATGCAGTGGCGGTGGCACGCTTCCCAAGCCATCGAGCTGTGTTTATGTGCCCAGACCGCGGCTGACGCCGCTCAGGAGTGACTCTATGGACTTCCCTGTGATATCACCATTTCATCCCATTCCGCCGGGAACCCTTCTGCTGGAGACGGAGCGTTGTGTTGCGTTTCTGGACCGGTTTCCCGTCTCACCCGGCCACGCGCTCGTCGTGCCGAAAATTGTGGTGCCATCCCTCTACGACCTGGAGGCCGACCTTCAAGCGGAAATGTGGGACACCGTTCGCCGCGTGCGCGACATTCTGCAGGAGCGGTTTCATCCCGACGGTTTCAACATCGGGCTGAACGACGGCGATGCGGCTGGCCAGACTGTGTCGCACATTCATATTCACGTCATTCCCCGTTATCGCGGAGATCGCCCCGACCCACGTGGCGGGGTGCGCTGGATCCTGCCGGAGCGGGCGCGATACTGGTAGTCCTACCGCCCCCGGCGCGTCCATTCGTTTGAGTGGCGGCATTGTTGAGCTATGGGACAAAGGGACAGACAAGAAAAACATCTTTCATCCGCAGATGGTCACCCGCTTTGAATATAGCTTTCCGCTTCTCGCTTCGCATAGTTCCGATATGTGGATGCCGAACTTTTGCCGAGCTTCCGGTCAAGTTCCGTTCGCTTGGAAATATCTGTGGGGAGAAGATCGGAAGACCCCGTGGAGAAAACGTTAACACCAGACGCGGAATGGAGTCCGTCAGTTTGCTTCATTGACGACGCCCCGCAGCGTTTCCGGTGCCGGCAGCTTCGGCTGATTGAAAAAACCGATGGCGGCTCCATTCTCGCCTTCAACGGCAGCCTCTTCTCGCTCTCAACAACTCCACGTAAGCCGGCTCTGCAAACGACTGCACCTTGGCTAGAGAGCCCCCGGGTGTAGAAAAAATCTTGTGTACGAACCGGAGAAAACGCCATGAAAAGGAAGAACATGAACCACCATCCGAACAGGGACAGGGCGGCCGAATCCTGGGCCATCTCTCCGAATGGATCCGACATTTCCAAAATCCATACGTACCCGAACTCACCTCATACCCTTATACACAAAAAATTTTTGACGATAACCCGATGCCATCCGTGCGCCATCAGAACTCGCAATGGTTCGCTCACGTCTCAAAGGCTCTTTTCCATCGCCTCCTCAAATCCCGATGCTTGAATATTCAGATGTGCCCTCGGCAAGTCCGCTCGGCTTGTGGAAGGCGCATCCAATGGCCTGTCCCTGCCAAGCCTGTCGGTCTCGTCTGACGCTTTTCATCTATACGAAGAAACCTGGGTTATGATAGAAGCAAAAACATACTCCAAGCGCGCAAGGGTGGGATGGCGCACCGTTGAGGCGATTCTTTTGTGATATAAAATAGGCCTATGATGGACACGCCGAAAAACGTGGGAATCTACACGTCGCGAGAGCTGCCGCCTTCCATCATTCCCGCCGCATCGGGGTCGGTGCGTCGGCGTCGCTCCTCGCAAAGAAAAGATCCTCGTCCCCATGGTGCTCACCTAACAAGACGTAGGGGGGCGATGTTCTGGCTTGTGGTCGCTGTGGCAGCGGGAGTCGGCGTGTTTTTGATTTACCGCTCGTCGCCGCGTCCCGGACCCGTTCGGCCAATGCCCCCTCCAGAAGCGGCGGCGAAATCCTCGGGGGCTGAACCGTCGAGTGCGCCCCGCTCCTTAGAGTGGTTGATCGAACTACCGGAGCGCATCCGTGTCGCCCGGGGGGAGGCGGAACAACTGGCGGCGCGGAGCCTATACGAAGATGCCCTAGCACGATTGGCGCATGAGCGCCGCACGGCGCCTCACAATCTGGAGCTGAAAGAGGCGATGGCGACCTTGTATTTGGATCGGAAACAGTTTGAAGAAGCCCGTCGGCTGTTTGCTGAATTGATTGAAGCTCGCCCTCAGGATCCCGGCTTGCGGCTAAAGATGGCGCAGACGCTGATGCAACTGGGCGAATTTCGGGACGCCTATGAAGCGGTGCGGTGGTATTTGCGGGATGTACCCAATCATGCCGCAGGCCAGAAACTGGCTGCGCGTATCTGTCTGGATGGCGGATGGCCGGACCAGGCATTGCGCCATTTGCGTGTTCTGGTGGACACCCGCCAGGACGATACGGAGACCCGTCAACTGCTGGCCGTGACCTATCTGCGGTTGGAACAATTTGCCCGGGCCATCAGTCAGTTTGATGAACTCATTCGGAGCACGCCCGCTGATCCATCCAACTATTATAACATGGCCTTGGCCTACGCCCGCCAGCAACTGCCCACGGAAACCCTGAAGGTTCTGACCAAGGCGGTGGAAAACTTTGGTGCGCGGACAGTGGCGCAATGGATGGGCGAGCCCGATTTTCAACCGTTGCATGACCATCCGGTTTTTCGAACGTACCGTGACCAGCTCGTCCGTCAGCAGACGCCCGACGTTGTAAGCCTGGCTCCGCGTTCCTCCATGGTGGGAGAAAAGCAAATTGGCTGGATGCCCGAACCGGTTTTGGATCCCCTCCCAAAGCTTGCGCCTCGATGACATCTTCGACCTCGCGTTTCCGAAGACTCCCCGAAAAATTTGATCCGACACGCATCTTCGCTTCCCTCCTGGCTGCCTTCGGCACGAACGTCATGTTACATCGACCCAACGATTGGCCAGTCCGATGGTGGCGTGGTTTTCGGAAAATCATTTGGGCCCGGAAACCGCCGATGCGGGGTCACGAGCGCGCTTTCGAGCGCGCTTTACGGCTGCAGGGACGGTGACCGTGTGGAAAACCCTACACCGACGCGGAAAAAAACAGGCTGCAGCGCCACCGATCTTTTCTGCAGTCCCTGTCCCTGTGCCGTGGTCCCTGTGCCGTGCGTGTCCGCCCAGGGCGAAGGCGCGCCACCAAAATGTCCGCGGTGGGTGCGGGCTGCGATCGGCCATCCAGCCGTCGCCCACGGGCTCGAGCGCGATTCGAAAAGCCAGGAGAAAATGCTGTTGAAAACCCCGCCGCCGGCCGTGCGAAAAGAGAAGCGTTCCACGCATCTCAACCGCTTCGACCGACCGAAGGCCTCGACTGACCCGTTCCTAGACGTGCATTTTTCTCTTCCCGAATGACCATCGTCCTTCTCATCTCACTGGCGATTTCCGCCGTGATCTGGCTAGCCGTTGCGGGGCGGTTGCGCCGCATTCGCCATGCGGCCGTTTTTCTGGAAGCCGACGCAACACCCCGGAACGCAGCCAGTGATGGACCTTTCGTCTCCATCCTCGTGCCCGCCCGTAACGAAGCGCGTGATCTACCAGCAACGCTCCGCTCGCTATTGAACCAAGAATATCAGGCGTTCGAGATCATCGTCGTGGACGATGAGTCCATTGACGACACAGCGGACGTCGCGCGCGCGGTTTTGCAAAACCATTCTGCATCGCGCGTGTTAGCAGGTGCACCGCGTCCGGACCCGGGATGGGTTGGAAAAACCTGGGCGCTGACACAGGCCTTTCGCGTGGCGCGTGGCGATTGGCTACTGTTCACTGATGCCGACATCGAACACCATCCTGCAGCGTTGCGACGGGCGCTGGACGAAGCGGAAACGAAAAGGCTTGATGTCGTCACGCTGCTGCCAGCCATGGAATGCCGAACATTGACGGACCGTCTTGTGTTGCCCCTGTTCGCGCTTTTGGCCGGAATCATGGATTCCCTCGATCCCCGCGCCACGCGTGCGCGCGGCCCAGCACGTCTTTCCGGAGCCTTTATTTTGATCCGACGCGCCACGTACCAAGACGCGGGCGGGCACGAGGCCGTACGCGGCGAAATCATTGAGGATATGGCACTGGCGCAGCGGTTGAGACAACTCAATTGTCCCGTGGGTCTACGTTATACCCGCACTCTCCTGCGGACCCACATGTATGACGGCGCACAGGAACTATGGCAGGGGTTGACGCGATTCGCCTATCCGATGCTGGGGCTCTCGCCGCTCCGTTTGGCCATGGCATTGGCGACCGCTTTCTTTGCAACGCTCGTGCCCGTGCTGGCTTTGGCAGTGAGTCTCTTCGCGTGGAGAGCGCATGACCTGTCAGCCGCAGCGTCCATGCTTGCGGGCGGGGCACTATGGGGCCTGCCCTGCTTCTTGTTGCGGGATGTGGCGCGCATTCTACGCGTGCGGCGGATCTGGATGCTGGCGCTGCCTGTCGGCGCCCTCGCGCTTTCTCTGGCCGCCGTCGAGTCCGCCATGCGTTTTCATCTCGGACGAGGGGTCGAGTGGAAAGGCCGACGCTACGCAGCCGCCGCACCAGCGAGTGGCTCTGAGGCCCCGGAAAAACCCGCTGCGAAGGGCTGATCCTGGAAATGCGGCCTGTCCCTGGTCGGCCTACTTTCTGGCCAATCCCCTTCGTCTCATATTCGGCCGCTTGATGGTCACGATGCGACTCTTCGGCGCAGGAGGGACGGCCAAGGTCGGTATCTCGATGCGGGTCGTCGTGCTCTTGTCATTGGGGGGCACGCCGAAGGCTAGAACTTCAATCGGACGATCGGTGCTCGGCGTTCGCAAACGAGATGCACATTTGGGACATTCGATCTCGCTGCCGGCGGCCTCAGCCTCCACCTCGAGATTCTGCCCGCAAACCGGACAATCGAAATTCCACAACCGTATCTCCAACAGCGGCAGAGGAATTTCAAGACCGCAGGTCGGACAAGGAAAGGGCCACGCCGCCAGATTTTCGGCAATTTGGATTTCCTGATCGCAGTTTGGACAATTGAAGACGACGTCGCTCATGGAATTTCATGATGATACGTAAATTTTCTGATGCTTTTTTAAATTCGGCAAGCACAATCAACTCAGATGCGGCTATGGACCGAGGAGAATATGGAAGTATCATGATCCTCCCGGCAATCACGAAGATGACCTCTTGCGATTCCGAATTATACGACTCGCGCACGTTCCCGGTGCGCCGAACCCTCCGGCCCTGATAAAGCACGACCGCCGGTTTTCCGATTCACGGGTCCGCGGAAAAACACCGCGACCTTGCCTGCCGGAAATACCCAGAAGACGACACGGAGTGACTTCTCTTTCACCCGAAAGACATGCGCACAAGAGGAGACCATGAATACGGGTGGATCCTCTGCCGTCCCCGATTGCATCCCGAATTCGGAGGTCCGCCGATCGGCCGGGGCTGGTCTCGCCATGTCCGGCCTTGGCATTCGCGCAGGGAGGCCGCAATGTTTTTACGCGCATGCGGAAGAAAGCGACCTGTCCCCGTTCTTCCGTTCTCCTCTTCGCATCGGCTTATGGCGCAATGCGCTCAGCAGCTGCAGCGGCCTCGAACAGCGTGAATGTACGTTCCCGCCACGTGGATGTGCGATACCACGCAGGGCCTTCGTCATCGGCCCGTTGGCGCAGGGCCCACGTGCTGCCGGTTTCAATGCCCTGGGCCTTCAAAGCCCCTTGCAGACCCTCCACCATGCTGCGCCCTCTCACCGGCCCAATTTTCTGGAGGTGTTCTTCAAACGGCCATTGGGCACGCCAAAGGGAGAGATGATAGTCATTCACCGCCTCCCGTGCCGCGCGGACGAAATCGGCCCTGGCCCGAGCGAGGCGTGCGTCGTCCAGAAGCACGCGCTCGATCGCTATGCGCGCTTCGCTTTCTTGCACCCCCTCGATCAGGTTCGCGAATCGTACCGTCGTCACCGCCCCATCGGCGCCCGGTCCCAGTATCCACGAGTTGATATTCAACCCCCGCCAATGGTTGTGCGGGTAGCGGTCAAAGACGCAGCCGCTTCGCATTCCGCGCGCGTCTCGCAGCACGGGCCAAAAATCGCCGCCTATGCGCCCAATGCCTCGTTGATAGCCGCTGATGATAATCCCCGGCATGTGCCGGACCCGAAGTGCGCCGAAATTCATATCGCCAAAACGATCCAAATACGCGCGCAGTTCCTTCACCTGCCACCCCATCGGCACCTCGCGCGGGATACTCGGGTTTATATGATAGTAGAGATCGTAGGCGTGGGCCTCGTAGCCAATGGATGCTATTCCGTACAGCACGTTGTTGGGCAACGGCTTGTTCAGCGTGCGACGTGGATGCGCGTGACTGATCCACGGCATGTTGCCACTGACATTCCGAAAGAATTCCGTTTGCGCCTTTGAAGGGCTCATGTCTGTGGCCACGCCCAAAAACAGACGATCTTCCAATCCTCTCTGTCGCAATCGTTTGCGGATTTCATTATAGACCGGTTTCCAGCGCTCTTCACTGCCCGATTCAGCCGCCGTATAGAGCGGGAAGAAACCCGGCTCGGTCTTTCCCGTCGCTTCGTCCACTATGGTGACCGTTAGCCCTTTTTGCCGCAGGTCATACTGCTGCTGGGCCACAAGCTCCAGGCCACGCTGAAATTCGTTTTGGCTTTTCACTTCCGGGCGGGTCTTGGTTTCCTCATTGCCGCCCCGGTCGGCCACCAAATAGGCGTCCCATGCATACAGCACCACCATCCGAATCTCGCCGAGATTCTGCTGCGCCATATCGAGGTAGCGTTCCATGACGGAAAAATCCGGCGTGAACGCCCCATTGCGCCGACGCACCCATCGCACCATCGCCTCCGCGTTGCCCTGGTTTGTTTCGCGAATCAGCGGAATATAAACCACGCCGCTGCCTGTCTCCCGGATCAGCCGGAAACTTCGGGCAATCAGCTCGAAGTGCCGGTCCGACCATAACGGCACGTTGTACTCCAGCGCTAAGGTGTCGGGCGACTGAATCACCTCGATCCAGGTCCGAAACTGCCGGGGATCGGGCACACGCCAGGCAGATAATTGCACCTCGACCGGCAACGTCACGGGGCTCTCGCCGGCGACTTCGACTCGCAGCTCGGCCGTATGGCGGCCCGGCGGCGCATCCGGAGGCGGACGCACTGTGAGCCAAACGCCCACAATCGCGCGACGCGAACGGGGATCGACCGGGACTTCAGCGGGCGAAGTCTCATGGAGAAGGTCAAAACCCGACGGCGCACCTCGCGTGCTCTCCCACGGCCTCGCATAGCGCACCAGAGCCCCCGCGAATACGGTCGCCGCACCACTCGTCGGCCGGAGCGTCACCCGCAACCCCTTCAGCGTATCTGTTGTCTCCACCGCCACGGTGCCCGAAAATTGGCCGTTGCGCGCCGCCACGATCCGCATCGGTCGGAGTGGACCTGGATCTTTGACCGCGGCAGGATTCTCAAAAACTTCATAGTTCCACACGCGCAACTCTGCCCGCGCCGCGCCCGACGCCAATATCACCGCGGCCCCTCCGACGCCAATCCAACTCCATCGCATTTTCGTCCTCCTCTGAGGATCTGCATTTCACGCCGCCGGCCACATGCAACACCATTGCTTTATACAACGATTTCAACAACAGGGCTATTGCATCATGCCATGAATAAAATCAGACGAATGGTGTTAAGGCATTCCGAGGGGGACGAGCAGGAGCGTCGTGACGCGGCGGCGAAATGTGCGATCCTCCGGCGGTTATAGCCGCCGGAGGCCAACCGATAACGGCCATTCGTTCCCCGCGCCCGCGGCCCCCGCAAACGCGCATGTCAGGACAATAATGAGAGGACCGCTAATGCAACTAACTGCACATACGCAAAACACACGCTGGATAGCAAGAAAAGCCGCAAAGAGGCCAAAAGCCTTGGAATCGCTCTGCGCAGTGCAGGGAAAAATGGTGCAGCAGCTCTGAGAGGAGTGCGGGAATAAAAAAAGGCGGCGCGGAGAGCATCTCCCCGCGCCGCGCGGCCTGAGCAAGCTCAGGCCCTACGATCTCATGTATCGTGAGCTCAGCGGCGAATCCGACGCCGCAGCGCCGCCAGCGCCAGTCCGCCGAGCAGCAAGCCTGCGGTTCCCGGCTCCGGAATCACCGTGAACAGCAGATTGTTGCTGTCCATCGAGAAGGAACCGGACAACCCGCTGGCAAGATTCTCATACGTGAAGTCGCTCGCGTCCGAGGCGAATGTCGTCGAGCCGAACTGAACCAGCGTGTAGGTCTCGTTCAGTTTTCCACCGCCCATAAAGTTGAACTTGAAGTAGCTGCCCGTCCCCTTCAGGAACTCGGACGTGCCCAGGTTCAACCGGTCGGACGTGTTGTCCGTCGTGCTCAGCTCGAACAACATCTGGGCCGTGTCCGTCGTCTCGCCGTTCCACATGAAATACCCGTTGCCGTTGTTCTGCGTCGAGAGCGTGCCGATGCTCAGACCGGGGGCCAGACGCCCTCCCGCATTCAACTGAATGGAAGCCGTAGTGCCGTTGCCGCCCAGCCACGCGCCGTCCCGCACCTCGGTCAGCATCGAATTGGCGATCGAACCTGTGACGATCAGACCGCCCTCGGACACAATGGTCGGGCCGTTGTAGAGGTTGGTTCCGCTCAACTGGAGCACGCCGGCCCCCATCTTCTGAAAACCACCCATTCCGGTGGCCGTCGAGTTATGGAGCACGGACATGACCATAGCAATTTCCGCATCCACCGCCGCCGCGCCGTCGAAAACACGAATCGTAGCGACATTGGGCGATCCAGATGCTGAGGCCAGGTTAATGATGCTCGAATTGGTGGAATTGACGGTGATTTTCCCATCGGCATCCGCCGCGCTCAGCAGGAATTCGCCGTTGCGAAGTCCGCTCAGATCCAGAGTGCTGTTGATCGTCACCGTTCGATCCGCGTTATACGCCGCGAAACCGAAGCTGCCCACCACTTGAAACCGCCCCACAGCGCCCGTCGCAATCGTGAAGGTCAAATCGCTGCCAGCAAGGCCTAATTGACCGCCCGCGAACTTCAACGTGCTGGAACCCAGGGCGTTCATGGTGCTCACCGCCAGAACACCGTCGGCGATGGTCGTTTCACCATAGCGCCCGGTGAAGTTATTGTTGCCGGTGAGGAACAGCGTGCCGGGACCCGCTTTGGTGAGGTGGGTCGTTGTCCCGGTGCCGTTGCGCAGCGTCGTGGACATGGTAACCGGGTTCGCGGTGTTGTTCTGCACAATGATCAGCTCCTGCGCCGTCTGGTTGCCGCCGCCGATCAGATTGCCGCCGGTGAATGAATTTACCCCGGCGCCGGTGATCAGGATTCCGCTTGCGCCGATCGTCAGGTTGCCGCCCAGCGTGATCGCCGAGCTGCCGGTCAACCGCAGGGTGTTGATGGTCTGCGTGCCCGGATTCGAATCCGGATTGCCGGAAAGCGACACGTTGTCCGATGCGGCCCAGGCCGTTGGGTCGGTCGAGGTCTGGTACGTGGACAGCGCGACGATGTTGCTCCCGCTCAGCGTCGCCCAGTCGGTCTTGTTCGCCGTGGCGAACGCCGTGGCGTTGATGGTCAGCACGCCGTTGGTGGTCTCCGTATGCGACGTCGTGACCGTGGCGCCCGACGGATTGGTGATGTTCAGAACATGGCCGGTGTTCGTCGTGTTGACCGTGGACGCGCGGGACAGTGCGCCGAGATTCACGGCGACCGTGCCGCCGGCGCCCGGCGCGACTTCGATGGAGGTGTAGCCCTCCCTGAGATTCGTTCCGTTGAAGGTCTGGGTGTTGGCTGCGCCGTCTTTCCCGCGGACGGCGAGCACGCCGTCGTAGAGGTACAGCGGGCTAACGGAATTCACGATATTGCTCGTTGGCGCGCCCGCGCCGGCGAAATCGAGCCGCAGCAGACCGGCGCGCAATTCCGTTATTCCCGTGTACGGCTGGGCCGCCGTGACGTTCCATGTCCCCTCGCCCCGTTTGCGGAGCGCGAAAATATTCGTGCCGTTGTTCGTCACCGCGCCGGCGAAAACGTTCTCGGCGATGCTTGATCCTGCCAGACTGAACACCAAGTTATAGTTATTTGTGGAGCTCCCATGCCTGACATCGCCGGACCATGTGAGGGGTCCAACGCCATGCGCCGCTAAAATTGCGGGGCTCACGTTGCCATAAATGATATTTCGATCCGTCGAGTGGCCCGCCGCATCGGTGCCCGCATAGAACAGCGTCTGTTCCGCGCTGGTCGAACCGACGGAGATATTCCCCAGCGCCGTGGTCGCCGCGTTTCCCAAGCCACTGGCGCCGCCGCCTACGGGCGTCACCGTCTCAAAGATCGCCAGGCCGCGAGACATACCGAACGAGCCCCGATAGGTGTTCTGCGCCTTATACCAAATGAGAGAACCGCTATAATCTTGCGAGACGCTCGTGTTGGCCGTGCCGCTGGGGTTGCCGATCACGCCGCGCACGACGGCCACGGGCGCCGATCCGCCAGTCGTTGTGACCGCAAAGTTCACAGAACCTCCGCTGGTCCCGCTCAGACCCGGGGTCAGATTGCCGTTAATATTGAACATCACGCCCAAGGTGTGATTGGCAGACCCGGCCTGGGAACTGAAATACAGGTTGCGGTTGGCCGCCGTCGTATGATTGGCGCCGAAAATGTCGGTGTTGAACGTGGCGGAGGTGGTCGCGTTGATATCGAAATAGATGGACCGATTGCCAGTCGTCCCGTTACTAAAGAAGTAAAGAGGGCCGCCATTGAACACGAAGGGGCCGGATGAGGCCCCGATGATCAGACGGGCGAGCGTGCGACCCGAGTCCACATTGACGGTGGTGTTGGATGTGCCGCTGAATGTCGCTATATCGGGAGTCAGCGTCGTCCCTGCCGACGTGTTGCCCGGGACCTGGTTGCCGACCCAGTTAGCTGCCGTATAGAAGTTGGCGTCCGTGTCGCCGTCCCACGTGTCGTCGACGGCGAAGGCCGGCGCGGCCGCGAGTGCGGCGATGAGGAGTAGGATATTGAACGAATTACGTTTTGTGATCATGGCTATTTTCCCTCTTTTTGCGAAGAAACTTGATGACCCGCGGCGCATTGCCCAACGCAAATATCGCCGCGAAACATCCTTTCTTTTTTCATAACTGGGGACATCATGCACCATGTTGCTGGCGGCGTCAAATATTTTTTTGTCTTTTTTTTGAACGCGCCGGGCTGAACGCATCGCCGCGCGACGGCAGGTCCCGCGGCTCCCTGTTTGCCATATCACTCCCACAGCGGCGCCAGCGCTTCCTCGAGCAGCTTCGGGGTGGCTGAAAACAGCAACGCGGCGGCAAGGCGGTCTCCGACTTCGGCCATGTCGGTGACATTGGTGAAGGTGAAGGTGCGATTCAATTCCAGTCGTGTAAAAGGAATCGTGGCGGCGATGGATTCGTCCTTCCATTCCATGGCGCCGATCGTCACCGTCATCCGTTCCACGCGCCAGGTGCGCGGCGGAGAAAGCGCACGGTCTGGGCGCGCCGCGGACGGGGGCGACGTCTTGTCCGGTCGCGCAGGGGGTTTTCGTCCGGCCTCATCCCGATGATCCGCCGCCGTTCCGTGGGGCGGTGTTGGCGTTTGGGGAGACGACGGAGCGGAGGATGGCGACGGCGGCGGATCGGCGCGGCGAGAGGACGGCGATGGAGGCGACGCGACGGGCGTTTCGGGCAGGCCCGCGACGAGCCGGTCAATGTTGGTCTCGCCGTTGGCGCGCCGGACGATCGAGACCTGCGCGATCTCTATCCGCAATTCGCGCAGCAGGGTCTCGCGCGGACGGTCCGAGCGCCCCCCATGTTCCGCATAGACTTCCCGCACGACGATGGCCGGCCCTTCAGGGAAACCCGCCGGATTGGCGACGGCCAGGTTTTCGATGCGCACGCGCGCCGGGAAGAGTCGGGCGCGCACGCGGTCCACCCTCACCCTCCACCCTGCGGTCCGTCGCGCTGAGAAAGTCAGCGCGCGCGCCAGCAGCACATCGCCGGCGAGCCATCCCAGCAGAGACAAGGTCAAAAGGCCGATCAACCAGCGCGGCCATCGGCGGCGTTTCGATCGAGCAGCGGGGGGCGGCGATGCATCGCGAGGCCGGCGGTCGGCGTTCATGGTCGTTGCCCAGAGTATGGCGAGAATCCGGGGGGGCGCAAGAGATTTTTGCCCTATTTTTCAGAAGCCCATTGCGATGCGTTTGCTGGGGCGTTTTCTGGAGACCGAGCCCGCTGTGCGGCGGGCTCGGTACGCTGTTGGGAGAGGTTTTTTTGTATTTTTTCACCGTGCGCCGCGACGGTAATCATGTATTTTCAGGGGTGATTCGTCGGCCCCTACATTCGGAATCCGTGCGGTCATGTCCTCCGTTGCCAAAGTGGTTGTGGATCTCGCGCTAAATCGTGAGTTTGATTATCTCATTCCCTCCGATCTTGTCGGCCAGGTGCGCATTGGCACGCCGGTGCTGGTGCCGTTTGGGCGCTCGGTCCGGCGCGGATTCGTCGTCGGGCTGGCGGATCACTCGGACTATTCACAGCTCAAGGCCATTCGCGAAGTCATCGGCCGGAAGGCGTTGATTGAGGAACGGATCACTGAGCTTGCCCGCTGGATCGCGGACTACTATATCGCGCCCCTTGAACTCGCCATGCGCACGGTCTTGCCGGCGGTCGTCCGGCGTCGGCCTACGGGTTTTGCGCGGCGGCAGACCGTGGCGCTCACGGAACGCGGCGCCGACCGCGCGTTGCTGGAGTCGTTGCGCGCGCGCGCGCCGAAGCAGGCGGCCGCGCTGGAGGCGCTACGCGTAGCCGCCGAGCTGCCGTTAAGCGTGCTGAAGCGGCGCGCGGGCGTGGGCACCGCGGCCTTGCGCGCCCTCGAAAGAAAAGGACTCATTCGGCGCAGCGAAACCGAAATTCACCACGTGCCTGACGTCGGCCGTGAAATATTGCCCTCCTCGCCGCCGACGCTGACGGAGGAGCAGGCGGAGGCGCTGCGGCTTATTCGCTCCGCGGTGGACACACGCGCCCCACCGGTCGTGCTGCTCTTCGGTGTCACCGGCAGCGGCAAAACGGAAGTGTATCTCCGGGCGATCGCCCATGCGCGCGCGCAAGGCAAAGGGGCGATTGTTCTCGTCCCGGAAATCTCCTTGACGCCTCAAACGGTGGACCGTTTTCAAAGTCGTTTTGGCGACGAGATCGCGATTCTTCACAGTCATCTTTCCGAAGGTGAACGGCACGACGAGTGGCATCGCATCCATGAGGGCCGTGCCTCGATCGTCGTCGGGGCCCGATCCGCTTTATTTGCGCCGATCCGACGGCTCGGGCTGATTGTCGTGGATGAAGAGCACGAGGGAACCTACAAACAGGCGGAGACCCCCTGTTACCACGCGCGCGATGTCGCCGTCATGCGCGGCGCGCATGAGCGATGCGCGGTTATATTGGGCTCCGCGACCCCGTCGTTGGAGTCCTACCACAACACGAAGATCGGCAAATACGCAATGGCGCGGCTCACGCGGCGGGTGGACCATCGCGAGATGCCGCAGTTGCGCATCGTGGATCTTCGAGCGGAGACCGAACGCGAGGGACGCCCCCATGTTTTCTCCCGCGAGCTGATTCAAGCGGTGCGCGATCGTCTGGAGCGGGCGGAACAGACGATCCTTTTTCTCAACCGGCGGGGTTATGCCTCCTCGCTCCTCTGCCCGAAATGCGGTTTTGTGGCACATTGCGCCGACTGCAGCGTGTCGATGACCTATCACAAGCGGGAAGACCGTCTCCTCTGCCACCTGTGCGGCCATTCGGCGCCGACGCCCAATCGGTGTCCCCAATGCGGCGATCCCGGATTCCGATACACCGGTCTTGGCACGGAGCGCATTGAGGAGATTCTACGCAAACTCTTTCCGAAAGCGCGGGTGGCGCGGATGGATTCTGATACCATGACGCGGAAGGAATCCTATTGCGAGGTGCTGGGCGATTTTCGCACCGGCAAGCTCGATATCCTCGTCGGGACGCAGATGATTGCCAAAGGGCTGGACTTTCCGAATGTCACGCTGGTGGGGGTCCTCTATGCTGATCTCGCGCTCCATCTGCCGGACTTTCGCGCGGGGGAACGGACGTTTCAGATGCTGACACAGGTCGCCGGACGCGCCGGTCGCGGCGACGTCGGTGGCGAAGTGATCATCCAGACCTATACGCCGTTTCACCCGGCGATCCAGGCGGTGCGGCGAATGGATCTTGACGGGTTTTATGAGCAGGAACTGGCGTTCCGACGTGAGCTGGAATATCCGCCGTATACGCGGCTGGCCTGTCTGACGGCGCGTTCGGCGGATGACTCGGCGGCGCTAGATTACATCGGCCGGCTGGCCGAGGCGATGCGCGCACACGCGGGCGCCGCCGCGAAGGTCTCCGACCCGGCTCCGGCTCCGTTTGCGCGCGTCAAGGGACAGTACCGGTTCCAGACCCTGATCCGGGCACAATCGGCGAAGGCCGTCAACAACACTATCCGCCATGCCCTGGCCGCTGTTCGTCGGCCGAGGGCCGTTTCGCTTTCAGTGGACGTGGATGCGCAGGCGCTGCTGTGAGGCGCATAGTGCCGGTCGCTTTCTCGGGCGGCGCAGCAGGGACGCCGGTCTGCCCGTAAGCGGCGTCAGGGGGATTGGGTTCAGACACCGGTTTTGTCGGGGCGTCCGTCCCCACGGATGCGGGCGCACCATGCCGCGCGGGGGACTTCCCGTTCCGCCAGCGTGTCTCGCGCGAGGCCCAAAAGCTCTTCATCCGGCGTGAATTTCCAAAGTGACTCTCGGAAAAACCGTGCGATGACCTTTCGGGTTTTCTGCATCCGTGCTACCGCGGCATCAATAGAAATGCCCTCGCGAGCGGCGATCACCACCGCGGCCACATTGCCGCTTCGCCCGCTGCCTCCGCCGCAATGGATGAGCAGTGGAGGATGATCTCGCAGCATCTCGCAAGCCCGCACAATCACCAGCCGCGCAAAGCTCGGGCATAACACCTGGCTCGCGCTCGGCTCGGGGGGTCCGAAATAGCCGTCCCAGAACCCGCAATGGGCCCATACGATGGACGCAGGCAGATGCGCGATGTATTCGAACGCCTCCCGCCCCGCACAGGATACCACATTGAGAATGCCTCTGATGCCGGCGGCCGCGATTTCCGGCACGTGTTCGGGTCGAGGACAGGCGCCCACCGCCAGGTAGGGCGTGACGAAATGCCCATCATATGAGGGGAACGCCGGCTTTACTTCCATCGAATTCTCCCTGTGAATCTTTCTGAAACCGGTGTTATTTTGTCTTTTTTTTTCAGGGTGTCAAACTTTGAAGACCATTTACGATTTGCAAAAACACCGGAATCGGATATAGGGCGTATATGGATCATCGCATCGGCGCGCTGTGAAATACGCCATCGTCTCGGATATTCACGCCAATCTGCCGGCCTGGAAGGCCGTGCGGCTGGATATCGCTTCCCTCGGCGCGGATCGCATCATTTGTCTCGGCGACGTCGTCGGCTACGGACCTAATCCTGCCGAAACCCTCGAGTCGGTTTACGCCGATGTCCATCATTTCGTGCTCGGCAACCATGAAGCCGTCATTTGCGGCAAAATGGACGAAAACCTATTCAATGAGCGAGCTCGAGAAATTGTCCGCTGGACACGAGATCAGCTCGGCGCGAATGCGCTGCGCGTGTTTGAAAAGTGGCCTCTGACTGTTCGCGGCGCGGGTTTTCGCTGTGCGCACGGGGATTTCGCCGCCCCTTCCCTGTTCCCCTACATCATTGATCCAGAGGACGCCGTCGCTTCATGGAAGGCCGTGGGCGAAACCCTGCTCTTCGTCGGCCATTCTCATTGCCCCGGTATCTTTTTGCTGGGGACCAGCGGTACCCCGCACCGGGTTTCACCGCAGGATGTCGTATTGGAAGACGGCAAACGATTCCTCGTCAATGTCGGTTCCGTTGGCCAATCTCGTGATGGCGATCCGCGCGCCTCTTATTTTTTGTATGACTCCGACGCACGCGCCCTCTTTTGGCGGCGGATCCCGTATGATGTGGACGCCTACCGCGATGCCGTCCGTCGGGCCGGTCTGCCGGGCGACCGCGACCCTGTTCTGCAACAGGATCCGCGCCGCGGCGTGTTGCCTCTTCGTCCGATGCTGAGTTTTCGCCCGCCAACCGATCTTCGGCAAGGCGCCCGCGGGTGTGTCGAAGTCGGCGAAATTGAAACCCTGCGTCGGCGCGTACGGGCATGGCGGGGTGTCGCTTTCACATTGGCCGCACTGCTTGTGGCCGCCGCCGCAGCCGGAGGAGTTTGGGCTCGGCATCGGCACGCCGAACGGCCCCAATTCCGCGACCGTCGTCCGCCTCTGCCGTTCATCGCCGCAGACTATCCCGCCGAACACAATCTGATTCCTTTCGGCCCGCAGATGCCGGCAGATGGCGCTCCACCGGATAATTGGGCCGTCAGCCTGGGCAATCGCCGTCGGCAGACCATACGATGGAAAGCCGAAGAGCCCGACGGACGGATCATTGCGCTCTTTGTTTCCGAAACACCGAATCGTGAACTCTTCTTGCAGTCGCCCCGCGTCCGCGTTGAACCGGGCCAGCGCCTCACGGTCGAGGCTTTCTTCAGAAAAAAGGAGGGCTGGATCGGGAACGTCGGCCTGGAGATTCGCCTTCAGCGAGAGACTTCCTCCGGGATGACCATCGTTCCCCATTTTGTCTCTAAGGAACCCAATATGCCCCGACGAGACGGATGGATAGCCGCTCGCGAGACCTTCAACATTCCTGCTGGAGGGCGTGAGATCGAGCTGCGGGTAGGGGGCCGGTTTGCAGGCGAGGTAGAGGTGGCGCAAATCACGCTCCTCAGAAGATGAAAAAGGGCGCCATTCGACGGGGACATGGGCCCCGCGGATTCGTTCCGAACGCCAGGGGCGTCGTTCGATACTCCATCGGCGAAGGGCACGAGGGGGACTTGCTATCTTCGCTTGCATCCTCAATCGGCCTGTCGCGGAGGTCGGCCAAACGCTTGCTCGACGAACGGCGAGTGTTCGTCAACGGACGTCGGGTCTGGATGGCGCATCATGCGGTTCACGTCGGCGACGCCATCGAAGTGCAGCCACATCAATACGTTGATAATGAGGAGCTTAGGATATTAATCGAAGTGGATCCCTATATAGTTGTCGACAAGCCGGCGGGACGAATGACCAATGAGGGCGCGCATGGTGTCGAGGCGTTGTTGCGCCGAATAAAGCATGACGAAGAGTGGAGGGCGGTACACCGGTTGGATCGCGAGACCAGCGGCTGTCTGCTTTTTGCCCGCACCCCTGAAGCGGCACAACGCATAGTCCCTTTATTTAGAGAGCGTCGGGTGAAAAAAACCTATTGGGCGCTGGTGTGGGGCGCGTTTCCGAAAAACATTCACCACGTTGCATCCCCCATTGATGGGGATCCGGCATTGACTCATATCCGTATTTTGGCATCTAGCCCAGAAGTCAGCCTCTTGGAGGTCCGGATTGAGACGGGCCGGACTCACCAAATCCGGAGGCACCTATTGGAGGCCGGACATCCCATCGCCGGCGATCGGGTCTACGGAACATCGCGTTTCCTTGACGAACGAGCGCGCGCCTTGCCCCGCCAAATGCTTCACGCCCGGCGGATTTGCTTTGCTCATCCCTACACGGGCGACAGAGTGTCCGCTGAATCGCCTCTTCCCGCCGATTTCAGGGCCGCCCTGACGTTATACGGCCTTCGCATTCCCTTCTGATTTCACCTGAGCCCCAGATCGGCAACCGACTTGCATCTCAGGGGTCAAAAATGACGAAGGCCACTCCAGTGGAAAGACTCCTGCCTTTTAGATCCGCGGGTCCATCGAGCATGAACGGGCGCATGGAAAAAACGTCGGCCGGTCTTGGGTCCGCGTACCGCCTCTTCCGGGGGGAAATAACCTCTTAGGTCTGTTCCGCTGTTTTATGGCGACCTTCTGTTCCTGGATCGAATCCACATAGAAAGAATCACGATTTCCGATGGGCCGACGCCAGGAATTCGCGCGGCCTGCCCCAACGTCTTTGGCCGAATCCTCGTCAGTTTCTCGATGGATTCCCTTCTCAGCTGTTGAATGGATCCATAGTCAAGATCGCCAGGTATCGGAACCGATTCCATGGATTTCATTTTTTCGACGGATTGCTTTTCAATTTCGATATATCCGCGGTAAAAAATATCTATAAGTGCTTTATTGCGAATGAATTCCTGATATGACTCGGCGGAATCTTCATTCTGCAACGGAAGGTCATCGGGGTTTACATGACCTGAGCTTCCGATTTTTCCAATTTCGAACTGAATATCGGACGCGATTTTGCGGTAAAGAGAGATTCTTTCAGCTTTGACAATTCCGATTCTTTCGGCATGGTTGGCCAAGCGGTAGAATGCGTTGCCTTGTCTCAATTGAAGCCTGAACTCGGCCCTTGAAGTGAACATACGATAGGGTTCGTCGACACCCTTCGTGACCAGATCGTCAATAAGGACGCCTATATAGGACTCGTATCTTTGGGGTGTGAATGGGGCTTCCCGTCGGCAAAAAAAGGCAGCGTTCACGCCGGCGATAAAGCCTTGTGCAGCGGCCTCTTCATATCCCGTGGTTCCGTTCACCTGTCCGGCCATAAACAAGCCTCGAACGCCTTTGCATTGGAGCGTTGCGTCGAGCTGGATAGGTTCGAAATAATCGTATTCAATCGCATAGCCAGGACGGATGAAACTGGCTCGTTCAAGGCCGGGTATGGAACGAATGAATTGAATCTGGATATCTTCCGGCAGGGAGTTGGATGTTCCGTTCGGATAGATCCTGTCGCTGTTCCTTCCCTCCGGTTCGATAAAAACATGGTGGGATCCACGCTCGGGAAATTTGACAACCTTGTCTTCAATAGACGGGCAGTATCGTACGCCGATGCCCGATATCAACCCGCCGTATAGAGCGCTTTCTTTGATATTGGAGAGTATTATTTCATGTGTCTTTGGAGTCGTATGGGTGAGATAGCACGGAATTTGCCCAATACCAGGGGGCCACGGATGAACGTCGTCAAAACCGGGTCGTTCCACGTGGAACGTCCCGTTCTCGACAAGTCTCCTTTGAATGCGTCTTATACGCAAATCGAATGAGAAAAAGGGCGGAGGATTTTCCCCTTTCTGTGGAACCATTTTGCTGTAATCGATGCTGTCTTTGTGTATTCTCGGCGGAGTCCCCGTCTTGAGCCTCCCTCCCTTCAATCCAGCCTTCTTTTTCAGTGCATAGGAAAGTCCTTCGGAGCTCTCTTCTCCGATTCTTCCGCCTTTGACGACGTGTTTGCCTACGAAAATTTTGCCATTTAAATAGGTTCCGGCGCAAACGACGATCGCATGGGCGGAAACAAATCCTCCAGATTTTAGCCTTGCCCCGGCCACGGAACCGTTTTCAATTTCAATGTCGTCTGCAAGCGATTCCACCATCGTGAGGCCGGGCTGTCTGCGCAGCACGGAAAGCATTTTTCTTGGATATTCGTCTTTGTCGCACTGGACTCTTGTCGCATGAACTGCCGGACCTTTCCGGGTATTCAAAGTCCGGAACTGGATGCCGGTGGCATCCGCAGTCCTCCCGATCTCCCCCCCCAAGGCGTCTATTTCATACACCATGTGAGATTTTGCCATGCCTCCGACGGCCGGATTGCACGACATCCTAGCCAATCTGCGGACCGAGAGGGTGACCAAGGCAGTTCGTACGCCCATTCTGGCGGCTGCCAGAGCTGCTTCGCACCCGGCGTGTCCGCCTCCGATAACCAAGACATCGAAGTCTCT
The DNA here is from genome assembly GCA_938005705.1 of uncultured bacterium. GTDB lineage: Bacteria > Verrucomicrobiota > Kiritimatiellia > PWTM01 > PWTM01 > CALLML01. Next base: position 23,458 of record CALLML010000029.1, read on the forward strand.
CATTTCCCGATGCAAAAACGTTTAAAAATTGAGTTCAACAGATCTTCGTTGGATACCCGACCTGTTATTTGCCCGATACAATTGAGCGCGTTCATCAATTTCGCGCCTGCCGGCGCCTGATATTTCTCATCTTTCGAGACAAGCCATTCGGCTTCAGAGAGCAACCGATCAGCGGACCTGAGAAGATTCGCGTGTCTTTCAGAAACCATCGCCTCTACGGGCGCATTGAACTTCGATGCCTTGTCGGCCAAAAGTTGAAGAATATCTTGTATTCCTTTCCCCTCCTTTGCGGATACCTTCAGAACAGGCACCCCGATATCCGGAACATGGACATCTCCAGCTATATCGATTTTGTTGAGCACCAGCACGACACGGTCACCGGGTAATTCGGATATCCTCGTGAAATCAGATTCAGAAAGACGCTCAGAACAGTCAATTACGTAAATTATTGCGTCAGAAGATATTATATTTTGTCGCGTCCGGCGTATCCCTTCTGATTCAACCTCGCATGCCGGCGTGCGGAGCCCTGCGGTGTCGATTAGTCGAACGGTCATGCCGCCCAAAAAAATGGTCTCCTCAATGAAATCTCGGGTTGTGCCGGGCAAATGACTGACTATGGCCCTTTCCCGACCGATCAAAGAGTTGAACAGAGTGGACTTTCCCGCGTTCACTGGACCTATGATGACCACCCGTAGGCCGTTCCGAATTACGGCCGCCGCCTTCTCGGCGGCCAGCAATCCGGCTATTAATCCGCGTGCGGCAGCGATATCGCCTAAAACGACATTTGTATCACTCTCATTATCAATATATTCTGAAAAATCTATGCCTGATTCAATCTGACTGGCCGCGGAAAGAACCACCCTGTAAATCTCCTCCACCTTTACCCTCAAGCCCCCTTCCAATTGGCGCAGGGCCACTTCAGCGGCCTGGATTGACTGCGCCTGAACCAAGTCCAAAATCGCCTCTGCCTGAGTCAAATCCAATTTGCCGTTCTGAAACGCTCGACGGGTAAATTCCCCCGGCTCCGCCGGTCGTGCGCCGGCTGCACAGATCGCCGATAGGACCGCGCGCGGCGCCACCATCCCGCCGTGACACTGGATTTCGACAATATCCTCGCCGGTGAAACTGCGTGGAGATCGCATGGAGAGGAGCAGGGCTTCGTCCAGCAGCTCCTCCTTTTCGGATACCACCCGTCCATAGACGGCAAAACGAGAGGGCCGCTCGGAAGGGGGCGGAGGGCGACATCGGAAGACACGGTCTGCAATTTCAAGGGCCGCCGGCCCCGATATTCGGATCACCGCAACGCCCGCCGCTCCGGGCGCTGTCGCTATCGCTGCAATGGTATCGGATTCTGACATGCGAGTTCCGGCTTGAAGTTTAATTGAACAAGAAAAGGTGGCGAGCGATCATTTTCATTGTATCGCCGAACGAAATGAGTGAAAATGTCTTTCATGGGTAAAATCCTGCCATTCGGGTGTGGCCGCACGGGCGCACTGGCACTGATATTGTTTGGCGGGCTTTTCGAGGATCGGTGGGCGCCGGCCTCCGCCATTGCGCAGGAGAATGCCCCGGCGCCGAGCACACCGGCACGTCGAATCCGCCGACGTTACGATGGAAGGGTTCAAGTGCATAATCCGGGCGAAACCGTCGTTCCGCCGCCCGCCGTTGAAACACAAAAAAACGCGCGCGTGGATCTTCGCATGGACCCAAGCCCCGTGAACTTGTTAAGTCCTTCCACGCCATCGCCGTCACCCGTGTCGTTCCCGAAACCTGTCCGTTCGCCGCAGCCCCATGAGGAAAAAAAAGACGATCTCTGGATCATCCTGCCGGCCGACATCCTGCTGGGCGCAAACCTGCAGCACACGAACACCGTTTCGGTCGGTTCCTGGGGATGGCTCGCCGACAGCATCGACAACATCCGGATAGCTCAACGAGGCGAACAGGCACGGGTGGATGTGCTGGATACGGATGAGGAAGAAGTCGAAAACGAGAATTCCGCAACCGAACGTCGGGAGGAATGGATCGAGCGCAAGTCGGTCTTGCAGGTCGTCGCTCCACCGGCACCGTTTGAATTAGGTCCCCGTTTAGAACCCTGGCCGCTTTCCAAGAGTCCTGGAGCCGCTCCGCAGCGGTTTCCGCTGCCTGCGTTGAGACCCGAAGAACAACCCGAACGCGACGGCCGTCGCGGCGATGAATCGCCAATGCCGTCGGGGCCTTCATCCCCTCCTTCTTTTCCCGGCATTAGCAGCCGCATTGAGGAAATTGCAGGGGCCCATGGGCCCGCTCCGGCGACGCTGTCTACCGTGAATATCGTTCTCGACGGAATCGGGAAATCTTCCGAAGTATCCCTGATGCCGCTCGTCCGGACAGTTCCCGGCCATTCGTCGCCGGAGTCCTCGCGGCAGATGATGATTGGATCGCCGGAGAATTACGGACGGCGGGGCGACATTTTTTCGTCTTCGTTTCAAAGCAGTTCGGTCGATCTTCCGGGAGCGCGAATATCCGTCGTGTCCGAGACCATGCCCACCTCTTTCTCTTCGTTTTCCGGGCCTGCGATGTCGCCGGTGTTGCCGTCATCCGATCGTCCGCGGCCTCTCTTGGACTTTCGAGAAATCATGAGACCGTTCGATCCCGCCGGACGTCCATTGACCGATTTTGAGCGGCGTCGTTAATCGCTCGCACGCAGGCATATGGTGAATCCGCGCGGGGCTTCCGGCAAGAGGATTATGAGCGTATCACTGGTATAAAGAAAGGAGGACTTAGTTCGATGATCGAGCGTTACACCCGGCCCGAAATGGGCGCCGTCTGGTCCGAACAGAACAAGTTTCGAATCTGGCTGCGCATCGAGATTCTCGCATGCGAAGCGATGTGCCGGATAGGCGAGATTCCCGAAAAGGACCTGGAGATCATCCAGCGCCGCGCCACATTTGATGTGGACCGCATCAACGAGATTGAGAAAGAAACCCACCATGACGTGATCGCCTTTCTGACGAATGTCGCCGAGAACGTGGGGCCGTCTTCGCGTTTCATTCACCGTGGATTGACCAGCTCCGACATTCTCGACACAGCGCTGGCGGTTCAGATGGTGGAGGCTGCCGAGCGCCTCATCGCCGGCGCCCGCGCGGTGCGCCGTGCGGCCGCGCGACAGGCGCGGCGCCATAAATACACGCCGATGATCGGCCGCACCCACGGTGTCCATGCTGAGCCGATCACGTTCGGGCTGAAAATGGCGCTGATGTATGAGGAATTCGGCCGCGCCGTGGATCGTCTGGAACGGGCACGGGAGATCGTGCGGGTCGGCAAGCTATCCGGAGCGGTCGGTACGCACGCGCATCTCGATCCGCGGGTGGAGCGTTATGTCTGCTCGAAACTGGGATTGCGCCCCGCGACTGTTTCCACGCAAATTCTTCAGCGAGACCGCCACGCGGAATATGTGGCAGCTCTCGCTCTCGTCGGCGCCTCGGTGGAACGTTGGGCCCAGGAATTTCGCCATCTGCAGCGCACGGAGGTTCGGGAAGTCGAGGAGCACTTCGAACGTGGCCAGAAGGGATCGTCCGCGATGCCGCACAAGCGCAACCCGATCATCGGCGAACGACTCTGCGGCATGGCTCGGCTGCTGCGCGGCTACGCCGTAACGGCCATGGAGAACGTGGCGCTGTGGCACGAGCGGGACATTTCCCACTCCTCCGCGGAGCGCGTCTTGCTGCCCGACGCCACCATCGCCCTGGATTACATGCTCGCCAAACTTGAGACGCTCGTTCGGACGCTGAGCGTGAACCCTCAACGGATGCAGGCGAATCTCGATCTCACCCGCGGCCTTATTCATTCGCAAGAGGTGCTTCTGCGTCTGACGGAGAAAGGATTCACGCGCGAGGACGCCTACCGAATCGTGCAGCGCCACGCGATGCGCGCCTGGGAGAGCGGAGAGGACTTCCGCGCGCTGCTGGCCGCCGATCCGGAGATTCGGGCGCGTCTTGAAGAAAAGGATCTAGACGACGCGTTTGACCTGCAGCGGCATTTTCGCGATATTGATCGCACATTCAGAGAGGTCGGTTTGTGAGGATTCTGCAAACGCTGATCATACTGGCTGCGCTGGCGTTTCTCGGTTATGCCGTCTGGCAAAACATCTCCGGTGGCCAAACCGTAGGCCCTGCGCACGCCGGCGGCGGCGAGACGACCGCCCCCCCCGGCCCTTCCTCGGGCGGTGGAGTCCCAACGTCCCCCCAGCCGGGCCTTTCGCAACAACCGGGCGTATGCGCCCGATGTGGCGGGACCGGTTTTGTAACCTGCGCGGCGTGCGAAGGCAAAGGAACGGTTACCCGCGTGGAGTTGGTCAAATGCGATCAATGCAACGGCACCGGTCGTTACAAAGCGCGGGTCGGTGCGGGCAATGTTCCGTGCCCTTTCTGCAAAGGGACGGGACACATAGAGAAAACCGTCACAGCGCAGTGTTCCATCTGTGGCGGCACGGGAAAAGTGCCTTGTCCGGTCTGCAGAGCCCCCAAAAGCGTTGAGCGCCGACGAAGAAGGACCCAATAATATGAGGGGAGAGGCATTTCATCGTGAACCCGCATAAAATGATTCCTATGTTTCCAGCCGATTTCGCTTGGGGCGCGGCCACCGCCGCTTATCAGATTGAAGGCGCCTGGGCGGAGGACGGAAAAGGACCGTCCGTCTGGGATTTGATGAGTCACCAGCCAGGTCGCATCTGGAGCGGACACAACGGCGACATCGCCTGCGACCATTATCATCGCTGGCGCGAGGATGTCGCGCTAATGAAGGAACTCGGTTTGAAGGTGTATCGCTTCTCGGTGTCCTGGCCGCGCGTGCTGCCCGAGGGCGTCGGCCGGAAAAACGAGGCGGGGCTGGCGTTTTACAGTCGTCTGGTGGACGCCTTGCTGGAGGCCGGCATCGAGCCTTGGGTTACCCTGTTTCACTGGGATTTTCCGCTGGCGCTGTATCGCCGCGGCGGATGGCTCAACCGCGAAAGCGCGGAATGGTTTGCCGAATACACGGGCGTCGTCGCGGATGCGCTTTCCGACCGGGTGACGCATTGGATGACGCTGAATGAACCCCAGGTTTTTCTCGGCCACGGCCACCAGCTCGGCGTGCATGCACCGGGGCTTCGCCTGGGTTTCGACGATCTTCTGCTGGCGACTCACCACGTATTGCTGGCGCACGGGCGGGCCGTACGGTCGCTACGCGAGCGCGCGCGCAAGAGACCGTTCATCGGGTGGGCGCCGGCAGGAAACATCGCGACGCCGGCCGATCCCGACAACCCGCGCGATTGGGAGGCCGCGCGCATGGCCATGTTCGATTGGTTTGCCGATCCGCCGACCCGCACGCCCTCGGAATCGCACAGTCTCTGGAACAACAGCTACTTCAACGATCCGGTGATCTTTGGTCATTATCCGGATGCGGCATTGAAAAAATGGCACGCCTGGCTGCCGGAGGTGCAATCCGGCGATATGGAGACCATCCACGCGCCGATCGATTTCTTCGGCGTCAATATCTACAGCAGCAGCACCCAGCGTCTGGACGAGAACGGTCGTCCCGCCGCGGTTCCCGCGCCGCAGGGCTATCCCCAAACTTTCTTCCACTGGGCGGTGACGCCAGAGAGTCTTTATTACGGCCCGCGTTTTCTGGCGGAACGTTACCGGCTTCCGATCTACATCACCGAAAACGGCCTCTCCTCCATGGACTGGATCGCGCGGGATGGCGGCGTGCACGACCCGGGGCGGATGGATTTCATGGCACGCTATCTGTCCGAACTCGCGCGCGCCGTGGCCGATGGCGTGGACGTGCGCGGATATTTTCACTGGTCGCTACTCGACAACTTCGAGTGGGCCGAAGGCTTTAAACAGCGATTCGGACTCGTGTTTGTGGATTATATCACGCAGAAACGCGTGCCGAAAGATTCGTTCCACTGGTATGCGGAAGTCATCCGCACCCGCGGCGCTACGCTTTCGATCGGCCATGGCGCGGGAGCCTTGGCCGCGCCGCCCGGCCCCCTATGACCGTCCGATGAACCGGCGGCTCTGGATTTGGCGCCATTTTCGCTTCTGGCTGCCCGAAGACTGGGAGATGCTGCAATTCACGCGCCATTCAGCCGTGGGCCGCTGCGCTTTCGCCGACCGCTACGCCTTTCGACTCGAGATCAATTGGCGCGCGGTCGCCGGCCCACCCGATTTTGAATTGATGCTGCGGAACTATGTCGCTCGATTGCGCGAAGAAGGCCACGAGCGACTCCGGCCGATCCGCCGCGCGGGATGGCGGGGCGTGGCCAGCCAAAAAAACGACCTGGCATGTTCCCGATTCGGCGCGTATTTCGATGCGGAATCTTGCCTGGTTGAAATGGTTTTTCTCTGGCCCGGCATACCGACCGCGCCGGAACTAGAAAAGGAAATTCTGGAATCGGTTGCTGAATCGCCGCCGGACGCCGCCGCTGGCTGGCCTTTGGCTTGGACCTGCGCGTCCACGATGATCTTCGACCAACGCGATGCCAGGTGGATCCCGGCGCGGTGGACTGGCATTTCGCGGACGCGCGAGGCCGGCGGTGGACGCGTTTCCGGCGCATCGGGTTGCGACCGCTCTGGATGCGACAAACGGTGGACGAATGGATGCGCGCTGGTGCACCGCCTTTACGCGCCGCCCGGGCGGAGATGATCGAACGCGACGGACATGTGATTCGACGCTGGGGCGGACGTCTCAGCAGCGGATGGCTTCAGCGGCTCATACGCGGCCCGTACGACTATCAGGCGGAAGCGTGGATTTGCCCCGCTGACGATCGACTCTATGTGAGAGAAATTCGCGGGCCGGCATCTTTTGTACAGGACGAATCGCGCGGCGGCGGGCTGCGTTGCGCCGTTTGCGAAGGGGCTTGCTCGTGAGTTCCGCTCGTCGCCCCTTTTCGCCGCCGCGCGCAGATTGGCGCTTGATGCTTGCGGCGCGACCCGTCCGGAACCTGGCCGCGGAAACGGAACCGGCGAACGACAATGGATTGTGGATCATCATTCGCAAGGCGCCGGCCCCGTGGCGAAAGGCCCCCTGGAAATGGATCATGCCCGGTCGAGATCATCGGCGAATCGCACTGGATCGTCTCGGACACGAAATGTGGAATCTTTGCGACGGCCAGCGCTCGGTGGAGGACATCATCGACGAGATGAGCCGGCGCCATCGGCTGTCCTTTCACGAGGCGCGTGTGGCTGTGACCGGGCTTCTTCGGGAATTGATTCGGCGCGGCGCGCTCGCCATTGCGCTGCCGCCTGACTCCACACCGCCGACGGCTCAAGTCGCCAAGAACCAGTAGAGCATCCAGAGCAGAAAACCGGCGGTAAGCAGAATCACGAAAATTTTGTTGCGCCGAATGCGCCGCTCCTCTCTCACGGAAAGCCCCGGCGGAAAACTCGCGCTCGCAAAATACCGGAGGAAACGACGGCGGTCACTGGGCGGACCAACGGAAGGCCGGCGCTGCGGGGATGGCGTCCCTCCCGCGGCAGGGCGTTTCAGCATGGGCGCCGGCGTCGGTGCCGGCAAAATGGCCGGGGAGCGATCCCCGGAACGCGACAGCATCTTCAGCGACCGCCTCACTTCACGCAGGCGGCGCTCTACGTCGTCCAGTCGCTCGTCAATCGGATGGGAATGGCGGCGCGTCATGGCGAGCGCGAAGGCTCCGCGTCAGAACAGCCGTCCGGACCCATAGAGCGCCAGAAACACGGCCAGCGCCAAAAGGGCGAGAATCAGCGGCAAGCTCACCGCCAGACCGATCCCCATCCATTGCAGAAAACTCTTTTCCTGCTCTCCACGCGACGCGCCTTCGTCGAACACGACCACCGGCGCGGCCGGATTTTTCGATTGATCGCCGAGCAGTGCCTCGATACGGGCCATCGCGCGATTGTATTCCATGCGGCTGTCCTCCAACAGCGCCAAGGCCTTCGTCAATTCTTCGCGCACACCGTCCTCCGGCCACTCGTCTTCCCGAATGGCCCGGATCTGCCCTTCGATCTCCTTGAACCGGCGGCGGGCATTCTGCAGAAGATCGGCGAGCTGGGCGGTACGCAACTCGTGGCGCTCGAGCGCGACCAGACTCTGTTGAAGGCGTTCGAGTATTTCTTGTTTGCCGCGCTCATATTCGGATTGTTTTCGCCGCAGCTCCTCCAGATCCCGCTTTTCGCGCTCCAGGTTTTCCTGCATCTGGCGCAGGCGTTCGATTTCCTGCGCCCGTCGGGCGGCCTCTTCCTCAACCTGCTTTTTGTGCCGAACAATCATCGGCAATTCAATATCACCGGCGCCGCGGCTGCCCCCTTCCGCCTCCGGGTCATACGCGGCAGGCGGTGGTTCGCCGCCGGGACCGAGTCGAATCTGAGTGTTTTCCGCGCGCGGTTTGATCAAGTCTTCGTCGAAAAAATCACGGTTAGGCATATCGTGTTCCTCCGATGCTCAAGGGCGCGGCAGCGTCAAGGTGGTTCCCACTTTCAACTTGTTCGGATCCGATATGACGGTTCGGTTGGCTTCGTGGATGCGCCGCCCCGCCGAGGCGTCGCCGTAAAACTTCTCGGCGATGCTCCACAGGGTGTCGCCTGGACGCACGACGTAGGTCGTCAGATCGCGCGGCGGCGGGATGGGGGCTGGATGCGGCAATGTGGGAGGCCCGGCATCCGCCGGTGGAACCGGCGAGGGCGAGAAGTCCGTGCCGGCCGAGGCGGCCGCGCGGTGGGCCGACAGTTCAGCACGAAGCAACTCATTTTCACGCCGCAACGCCGCAATCATCTCGACAGCCCCCGGTGGTGTCTGAGCCATCGTCGCAGCAAATGAAAGCCGCGCGCGCCGCGCGAGGTCCTCGACGATCTCCCGCTTCTCGGTCGTCGGCCGCGCCTCCAGATAGCGCTCATAATGATACACCGCGCGGATATAATCCTCTCGCTCCTGGTCATACAGCAAGCCCAATTCCAGGTGGGCCCGCGCCAACCGCGGATTTTTTTCCAGCGCGGCATGAAACCCGGCGATGGCGCCGGAAATATCGCCGGCGCGTTTCAACGCCAGCGCGCGCCGCATCAGCGGATGATTTTCCTCGCGCGCGTCGCGGGAACCGCCCATGCATCCCATCAGGCCGACGCTCAGCGCCAGCACCGCTACAAATGACATCTCACGCATGTCCATCCCCTAGCATTACTCCGCCACCACGTCAATGGCCCTCATGAACATGAAGAGGAGAGCCGATGGCGCGGCGGGGAATGAGCGGCGGATAAAGGCGTGGGCAAAGGGATGCGAACATCATGTACCCCCGACGCCCCAGCACCATTTGTCGGTTTTTCGCATGGTTCCAAAAAAAACACGGGGGGTTCGTCCTTGGGGTTTCAAGCGGGTATAGGTTGCGGTGTACAAGCCCCGCATGAACTTCGAATCTCCTTCCTCGCTCTTCGGTCTGGGGCATGATGAACGCCGGGGCGGAGGGCAGGGCCAGGCCGTGGGGGCCGTCGGCCGGACAAGCAGCCAGTCAGGGTCGGGTGTCGAGGGAATTCGATAAGTCCGGTGGGATGGAGCCGGTTGCCCGGTGGAATATCCGGGAGGCGCTGTAATGGCATGACCGCCTTTTTCCCTGGCGCATCGCCGGCACAAAACCGGGCGATCTACCCGGGGCACAGATCGGCTGGTTCGGCTCCTTCGGCGAATGGAATCAACAGCGAAAATACACCGGGTCCTGGGAGGCAAGCCGTTTCCCTCTCGTCTGCCAAAGCCCGCTTTTCAAGCCAGCTCCTGTAGCGCAACCGGCTCAGGAGAGGAAAGGGCCTCGGTGATCGCCAACGGGACGTGGCGGGATGGCGTTAAACAGGTAGAGTCGGACCGGCGCGCAGGACAAAAGAGACGGAGACGGAGCAAAAAGAATGAACGACCGGTCCTGGTTCCGGCCCTGCCGCTGGAGTGGATTCCATCGCTGTGCAGCCCGAACGGTTCGGCACGCCGCATCGCGCGAGGCGACGAAAATCCGCTTCCAAGACGGTTTTCCAAGCCTTGGAAAATGGCACACCCCCGGGGCAGTCACAGTGGAGGAATGAGAGCGCGACATGAGAGCAAACCGGAAGGGACCGGGAACGATGATACGGTCGGAAAAACTTGCGCGCGGCCGATTCGTTCGGCACGATGCGGCCTCATGTTCCCTTGGTCGGATTCCCGTTTGTGGCTGGCGGGCGGCGCTGCAGCCGTGCTCTCCGGCATGGCCAAAAGCGGTGTACCCGGTCTGGGCATTCTGGCCATTCCGCTGATGGCGATGGTGCTTCCGGCAAAGGCGTCGGTCGGCGCGCTGTTGCCGATTCTCATCATCGCCGACGTATTTGCCATCGCCCTCCACCGCCGTCATGCGCAGTGGCATCAGATTTTTCGGTTGCTTCCCTGGGTCGCCGTGGGGATGGTGGCGGCCTATTTCGCGCTCGGCAGCATGGAGGACCGCACGGTTCGGCCCGCACTTGGTACGTTGGTGATGGTCATGCTCATACTGGAGGCCGTTCGCCGAAAACTGGCGTGGGACCGGCTACCGCATCATCCGGTTTTTTCCGCCGTAACGGGCGTCGCGGGCGGCTTTGCCACCACGCTCGGCAACGCCGCCGGCCCCATCATGAACATCTATCTGCTGGCGCGCGGGCTGTCGAAGGAGGCGTTCATGGGAACGGCGGCCTGGTATTTTTTCATTGTCAACCTGGTGAAAGTTCCGATTTTTGCTTTTCGCGGGATGATCACCCACGACAGTCTCGTGCTGAACGCGGCGGTGTCGCCGCTGGTGGCTCTGGGCGCCTGGCTCGGGTATGCGTTCGTTTCTCGCATCTCTCCGCGCGTTTTTCTTGCCGTTGTTTTTGTTTTGACGGCAGTCGCCGCGTTACATCTATTCCGTTAGCCATGTCCGCGCCCTTCGATATTCGCAGCGCGCTGGCTTCGTCGCCTTTCGTGCTTGCCCCCATGGCGGGTTATACGCACCTGCCGTTTCGTCGAATCTGTCGCCGACTGGGCGCCGGCTTGACGTACACGGAGCTGACCAGCGTGGACGGTCTGGTGCGTCGTACGGCCGCTACCTGGCACATGCTAGCAACCGATCCGGCGGAACGGCCCGTGGCCGCCCATCTCTATGGGCATGATCCAGAGGCCTTCGCGCGCGCGGCGGCGATGATCGAAGCGCAGGGGCATTTTGATCTGATCGACATCAATGCCGGCTGCCCCGTGCCGAAGGTCGTCGCCCGCGGCGCGGGCGCAGGTTTTCTGAAAGACCCGCCGCGGCTCTTCGCGGTGATTCGCGCGATACGCGCGGCCGTTTCGTTGCCGGTGACCGTGAAAACGCGCATCGGGTGGTCGGCCCGCGATCCCGACTTGCTGGACCTCGCGCGCGGCATCGAGGACGCCGGCGCGGCGGCGCTGACCTTGCACGCCCGGCCGGCCAAGCTGCGCCACACCGGTGAGGCCGATTGGGACGCCATTGCATCGGTCAAACAGTCCTTGCGCATTCCGGTTATCGGCAACGGCGGCGTGCGAACGGCGGAAGAGGCCGCCGCGCGCCTGAAAGAGGGCCGCGCGGACGCGGTGATGATCGGACGCGGGGCGCTCGGCAACCCATGGATTTTCGCGGACGCCGTCGCGCAGCGACGTGGGGAAACGCCCCGCGATCCGACCTTCGCCGAGCGGCGGGCGGTCGCGCTGGAGCATCTCGAGGGTCTGGTGCATCTGGCGCAGGCAGAGACCGCCTGGCGGCGGCGATCGCGTTTCGATCCGGAGACGGCCGGTGCGCGACGTTTTCGCGGGCATCTGTGCCAGTACTTCCGAGGTTTTCCGGGCATCACCGAGATGAAACGCCGACTCAACGACGTCCGCAGCGTCGCGGACGTCGAGGCGCTGATCGCCCGGCTGCAGCCCACCGGCGAAGCCTAAGATCACGACAGAAAACGATCAAGCGTTCGCGTTGGCCAGGATCACGGGAACGATCATCACCGTCGGCCGGCTCTGGATGGCGATCTCGACCGGACAGCGCACCACCGGATCCACCACTTCACCGGCGTGCAGCGTGAAGGGGACGACACGGGGACCGGACATCACGGGGGGCAAGACCGTCACCGCCGCATTGGCCGGTTCCGCGCGCCATCCCGGCGGCACATGCCAGCGCAGCGAAAGGCAGGCGTGCGTTTTGTAGGTGTTGCGCAGGATGAAGCGGACGCTCTTCACCTCGCCGTTGCGGATGGCGGGCGCGCCTTGCGTCTGGACATCCACCGCGAAGAAATCGAAGCGATACCGCGCAACGTGCACCCGCTCGATCAGGTCCTGTCGAAGCGACTCGGGCGCGTACAAGTCAGCAATCGGATCGCGAGCCTTCTCGACTTCTGCTGGGGTTGAGAAGGGCACGTCCAGGGGCGGAGCGGTTTCGAGCACACGTCGCGCCATCCGCTCGGTGCGATCGGTCAGCGCATCCACTGTTGCCGGAACCTGCGCGCCGAAAGGCCCCAATTCGCCGAGATTCAGGCTGATCGTCTTGATGCGGCGCCCGATGGGACTGATCCATTTTTGTGGAATCGCCGCGATTCCGCGCATCAGCCCGAAAACGGCTCCGGCGGTGGCTGCCGTGCAATCGGTGTCCTCTCCGCAATTGACGGCGGTTGTGACAACCCGCCCGAAGTCATCCTGACCCTCCAGCAGCGCCAGCACGGCCAGCGCGACGTTGGACGGCGCGTCGTATCCGATCCGCCCTTCGTGGAACCCTTTGGCCCGGTCTTCCGGGCTGGTGCGGTGGAGCAGGCCAAACAGGGTGGAACCGCGGTAGCCGCGGAGAATTTCATCGCGGGATTCCCGCCAGGATTTGCCCGCCGTATGGCATTCGATCGCACACCGCACCGCACCGGCGACGCCGGATTCGGCGGGGACATAAGAGAGACCGATTTCGATTAGGCGGCGCAGATCATTGCAGACGAACGCGGCGCTTTCGAGGGCGGCGAAGAAAACCTCCCCCCATGTGCCTTCACCATCGCCGTGGTCCACGATCGCATCTTCGATGGCGTACTGTGCCGCGAGGTCGGGGCGGCCCGGCGCGAGACAAGCCCATATTTCCGAGCGGATGAACGCACCGCAACTGTGCCGAAACTCATTGCCGAACGTTCCGGACCATGGGGGCGGCAACCCGCGGCGCAGGTTGATCTTGGCGGTGCCGTACTCGGACCAGTGCGGCGTGACGTAGAGGCACCAGTACTCGGCGAGCGTGTGGGCGTCCAGTCGAGGGCCCCGTTCCTCCATCGCGATCAGCCAGAGAAGCTGAAGGTCCAGATCGTCGTTGGGCAGCGGCTCGCCGCCAAGGTCCTGGGTGTAGAAAGAAACATCGTTGATTTGCCGGATAAATTCGAACGGAGCGCCCAGCGTGCCCCCAATATTCTTTCCCATCCAGCAACCCAAAACGCGGTCGTGATAACCAGTCGGAAGCGCGTTCATAATGTATGGAAAATAGTCCCACAGGAATCGAAAAGTCAATGCCGCCTGCCGGCGGGCGCGTCGATGGCGCTGTTGGGGATGAGTGGTAAATACAGGCGCCGGCGAAGGGAGGCGAAAATCGTTTACCCCAACGACCCCGCGCCAATCGCCGGTTTTTCTCGCCGCTCCCTCCAAAAACATGCATTTTTTTTGGGCCTTGATGTGGGTATGTGTTGCGGTGCAATTCACGGACGGCGTGGAAGCCGTCCCTCCAACTCCATCACAGGCCCTTGGAGGGTCGGGTTCCCCCCCGACCATACGGCTGGACTCTGGGCAAGGGGCCGGCCTCTCCAACCGAGATTCGGACCGCCCTTCTCCTGTTCTGCTGTTGGCTCATGTTCTTCGCTTTTCATGGCGTCTTCTCCGGTGCGTAGCCCAGATTTTTCCACACCCCCTCGACTATCGCAGGGGTCGCGAACTCTCCCCCCGTAAGGCGGAGTCCGGAACTCGAAGAAAAATCGACGAAGGGGGATGAGGTCTATCCCGAGGGAGCTATTCGGAGGCCGAAGCGACGGTTGGGGAGGCGGGAACCGAGGTTTTTTCCAATTACGGAGATTTTCGCCCCTCTCCGCATCCAGACCCCTCCTCTCGCCCCTAAAAACAATCCACAGCGCAATCGTCTGCCGGCGGGCACCCGACCGCGGCGCTTTCGAATGGACAAAAGGAGCGCATCGTCATATTTTCGGTCTGCTGACGATCGCGCGTTCGCCGATATCCACGGCGGTCATGACGATTAAAGGTGGTGGGGTAGCGAAGTGGTTAAACGCAGCAGACTGTAAATCTGCCACCTATCGGTTTCGTTGGTTCGAATCCAACCCCCACCACCATCTTTTGCCTGCGCCGTTCCGGCATCGTGCGCGCAAAAGTCCGGGGTTGACCGGAGCCGACCGGCCGGAAAAGCGGGCGTAGCGAACGGTCTGCCGGGCCGCCGGCCAACTTCAGAAACAACAGGAAACCACGGCGGTGTCTTTGGAATGGATCATCATTGACGGCTACAGCCTGCTGTATCGCGCGCGCGAACGCGGGGTCGCCGCGGCGCCGACGCCAATGGAACGCGCGGCGCTGATCGCGCGGCTGGAAAGGTTATGTGGAAGTCTCGCGGTCCGTATTACGATCGTATTCGACGGGCGTGGAAAGGGCGGAGCCGACGAATTGTACACCGGTCCCATCGAGGTGCTTTTCTCGCCGGCGGCGATGACGGCCGATTCGGTCATCGAGCGCCTGGTGCACGAGAGCAGCGATGTTGCGTCCATCACCGTGGTCACCTCTGACCGCCGTGAACGGGAAACTGTGGAGGCCGCGGGCGCCCGCAGCCTTTCCTGCGGCGATTTTATCCTGTTGTGCGAGCGTGAAGAAAATCGGCGGGCCGTCGCTTCCGCCGCGGCGGCCCGGTGCGCGCGGCGGGCGACGCTGGGCGACCGCTTTCCGCCCGCCTGACGTCGCTCGGCGCGGAGGGTCTCTCGCGTTGGGGTTGTACCGTCATGGTGCGAAGAGCATCAGGGTAACCGTCAATGGTACGACCGACACGAGCGTGGAGAGTGCAATCACCGCTCCGGTCAGTCGTTCATCCACTCCGAGCGGTTTAGCCATAACGTACATGGAGACCGCGGTCGGGCAGGAAAGATAGACCAGTGCGATCAGCGTCTCCTCCGGTTTGAGGGCCATGGCGCGAGCCAGAAGCCAGCCCATGAAGGGGGAAAGGCTGGTCTTCAGGAGGGCCGCGGTCGTCGCCCAGCCCAGGTATTCCCGTCGGAGTCGGCCCACATCCATGGAAGCGCCCAGGGCTAGCAGGGCTATCGGCAGCGCCATATTGCCGATGATCCTCAGGGTGCGCGAAACGAATTCCGGCAGAGGAAGCCCGAACATCGCGACCAGACCTCCCGCGGCGCTGGAAAGAATCAACGGATTCAACGCGATGGAACGGAACATGGCGCCCCGCCCTCCCGCCGTTCCGCGGGTGAGTCCTCGGCAGATCAGCACGCAGGCGACGTTGTACACAAGCACGATGGGCGCGAGGCACAGTGCCGCGGTCGCCCCCCAGGAAATGCCCTCCGGCGAAGCCGGCGGCAATGTGTAGAGCACGATGGGGAGGCCGACATAGGCGATGTTGCCCCGAAACGCGCACGAGATCACGGCTCCCGCGCGCGCCGACGGGAGCCGGCGCAAACGCGTCAGCAACACGGCGAATAATGTGGTCGTGATTGCCGCGCCCAGCATCACGAGGATCGTCGGGCCGGCCTGGCTTCCGCGCAGAGACGCCTCCGCGACTTCGCGGAACAATAGCGCCGGCAGACCGATGTAATATGTCAGACGGTTGGCGTCGCGAAAAAACTCTTCCGCATAGTGACCCCGGCGCCCCAGCCACGCGCCGAGCGCAGCGACCAGCATAATAGGCAAAATTATGGAAACCGCATTCATGTTCGCCACCTCTCACGGATATCGCCCCGCCCAATGGTCCGGCCCTGTATATGTTACGGACCCTTTTCAGGAATGGTGGACCTCCGAGAGTGGGGAGGATTCGGCTTCGCGGGTTCCACCGCGGAAGGCGTTGTTCGATGGCGCGGGAGAGAGAGCGAACCGTCGAAAAACTCGATCACGTGGCCCTTGTCCACCAGCCAGCGCAGGTGGTTCAGCAGAGCGCGCACGTCCGGATCATCGGCCGTGCGTTCGGGAAAAAGAGTGCTTACCATTTGTTCGCGCGTGCAGCCGGGGTGGGCAGCCAGATGGTTCAGTGCGGCACGGATGGGCGGGATGGCGCGGTCAGAGTCCAGGGGTGAAGGCGCCACGGCGGTGACGAACGTATGAATCTCGTCCGCCTTGAACAAGTGAAATCCCATATGGCGCAGCGCCGGACGCAAGGCAAACATGAGCGTTGCGGGGAATCGGTTTTCACGCGCCCACGCTTCGCGGACCTTTTCCTGAAGCGCAGCGTCTTCCAGCTCCAGTGCGAGCGAGGCGGGTAGGATGGCCCGCGAGACATGATGCACAACCTCGGACCCTGCTTTATCCAAAATCCAGGCGCGAACATCGGTCCACGTCCGCGGCGGCGCTTCGGGCGTTTCCCGGTTGTAGTACAGCGTCGCCCGGGCGGCCTCACGTTTCCATTGCTCGATCAGTTCGGGATCCCGCACGGTTTCCAACCGCGCCCGATATTCTTCCATCGACATCTCCGGGGCCTCGGCATCTCGCGCCCGCCGGAGGTTTTCCGCGAACAAATGGTGATTGGGCGGCCCAATCAGACGCCCGCTGGTCCGTGAGCGCACGATGCACGGGAATTGACCCGAAGGCGGCTGGAGCTCTGTCTCGCGCGCTTCGAACCAGCGATCGGCATGATGGGCAACGACGTGATCCAGCGCCGCTTCACGGTCCAGAAAAACAGCCTGACAAATCTGGCACTGATATAGGGAAGGCGCGTCGGGGACGGACCGTCGGCTCTCTATTTTTACCTGGCAAAAGTCCGGACGCTTCAAAAACAAATGCGCCACTTCAGACAGCGGGTACGCACGCCGCGTCGCATGCATGCGGTGGACGACCACCCCGAGCTGTCTGCGCTCGGGGATAAAATGGATATCAACGGCCGCCTCCCGGCGCTCGGACACCGTCGACGGCGACGGACGTTCCGCCGCTTGCGCCTCTCGACGGACCGCGGGCCGGCGATCGGAGCGGGGACGTCGTCGGGGTTCGTAATCGCGGCCCGGTCGCAACTCGGGCTCGTCTTTTTCCTGTGCGAAGCGGCTTTCCGCGTAGCGGGTTTCCGTCGCGGGTCGGCGCGCCCAGGTCGGAATAAAATCGAGGTCGAGCATCGCCTCCGCGACCGGGGGCTCTGGGTTCATATCCGTTTCGCTTTCTAGTTCCATGGGAATCATACGCGCGAAGCGCACCATTCGAGCAACACAACACACAAACGCATTTTTCCCCGCGAGTAAAGCGGAAAGAGCAGGCGGCGTCTCCGGGAATTCGCCGACCGCCATTCCTCGCATCACGGAGTTTTTGAGCCTCTCCAATACCATCCCACCCGCTAAACCTTCTGTCACGTCATAGAAATCAAACGGGTAAATTCGGGCTGTCCCCAGCTCGACGGACAACCGTTGACCCGGGCCGGCGGGGAAGAGGTCCAATATTTCACCTGTGAGACTGTTCCGCGAATGGAATTGCTCTTCGCGCAGGAGAAGAGGAAAATGTTGCGTGGCGGGGAGGAGCCAGAGCGAATCCAGGTTTCCAAGCCTTGGAAAAAGGGACCGGACCGGGAAGTCCACAAAAAAAATAAAACGGGGGACGTGGAGATAGAGGAAAGCAAAGATGAAATGGGATGAGGTGAACTGGGATGCGTGGACGCCATGCTGGCGCGCCACGCTGCTGTTTGTCGTGCGCGACGACCAAATCCTCCTGATTCACAAGAAACGAGGCCTTGGGGCCGGTAAGATCAATGCGCCGGGTGGCCGCATCGAGCCGGGCGAAACGCTGCTGGAGGCCGCCATACGCGAAGTTCGTGAGGAGCTGCGGATCACGCCGCGCACCCCTGAAGAGCGGGGCCACCTGCGCTTTCAGTTCACGGACGGTCTTTCCATCGAAGTGCATGTGTTTCGGTCCGATAGTTGCGACGGCGAGCCCGCGGAAACGGACGAGGCCGCGCCGCTATGGGTTCCCACGGATGCCGTTCCCTACGATCGAATGTGGGAGGATGATCGCGTCTGGCTGCCGCATTTTCTGGCGGGTAAATTCTTTCGCGGGCGTTTTCTTTTCGACGGCGACTGCATGAAGACACACGCGTTGACGGTGTTCGACAGTTTCGATGCGTGGCGCGCGTCCGGCGAATGAACAACAACAGGAGGTCCCATGAAGACGCCAGAGGAGCCGTCCGCATCGTCTCGCGCCGCCGGCGCAGAATCGGCCGATGCCGCCTCCACGGCCATCGGCCGCAACATCGTGCTCGTGGGGATGACGTCGCTATTCACCGACATTTCCACCGAAATGGTCTATCCCCTCTACCAAGCCTTCGTGAGCTGGATCCTTACGGCTCAGAAGGCGCTGGTGGGGCCCGTGCTGGGCGTCATCGAAGGTATCGCGGAATCCACCGCGGCCTTGACGAAAGTGGCTGCGGGCTACCACTCGGACCGCATCCGCAATCGCAAACGCATGGCCATCGGGGGATACGGGCTGTCCGCGCTGGCGCGACTGCTGCTGTTTCTCGCGTCCCTCGGCTGGCCGATTTTGCTCCTGGCCCGATTTCTCGATCGCGTCGGCAAAGGCATCCGCACGGCGCCGCGCGACGCGTTGATTGCCGAATCCGCCGCCACATCGGCGCGAGGGCGCGCTTATGGTTTGCATCGGGCCATGGATTTCGCCGGCGCCACCCTCGGCGCGTTGCTCGCCTGGGCGGTCTGCCTGCGCTTTCTAGACCCCCACACCGGTAACTTGTCGAGCCTGCGCGCGTTTTATATTCTGTTCAGCCTTTCGTTTTTGCCCGCCATCGTCGGGCTTCTTTTTTTGCTGCCCGTGCGAGAGGCGTGCGCGAGCCCGCCGCTGGCCGATCGCCCTCATCCGCGCCCCGACCTGAATCTCCGTCATTACGACCGGCGGCTGCGGCGGTTTTTCCTGGCGCAGTTCATTTTCACGCTTGGCAACTCGTCGAACCAGTTTTTGCTGCTCCGCAGCCGATCGCTAGGCATGACGCTTTCGACGACCATCCTGATGTACATCGTTTTCAATCTGACGACCACCCTGCTATCCGCCGCGTTCGGATCGCTGTCGGACCGCATAGGCCGCCGGAAATTGCTGACGGCGGGCTACGGGCTTTACGCCGTCGTGTATGCGGCCTTCGGCCTTTTGCCGGCGAACCGCGCCCTGGGGCTCTGGCTGTTATGGCCGCTGTACGGCGTGTACTACGCGATGACCGAAGGCGTGGAGAAGGCGCTCGTGGCGGAGCTCGCCCCTGCGGAATCGCGGGCGACCGCGCTGGGCATGTACCAGACCATTGTCGGACTGGGCCTTTTGCCGGCCAGCGTGATCGCGGGTCTGCTTTTCCGCACCCACGTCGGCGCACCGTTCGTTTTCGGCGGCGTCCTTGCGCTCGTCGCCGCTGCGCTTGTCGCGAGAGGCGTGCGGAATTGAGGTGAGCCGATTCCACCTGCCCGCACGGCTCCGGACAAGGCGAAGGGGGGGAATGTTGCCCCCTTGTGCACGCGCTCGTCTTTGTCGCTCCATCTCCCGGCGCCATCGGCCCGGATTCTACTCGACCTGAGGATAACCCGCGGTATCATGAACGGCTATTTTCGGTGTGGGCGAACACAGGAGTGTGCACCATGAATGAGCTGCTCAGATTGTTAATGATCAATGCGCGGGAGTCGGTAGAAAATCTGGCGAAGATGCTGGACCGCACGCCGGATGAAGTCCGCGCCGAGATCGCTGATCTTGAGAAGCGCGGTATTATCCGGGGCTATCAGGCCATCCTGAACGAGGACGCTTTGGGCAACGACCGTGTCATGGCGATCATCGAGGTCAAGGTGACGCCGGAGCGCGAGGGTGGATTCAACCACGTGGCGATGCGAGCGAGCCGTTTCCCGGAAGTCGTCTCGGCACATCTGGTGTCAGGGCAGGCGGACCTGTTGCTCTTCGTCGAGGGCCGTACCTTGAAGGAAGTGGCGACGTTCGTCAGCGAGAAACTGGCGCCATTGCCCGGCGTGACGGCCACGACGACCTCGTTTTTACTGAAGACCTACAAGAAACACGGCGTTTTGATGGAAACCCCCGATGAGTATGAACGCATCCAGGTCAGCCCTTGATTGCGTCGCGCATCACGTGCGCAACGTGCCGCGTTCCGGCATCCGGGATTTCTTCGACATCGTCAGCACGATGCGCGATGTCATCAGCCTGGGCGTCGGAGAGCCTGATTTTGACACGCCCTGGCATGTGCGAGAGGCCGCGGTGTTCGCGCTGGAACGCGGCGCCACACATTACACATCGAATCTGGGACTTCTGAAGCTGCGGCAGGCGATCGCGCGATATGTGAAATCGTTTTTCGGTGTGGAGTACGATCCGGAGAGCGAGATTCTCGTCACCGTGGGCGTCAGCGAGGCGATGGACCTCGCCGTTCGCGCACTGGTCAATCCCGGCGACGAAGTGCTCTATCACGAACCCTGCTATGTGTCCTATCGGCCGCTGGTGACGTTCGCCCACGGGACGCCTGTCGCTGTGGAGACGCGGATGGAGGAGGGATTCCGCCTCACGCGCTCCATGCTGGAACAACGCGCAAGCCATCGGACGCGTCTCCTGATCCTAAATTTCCCCAATAATCCGACCGGCGCCGCGCTGAGGGAACAGGAGGTGCGGGAGATCGCGGCTTTCGCGATCGATCGTGACCTGCTGGTGCTCAGCGACGAGATTTACTCGGAGCTGACCTACGGGCGACGCCACATTTCGTTGCTGTCGCAACCCGGTATGCGAGAGCGCACCATTTTGCTGCACGGGTTTTCGAAGGCCTTTGCCATGACCGGATTCCGCCTCGGTTATGCATGCGGCCCGGCGGAGCTGATCGAGGCGATGATGAAGATTCATCAGTACACGATGCTCTGCGCTCCGGTACTCAGTCAGGAGGCGGCCATCGAGGCGCTGAAACAGCCAGATCGTGACGTGGCGGAGATGAGGGAGGAATACGATCGCCGGCGGCGATTCATCGCGGCCAGTTTTCGCGAGATGGACCTGCCGTTCGTGATGCCGGAGGGTGCCTTTTACGCCTTCCCGTGTGTCGCCGGCCTCGGCCTGCCTTCGAAAGAATTCGTCCTGCGCCTGCTAAAAGAGGAGAAAGTCGCAGCGGTGCACGGCACGGCGTTCGGGGCGTGCGGCGAGGGCCATATCCGCTGCTCCTACGCCACCGCGATGGAGGACATCAAAGAAGCCATGGCGCGAATGGCTCGATTCATCGAGCGACTGCAAAAATAATCATTTTCAAGAATATTCAAGCAGGGTTGAGGAGAACCGCCTTTGCTGTTTCTGAAGTGGCCTCCGGTTGATGCGCCCGCATCCGCGCCCATGACCATCGCCGATGAGTTGTCACCTCCGGGTCTGATTCCATTTTTGTCCATTTTCGCCGGCCAAGGCGCCTCGGCGAACATTGAGCTATAAAACGGTTGCACAGACGCTTGATTCACCAAAACATGAACAAGAAAGACATGCTAGACGGCCTGTCGGGACCGGATTACGCCACTTACGCCCCATGCCGCTTGTGTCCGCGCGATTGCGGAGTCAATCGGCTGGCCGGAGAAATCGGCGCGTGCGGCGAGACCGCGGTATGCGCGATCGCTTCAGCGGAACCTCATTTCGGCGAGGAACCCGGCCTTTCGGGAACCGGCGGATCGGGAACGATTTTTTTTCGCGGCTGTTCCTGTGGGTGTTTTTTTTGTCAAAATTACCAGATTTCCCGTGAAGGTGTCGGAACCCCCGTCAGCCCGGAAACCTTATATCAGCTCGCCCAAGGCCTCATCGCGCGCGGTGTGCACAACCTCAACTTCGTTACGGGGGACCATTTCTGGCCCCACCTTGCGGCATTGGCCCGGCGATTACGGGAAGAAGACCAGGCCATTCCGCTGCTGCTGAACACGTCCGGTTATGTGCGCCCGGAGCGGGTCAGCGACTATGCACGGTGGATGGACATTTTCCTGCCCGATTACAAATACGCCGACGCCGATCTGGCGTTCGTGTGCATGGGCGACAGGCGCTATCCGGAAACAGCGATGGCGGCCCTGCGCGAAATGGTTTCCCACAAGGGTTTTCTCTTTCCCTTCGCTGTGAACGACCGAATGCCAACCGCGCGCGAGGGCGTGTTGGTGCGCCATCTCATTCTGCCCGGACACATCGAAAACAGCCTCGCGGCCCTGCGCCGTCTGCGCGATGAGTTTGGTCCGCGCCTGCCCATTTCCGTCATGAGCCAGTATCGCCCCGTGCCTGCCTGTCGGAGCCGCGGCGAATTTGCGCGTCGGATCTCCCGTGAGGAATACGACCGGGTGCGGACTGAGGTGGAAAAGCTGGAATTCGAGCACGTCTATCTTCAGGAATTTGAACCGGATGACGCGTTCTTTCCGGATTTCGAACGGAAGGCCCCTTTCGAGGGCAATCGGCGACAGGACGCGTGAACAAGGTCGGCATTTGCATATGAGAGCAGACAACGTAGATTGGGGTGATGATACGCATCGTGCTCCAATTCAGTTTTTCTCTGCTTGCAGTGTTGCCCCGGGCGGTCGCCCATGCCGAAACGCCGCTGATCGCGGAAGCGCGCATGATCTCCGACCGACGAAGTATCCGCGCCGGCGAGACATTTAAAATTGGGGTGCACGTGCGCATTCCGCCCGGCGCCCATATGTACTGGATCAACCCCGGCGACGGCGGGTTGCCGACGCGCATCCAATGGCAAGCGCCGTCCGAATTCGAGATCGGCCCGACACAATGGCCCATACCCGCCCGCTTTGTCGAACCGCCGCTGATCAGCCACGGATATGCCGACGAAGTGGTCTTTTGGGCGACTGTCCGCGCGCCGGGGGATTTCGGTCCTATCGCGGCCGTCCGTTTGACTGCGCGCATCGACTGGCTGCTCTGTCGCGAATCCTGTGTGCCCGGCGGCGCGGATCTTTCGCTGGTGCTGCGCACAGGGAAGAGCGAGGATGCGCCAGACTCGGACCGCGCCATACTGTTCGAATTTGAACGACGCATCCCTCGAGAGCAGCCGGCATGGCGCTTTCTTTTCACCGATCACGATGACCACGTGGTGCTGTACACCGTGCCCCCGCCTGAATGGGATGCCAAGGCCTTGGCGAAGCTGGTTTTCATTCCTGAGATGGACGATCTGACGGAGCCGGCGGCGCCTCAAGAGTGGCGCAAAGATCATGGAAGATATGTGTTGCGGCTGCCGAAGACGGCGCGCCGTCACCGCGTCGGCGAGCGACTGGAAGGGGTGTTGAGGGAAGGCGACGGACATCCGAGACCGCCGAACGAGCAGTTTATGCGCGTCTCGGCGACTCACTTGGAACGAGAACAATGAGGTTAAGAATCGGCGTCGGGGTGCCAGTGACCATGGAAATGACCCCGCGATTTCCATGTCGAGAAGCAATGCGGGATCGCGAAAGGAAGGACTATGATGAGAACAGTAATCGGATGGATAGTGGTGGCTATTGGAACGGTCCTCGGGGCGTTTGCGGAGGCGCCTACGGCGATGGTTGGCGAAGCAGCGCCCGCGTTTGCCTTGCCATCGGTTGACGGCCGGGCGTATTCGCTGGCGGACTTTCGCGGTTCTTACGTCGTCCTAGAGTGGACGAATTACGATTGTCCGTTTGTGCGTAAATTCTATAACGCGGGCGCGATGCAAGCGTTGCAGAAAGAACTCGCCGAAAAAGGGATTATTTGGCTGAGCATTTGCTCTTCCGCGCCCGGCAAACAGGGCCACTTCACGGCCGATGAATGGAAAAAGCGCATAGAGAAATGGCAGGTGGCTGCCAAGGCCGTGCTGCTCGACGCCGACGGCAAGATCGGACGGACTTATCAAGCAACGAACACGCCGCATATGTTTGTTATTGATCCGAACGGCGTTCTGATCTATGCGGGCGCGCTGGATGACAAGCCGAGCGCCGATCCGAAGGACATCCCGGAGGCGAAAAACTATGTCCGCGCGACGCTCGAGGCCGCATGGGCGGGCCGACCGGTCGAAACACCCTCCACGAAGGCCTACGGCTGCAGCGTAAAGTATTGAGCGTGCGGCGCCCGTGGGTGGGTGAGCGAACCCGAGCCTTACGTGGCCACAAGTTCCTGTGGCAGCTCCACTCAGGGCCCCGCTACCGCCGGGAGACGGGACAGGGGAGATGCGATCACCCAATGGCGATCATGCGCTCGAGCGCGACGCGCGCTCGTCGCGCGATCGCCTCCGGCACCTCGATCACATAGCGGTTGAACCGCAGCGCGTCGCGTGTGTCCTCCAGCGTAATCTCGTTCATATGCGGGCAGCGAATAGAGCACATGCGCACCATTTCCTTCCCGGGATTGGCTGCGGCAATGTTATCGCCCATCGCGCATTCGGTCAGAATCAGGTAGCGCGAAGCGGCATGTTCCTTCACATAGCGGATCATCGCGTTAGTGCTTCCGGAAAAATCGGCCGCCGCGACGACCTCAGGGCTGCATTCGGGATGAGCCAGGACCGCCACATCTGGAAACTGCCGGCGCGCGTTTTCAATGTCCTGGACGGTGAATTTCTCGTGCACCTCGCAGCGGCCGGTCCAGCCGATTACCTCGTATTCCAGCTCCTCGAAACGCGTCGCCGGAGGCAGGCGGGTCGGGAAGATGATCCGTTTGCCGGTTTCGCGCGCCACATTCGAGGCCAGATATTCATCCGGCAGAAAGATTACGCGGTCGCTCCGCAACGATGCCACGACGGCGACCGCGTTGGAGGAGGTGCAGCAGATATCCGACTCCGCCTTCACTTCGGCATACGTGTTCACGTAGCTGACGACCGGCACGCCGGGAAATTGCTGCCGCAGGCGGCGCACATCCTCTGCCGTGATGCTTTCCGCGAGCGAGCAGCCAGCCTTTTTTGCCGGCAGCAGTACGGTTTTCGAGGGATTAAGAATTTTAGCGGTCTCGGCCATGAACCTCACGCCGCAAAATACGATTATGTCTTTGTCCGTCTGAGCGGCCTTTCGGCTCAGATCCAGGGAATCGCCCTGGAAATCCGGTACAGAATAAAAGAGCGCGGGCTCCATGTAATTATGCGCGAGGATAAGGGCATTGCGTTCGGCCTTTAATCGGAGGATTTCCGCGGCAATCTCCGCCTTGATCCGCAACTCGACATCCGGAACTACGCGCGCCAACCGCGCTTTCAGCCGCTCATATACCTCGGCTGCCGTTGGAAATGTTGAAATCATATCCTCCCCAAGATAAGCCGTTTCGCAGCTTTGCGCAAGGCCCCTCCATCACACCAGCGATCAAAATCACCGCCCCGCAGGAGCGCCCCCTGCGACGTGGAAAAATGATAGAAGCACGCAAAGGAGAGAGCAAGTTGTTCGATCCGTTGCCGACGGAACGATACCCCGGCGTGATTCCGGACCCTCCGCCCTCGACCTGCTGCGCCACAGCCCGGAGACGAAAAGGGAGACGGCGACAAGGGTCTACTCGGAAGGGGAGTTGAAAGCGGCTTTCAGATTGTGGTTGAAGGGGACAGCACTTCGTGAGACGGATACTGAAGAATGTTATCCATGATCGCCTTCAGACGCGTTTCCTTTCCCTAAATTGCTCAGCGCCAATGGCTCAGAAGAATGCGGGGAAAAACCGGCGCCGATCTCTCCGCGCCCCCCTCAGCCGCTATGGACGAAGAGCGGCGAATACGCTTTGAAAAAGGGCAGACCAAGAGGCATATTGTTACGGTCATGTGCATTCGTCATCCAGGTATTCGCGCGGCAGTTCTTCTTGTTGCCGCCGTTGTATCAGGAGAAAAGATGAACGTGAACGCCGCGGAAAAGAAAAATGCCGATCCGTCTACTACGGCCGTCGCCACGTTCGGCGCCGGCTGTTTCTGGTGCGCCGAAGCGGTCTTCGAGCGGATCGAGGGTGTGCGCTCCGTGACGTCCGGCTTCATGGGCGGCACGAAAGAACGCCCCACCTACAAGGAAGTCTGCCGGGGCGATACCGGCCACGCCGAGGTGGTGCAGGTGGTCTACGATCCGGCGGTTGTCTCCTACGAACAGCTTCTGGAATGGTTCTGGAAGATGCACGACCCCACCCAATTGAATCGCCAGGGGGCGGATGTCGGCACGCAGTATCGTTCGGTCATTTTTTACCATTCCGAGGAGCAGCGTCGTGTCGCGGAGGCGTCCCGTGCGCGGCTGGAAGCCGCGAAGGCGTATGATCGTCCGATTGTGACGCGCATCGAGCCGGCCGGAACCTTCTGGCCGGCCGAAGACTATCACCAGGACTATTTCCGCCGCAATCCGGACGCCGGCTACTGCCGCATGGTGATCGCCCCGAAGCTCGAAAAACTGAAACTTTCCCGCTAAGATGCCGTTCGGCGCGAGCGCTTGGCGTTTTGCGCTTGGCACATGAAGGGAAAAAATATCGGCATTTTCGGCGGATCGTTCAACCCCGTGCATCTGGGGCACCGGATCGCCGCCGCCGATGCGGTCGAATCCCTGAAGCTGGATCGGTTGTATTGGGTCCCGGCTGCCTGTTCTCCGCTCAAGGTCGGGGCGTCTATGGCTTCCGCCGAACATCGGTGCGCCATGGTCGCGCTCGCGATTGCCGGGGATCGCCGCATGGCCTTGTGCCGATGGGAGATGCGACGCACCGGCCCGTCGTACACGATCGACACCATTCGCCATTTTCGTCGCGTCCGCCCAGATGCGAGCCTCTGGCTCGTGCTCGGGGGAGATTCGCTGCGGGACTTACATCGGTGGTACGAGATCCGTGAGCTGCTACGGCAGTGCCGCTTGGCGATCATCGGACGGCCCGGCCACGCCGTCCGATGGCCGTCCGCCCGCCTGCCGGCGCCCGATCCTCCGCCCGTCGTTGTGCCCGGTCATGCCGTCGGCATTTCCTCCACAGAGATTCGCCGCCGTCTTGCCGAAGGCCGTTCCA
This sequence comes from uncultured bacterium, assembly GCA_938005705.1. Taxonomy (GTDB): domain Bacteria; phylum Verrucomicrobiota; class Kiritimatiellia; order PWTM01; family PWTM01; genus CALLML01. The sequence goes on from CALLML010000029.1 coordinate 50,554, forward strand.
TTCGCTATCTTGTACCTTCCGCGGTCGCCGACTATATTCGCCGACATCGACTCTATATTTAAACCGTTTGGCCGGATACGGACTAACAGCCTCGGGTTGAGTGAGAACTTGATTCTGAACGCCGAACAACTGGTGCGCGTGGTGTGGGACGCCCTCCTCGAGAAAAAAGGCGTGAATCCCGTGGCGCTTGACGTCCGCGGCATTTCCGGAATCACGGACTACTTCGTCATTGCCAGCGGTAACAGCGCGCCGCACTTGAAGGCCCTGGCCATGGAGGCGCGGTCCCGAGTGGACGAGGCCGGACACGCCAAGGGTCGCATGGAGGGCGATCCGGAAAGCGGGTGGGTGGTGCTGGACCTGGGCGACGCGGTTGTGCACCTGTTCCTGCCCGATACGCGCGCCTATTACGCCCTGGAAGACCTGTGGAACGATGCGCCTCGGTGGGAGGCTGTCTCCCAGCCAGACCCAAAGGACGGAATGAGGAAATAATGAGCGATTATCGTCATATACGGATCCCCGCGGAAGGCGGGGTCGTCGAAGCGGATGAGCGCGGCGTCATTCGAACACCCGATCGCCCCATTGTGCCGTTCATAGAAGGCGACGGTATCGGGCCGGATATCACGCGCGCCGCGATGCGGGTATGGAATGCGGCTGTCGAGAAGGCATATGGCGGCCGCCGACGCGTCGCCTGGATGGAGGTATATGCCGGCGAGAAGGCCGTGCGAGTGTATGGCGAAGGTGTGTGGCTGCCGGACGAGACTCTCGACGCCATTCGCCGTTTCCGCGTGGCGATCAAGGGGCCGCTGACCACGCCCATCGGCGGGGGTTTCCGCAGCCTCAATGTTGCGCTGCGCCAGGAGCTCGATCTCTACGTCTGCTTGCGCCCCGTGCGCTGGTTCACCGGTGTGCCGTCGCCGGTGCGCCACCCCGAGAAGACCGACATGGTCGTCTTCCGCGAAAATTCCGAAGACATTTACGCGGGCATCGAATGGGCCGCCGGCACGCCGGAGGTCCGGCGGGTCATCGAGTTTCTTCAGCGCGAGATGGGCGTCAAAAAAATTCGCTTCCCCGAAACCTCCAGCATCGGCGTCAAACCGGTCTCACGCGAAGGTTCCATTCGCCTGGTGCGCGCCGCGATTCGCTATGCCCTCGAACATCGGCGCCCATCCGTCACCCTCGTGCACAAGGGCAACATTATGAAGTTTACGGAAGGCTATTTCCGCGACTGGGGCTATGCCGTCGCGCGCGAAGAATTCGGCGCCGAGCCAATGGACGGCGGGCCGTGGCAGGTCATCCGGCAGCCCGACGGCGGACGGCTCGTCATCAAGGACGTCATCGCCGACGCTTTTCTGCAGCAGATTCTGACCCGTCCGGAGGAATATTCCGTCATCGCCACGCTCAACCTCAACGGCGACTACATTTCGGATGCCCTCGCCGCCTGCGTCGGCGGCATCGGTATCGCGCCTGGGGCCAATATCAACTACGACACCGGCCATGCCGTGTTTGAGGCCACACACGGCACGGCGCCGAAATACGCAAATCAGGACAAAGTCAACCCCGGTTCGCTGATCCTCTCCGGCGAGATGATGTTTCGTCACCTCGGCTGGACCGAGGCGGCGGATCTCATCATCGCCGGCATGGAACGCGCCATCGCGCAGAGGACCGTCACCTACGACTTTGCCCGCCTCATGGACGGTGCGCGCGAGGTCTCGTGCAGCGCGTTCGGCGAGGCGGTGGCGGAGGCCATGTGAACGGCGAACGGATAAGGGAAGCCGCGGGCGACGATTTCCTGAGTCCGCCGGCGCGGGTTCGCGACCCGCGCCGCAAAATCCTCTCCCGTGCCGACGCGCGCGCTCTAGCGGCGCGTTGGCGGGCCGAAGGGCGCGCCGTCGTCTTCACCAACGGCTGCTTTGATCTGCTGCACGTCGGCCACACGGACTATCTGAACCGCGCGCGGGCCGAGGGCGGTGCATTGATCGTCGGCCTCAATTCGGACGCCTCCGTGCGTCATCTCAAGGGGCCGGAACGACCGGTGGTGCCGCAGGATCAGCGCGCCTTACTCGTCGCCGCACTCGAATGCGTGGATGCCGTGGTCGTCTTCGACGAACCGGAGCCGGCCGCCCTGATCGCGGAGCTGGAGCCGGATGTACTGGTCAAGGGCGCCGACTGGGCGCACTACGTCAGCGGGCGAGAGACGGTCGAACGGCGCGGCGGGCGCGTGGTGCTCGCTCCCCTCGTCGAAGGGCTCTCGACCAGCGCGTTGATTCGGCGAATCCGCGGCGCCGCGGCCGGCCAGGAGAGATTGTCATGAGCGCAAAATACATCGTCACCGGAGGGGCAGGATTCATCGGTAGCAATACCGTCGCGGCGCTGAACGAGCGCGGCGAGCGCGATATCCTCGTCGTGGACCATCTCGGCGCCAACGAAAAGTGGAACAACCTTGTCGGGCTCGAATTCAGCGACTTCATAGACAAAGACGATTTCCGCTTCGCGCTGCGCCACGACGCCCTGCAGCGGGTGGACGTCGTCATCCACCTCGGCGCATGCAGCTCCACCACCGAACTGCGCGCCGACTATCTGATGGATAACAACTATCGCTACACCCGCGAACTGTGCGAATGGTGCCTACAGAACGACATCCGCTTCGTCTATGCCTCCAGCGCGGCGACCTACGGCGACGGATCGGCCGGATTCGAGGACAACGAGGACACGCTCCTCGCCTTGCGCCCGTTGAATATGTACGGCTTTTCCAAGCATCTCTTTGACCTCTGGGCGCATCGGCAGGGCCTTTTCGACCGCATCGCTGGCCTAAAATTTTTCAACGTCTACGGCCCACGCGAGGCGCACAAAGGGGATATGCGCTCGGTCGTACACAAGGCCTGGGGCCAGATTCTGGATACGGGAGTCGTGAAGCTGTTTCGCTCTTATCGCCCCGATTTCGCCGACGGCGAACAACGTCGGGATTTTCTCTATGTGCGCGACGCGGTGCGGGTCCTCCTGTTTCTCGCCGACGAAACACGAGTTGGCGGCCTGTACAACTGCGGCACGGGAGAGTCCCGGACGTGGAATGACCTCGCGCGGGCAGTCTTCACCGCGATGGGGCGCGAGCCCCGCATCGAGTACATCGAGATGCCGGAGGCCATCCGCGGCAAATATCAGTACGACACACGTGCCGACATCATGCGCCTGCGTCAGATCGGCTACCCTGAAGCCTTCACTTCGCTTGAGGACGGCGTGGCGGAATATGTGCGCTGGCTCGAGGAGGAGAAGGTGTAGGCGATCCTCTGTTCGGATCGTTCCCTTGGGCGGTACAACGGACTGGTTTCTTGAAAAGAAAAGGTCTTATCGCCCGCAATCTTCACCCATGCGCACCGCCATACGGCGGCGACCGGTCGCCATGGCCAGTGCGCCCAACGTGATCAGAATTACGATTCCAGGCTCGGGGATCGCGGCGAAGTACAGAGAACCGGGACTGTTCAGCCCCGTGATGAAGGCCGAGGACTCCATCGCCGTGATGCCGACATTGGAGCGCCAAACCTGACCATTGTTAAAAGCGTTCGCGTAGAGGCGCCCATCCGGCCCAATACGAATACCGGTGGCCGTCGTGGTTCCGATACTGCCGATCAGGGTCTCCGAAGCAGGATTGAGGCCCAGCCCATAATTGCCTGCAGCGAGAAGTTCGTAGCGATAAATCCGACCTTCGCTTCCGATGGTGCGGCTCACATAAACGTAATCGCCGGAAAATTCCATCTGTGACGCGATGCCGATGGTCGGCGACGTGTTCAAAAAGGTCGTCCACGCCGACGAGCTCAAGTCATACGCGAAGATCTGCCCGTCCGAGCTGTCCACGGCATACAGTCGCCCATCCGGCCCGATCCGGATGCCGTCGGCGGTGCTGAAACCGATGGGGCCCGTGAGGGTTGTATAGGTCCCGTCGGATAGATTCACCTGGTAGATATAGGGCGTCCCATAATGCGCCGCGAAGTGATGGGTGCTCGTCTGAGCGGCGTCCAGCAATGTGGGACTGCCGCCGATGGTCGTGAAGAGGCTGAACGATGTCCCGTCGAGACTGCGCCGATAAATCGCGCCGCCGTCGCGATTGACATGGAGCCTTCCCGCCGAATCCGTTACCATTCCGTCGGCGCCCGCGGCGGAGCCGCCCACCGGCATATAGGTGGACGGAAGCGGGATTTCGACACCGGTCGTGTAGTTGAATCCCCGTACGTTGCCGGTGCTGTACTCGCTCACAAACAGGATCAACTGCGCCCGCGCCATTCCGATGAAAAACAACCCGGCCGCACAAGTTGCCCACCTTCTACGTTGGTGCAAGGTCATGACTTATTTCTCCATTTCGCCTTTAATGGCAAAATGCCTCAACTTTTCAATCTGTCAAATTTATGATCTTCACGCCCATCATAATCGGCTCGTTTTCTTTGCGTGGAGGCCCGAAGCTCAGTGCAGCGCTGATCCGCCAGTTCACAAGTCGGACCAACAGAGGCGCGAGGAGACAGCACGAGGGAGACAACACCAACAACAACGGACGTGCCCGGGCTTCATGAAAAATGAAGCGGGCCTGGGGCGGAAGGAAGAAGCGGTCTTATCTGGTCAGACGCCCAGTTTTTCCCGCAAGGTCTTCAACATCAGCTTCGGCTGGATTGGTTTCTGGAAAACGCCATCCAATCCGAGTTCGGCATAGTTCGTCGCCAGATTCAATTGATCCCCCGCTGAGCTCAACATGTAGATCGGCGCTGTGTTCTGAAGCAGCCGCAAGTCCTTGACCAGCGAGATACCCGAATCCACTTCCTCCATCATGAGGTCGATGATGATGAGGTCGGGGCGTTCGGCCTTGAACTTGCGCAGCGCGACCTCCGCGGAGATCGCCTCCTCCATGATGTAGCCGTTTGCCTCGAGGATCGCCCGCATCGAATCGAGAAAATCCTGATCGTCGTCCACATACAGAATGACTGGCTTGCCGTCTCGCATCTGATCGCCCTCCAAGAACGTCTATCCCGTTCCGCCTTGCGATATATCAACCTCGGGAGAATCTACCGGAAGTCGCGAAAAGTCAAATGTCAATGGAGGTATCCGAGATAATCCTTCTGGTATTCCAACAGGACGGCCAGCGTCTGCTCCGCGGCACGAACGCTGTGGACCACTGGATCGGCGAGCAATGCCTGGAGTGCCAGATCTTTCGAACACCTCAAGATTGCCTCCGCTGTCAGATCAATAACCGCGACCTGGTTGCGCCACAGTCCGGCAATGCCTTTCGGAATCCCCAAAAGGGTTTCGGGATGCAAACCGCGTTCGTCGATCCGGGCCGGGGTTTCGACGGCAATATCGCGTGGCAGCTCCGAAATCCATCCATCATTCATGACATTGACCGCCAACTCGCGCAAGGGGCGGCCGCCGATCAGCGCCTCGATCATCGGGATGACCCGCTCGCCGCTCGGCTTGCCCATTTCCGTCGCTCGTTTGGCGCAATAGCGCTGATAGGCCCGATAAAAATCCAGAATACCCTGATGGTCCACCACATCCCATGCCCAATGAATGTATTCTCCGAGGTGGCTATCGGTCGTAATAGGCAAACGCTCATATCGTTCCAAGAGCATGCGGAAAAGTCCGCGTTCCCGTTTGCCGGCATAGAACGCGGGCGCACGAGCTCGAATATCCGGATAAAGGTCCCGTCCCGTATCGCGTTCACGAGCTTCCAATAAAAACGAGAAGTGATTCAAACCGCCGGCGACGATTTCCATCCGCTCGAATGGCATGCCGAGAATTTCGGGGAGTTCTCGGGGCTGCGATGCGATTTCATGACACAGGCCGATCAAGCGCAGATCGGGATACCTGCGTTTAACGGTCGTGCAGATACGAGTCATCGGATTCGAGAAGTTGAACACCCATGCCTCCGGACAGAGCCGGCGGATATCTTCGCAGATCTCGAGAATGGGAGGAATCACGCGGAGCGAGTGGAAAAGCCCCCCGGGGCCGCCATTTTCCCCGTATACCTGACGGATGCCGAACTGCTGCGGAATGCGCCAATCCTGCTCCCAGAGTGCGAACCGGTCGCCAACCTCAATGGAGATGACGACGAAATCCGCGCCTTTAAGCGCCGCGCCACGGTCTGTCGTCGCCTCCACACGGACGGGCACTTGATGGGCCTCTGTGTAGGTGATGGCCTGACGGTGGACGTTTTGGAGCGCATCGGCGTTGATGTCACACAAAACAACCGTCGCCCCACGGAGGGGTTCGCTTAAAAAAATATCCGTAAGTGTTCCGAGTCCAAATTGAGCGCTGCCGGCCCCGATCAGCACGATACGACTGGCCATTCGATATTCTCCCTTCTCTCTTCTTTCACCCGTGCAACCCGGTACGCATTTTCAACTGCTTCAGACCCGCGTCGTTTCTTTTTTCGAACGATCACTGGCACCTGCGCCTTGAGCCAGCGACAACACCATGGACAAGAGGATCAACGCGGCGCCCACAAACATCCACATTGTCAGCCGTTCGCCGAGGATCCCCCAGGCCAATAGTGACGCCAGCACCGGCTTGACAAAAAAGAATATCGCCCCTTGTGAAGCGTCCACCCTCCGCAATCCCAAAAAGTAGAGTACATAAGCCAGCGCTGTCGTCATCGAAGACAAGTACACTGTGGCGGCAACCTGCGGCAAAGTCAAGGGGGCCCAGCGCAGACCTTCCCGCCACACGCTCAAGGGCCAAAGTAGCACTCCACCCAGAAGCGAGGCCACACCGGTGATTTCGATGGCCCCATACACGGGCGCGCATCGTTTGACCATTATGGTGTAAAGCGCAAAGCCCAAGACGGAACCAAGCATCAGTAAGACACCTGTCGTCGCATGAACGGAGACACCGCCAGCGTCGGCCACGAAGGCGGCCACGCCCAGTGCGCCGACCATTGCGGCGACCAGGGTGCGGCGGGATAACGACTCCGGCAGAAGGGTCGGGGCCAGGAGGGCGACAAAGACCGGATGGACGCTGAACACAATGGCCGCGACATTCGCCTGCAGATACAAGATAGCCAGGTGAAAGAGCCCGATCGTTATTGTCACTCCGATAAGGCCCAAGCCGCCGAGGATGACGCCGTCGCGCAGAGTGATCCGACGTCCCGCTCGCCGCCAGAGAATGAAAGCGACCGGCGTCAGCACGAGGCCCGTCGAAAAGAAGCGGATAAACGCCAGTCTCAAGGGAGGCACGGCGCCGCCAAGGCCTTTTGCGGCCACCTCGACCGAACTAAACAGCGCCACGGCAACCGCCATCAAAAGAAATCCTGCGAATTGCCGCCTCGCACCTCGCTCGCTCATACCGAGCGTTTCCTTCCGTTTCCTGACGGAAGCGAAATGGGGCATCGTTTGAGTCCCCAGATATGCTCCGCATATTCCCGAACGGTCCGGTCACTCGAAAAACGCCCCATGCGGGATACATTCAGGATAGCCCGACGCGACCAGTCTTCCACGTCCAGATACCGAATGGCCACCTTGTCCTGTTCCTCGATGTAAGGGCGAAAGTCGGCCATGTGAAAATAGTGATCCCCTCCATCCAGCAATGCGTGGACGATCTCTGCGAACAGATGCGGCTCGTGGGGAATGAAGTCGTTGCGGCAGATGGCATCGACGACCCCGTGCAGCTCGACGTCGCCCTCATAATACTTTCTTGGATCATACCCGTTTTTGCGCAACTCCACGAGCTCTTCGGCCCGATGGCCAAAAATGAAGATATTCTCCAAACCCACCGCCTCAGCGATCTCGATATTCGCCCCATCCCACGTGCCGATGGTCAAGGCGCCGTTCAGGGCCATCTTCATGTTGCCGGTGCCGGAGGCTTCCATGCCGGCGGTCGAGATTTGCTCAGACAGGTCCGCGGCAGGAATAATGAGTTCGGCGAGCGAGACTCGATAGTCCGGCAGAAAAATGACTTTCAGCCGTCCATCCACATCCGGATCCGTATTGACTACGCGCGCAATGCTGTTGATCAGTTTGATGATTCGCTTGGCGATGTGATAGCTCGGCGCGGCTTTGGCACCGAAAATAAACGCCCGGGGGACGACCGCTTGATCCGGATCCGCCTTGATCCGGCGGAACAGCGCGATAATGCGCATCGCATTCAGCAACTGCCGTTTGTACTCGTGCAACCGTTTGACCTGGACATCGAACATCATGTCCGGCGAGACGACCTCGCCGGTCATGTCCCGAATAACGCGCGCGAGGCGCTCTTTATTCGACCGCTTGACCGCGCGGAACTCCACGCGGAATTCCGGGTCGTCGGCGAGTGGGACCAGATCGACGAGGCAATCAAGGTCACGTCGAAACGCCGGGCCAATGCGGCGTTCAATCAATGAAGTCAACGCCTCGTTGCACTGTAGCAGCCACCGCCGATGTGAAATGCCATTGGTCTTGTTATTGAAACGCTCGGGCCACATCTCGGCGAACTCTGGCAGCAGACGGCGGCGTAGAAGGTCGGAGTGCAGCGCGGATACCCCGTTGACCGAGTGGCTACCGGCGACAGCAAGATTGGTCATTCGGACCTGTCGGGGTGGGTTTTCATCAATCATTGAAATCGCGCGGATTTTTTCCACATTTCCGGGGAAACGCACCTCCACTTGCTGAAGGACCCGCGCGTTGATGTCGTAGATGATCTGCATATGGCGTGGCAACACCCGCTGCATCAGGTCCACCGGCCAACGCTCGAGCGCCTCCGGCAGCAGCGTGTGGTTAGTGTAGGCACAGGTCCGGGTGGTCAGATCCCAGGCCACGTCCCAGGGCAGATCGGCGTCGTCGAGAAAAAACCGCATCAATTCCGCCACGGCAAGCGCCGGGTGCGTATCGTTCATATGAACAGCGTTCTTTTTCGCAAACGAGGACCAGTCGCTGTGGTTTTTCCGATATCGGCGAATCAAGTCGCGGATTGCGCAAGTCACGAGGAAGTATTCCTGAATCAGTCGTAGCTCCTTGCCAGCGTAGATACTGTCCGATGGATAAAGTACCTTCGTAATGGTTTCCGCCCAGTTTTCGCTCTCGACCGCCTTTACGTATTCACCTCGGTTGAAAACGTCGATCCGAAACCCCTCGGATGCGCGAGAGGCCCACAGACGCAACAAATTGACAGTGTTTCCATGATGGCCAGGAATCCCGATGTCGTGAGGGACTCCCTCGATCATCTGCCAGTCCACCCAGCGGTACCGTCGGCCACCGCCGGGCCGGTGATCCTCCACCACTCGTCCGTAAAGATACACGGGCACGGTATATTCCGGGCGGACGACCTCCCATGGAAGACCGTACTTTAGCCAGTCGTCGGGTTTCTCGACCTGCCAGCCATCCTCGAACTCCTGAATGAACATCCCGTGTTCATATCGCAGCCCGTAACCATAAGCCGGGTATTCGAGCGAGGCGAGCGACTCCAGAAAACAGGCCGCCAGGCGACCTAAACCACCGTTGCCCAGTCCCGCGTCAGGTTCCGTCTGCAGGACATCCTCCAGGCGCATATCCAGTGACGCCAGTGCCTCTCGCGTTTGAGGAAGAATACCGAGCGCGAGCAATTGTTGGTGAAGCAACCGGCCCAACAAATATTCCATGGAAAGGTAATACACCCGTTTCACATCGCGATCGAGATACGTGCGTTGTGTCGCGATCAGGCGCGCCGCCGCATAATCGCGAGCGACGTTGGCGAGCGCCACATACTTGTTGAAGGGGGTCGCGGAACGCCAATCCTTGTAGCAGGTGTACTTGATATGACCGAGAAAACGCTGACGAATCTCCTCGGCGGTTACATCCCGAACCGGATCGTACAGATGAACTTCGTTCTCACTTATCGTCATCGATTCTTCCGTTGAATGCGGCCTACTCCATATACGGTGTTCGATATGGGCGGGACTATACGCGTGTGCATCCGCATCTTCAACGGAGAAGAAGATGAGGCTCAAGATGCCCAGGGCACCTCCCGCACCTGCCGGCCTTTTTTCCATACCGCCACGGCGCGACCCCACAGTTTATGTCCCATAAACGGCGTATTGCGAGACTTCGACAAAAACCAATCCGCTCGCACGGTCCACGGCGTCGTGACATCCAGTAACACCAGATCCGCCGGCACACCCGGCCGCAGCGACGGCGGCGGCAGACCCAGGACGGCGGCGGGTCCGGTGGTCCAGCGCCGCAGCCATTCTATCGGCGGCATGCCGTATTCAATCACAAGTCTTGTCCATGTCACGCCGATGGCGGTTTCCAGCCCCACCATCCCGGGCGGAGCCTTCTCGAACCCCCGCGCCTTCGCCTCAATCGTATGGGGCGCGTGATCCGTCGCCAGGCACGAAAGAGTCCCTTCCAGCACCCCCTGGATCAATGCCTCGCGATCCGCTCGGGATCGCAGAGGCGGATTCACCTTGAAGTTCGGGTTCTCCAGCCTCACATCTTCGTCGATCCATGTCAGGTGATGCGGGGTTGTTTCGCCGCTGACAGGCAACCCTTCTGCGCGCGCCGCGCGGATGCAAGCGACGCCTTCTGCCGTCGAAACATGTTGGATATGAACGCGCGCGCCGGTTTCGCGAGCCAGTCGAATGTCACGTTCGATTATGCGTATCTCCGCCGCGGCAGGAATGCCCGGCACCCCACGGCGCTGCGAACACCTGCCTTCATGCATAACGCCCCGGCGTTCAAGCGTCGGGTCCTGCGCGTGATCGAGGATCGGAAGGCCCAGGGCCGCGGCACGATCCATGGCCTCGCGCATGATGACATCCTCCGGCGGCGTTGACCCATCGTCCGTAAAGGCCGATGCGCCCGCCGCCGCCAATGCCTCCAAATCGGCCACCGCTCGGCCTTCTCGGCTGCGCGTAAGACAGGCGCTCTGCAATAGGATGGCGCCATCTTCTACGGCCGCGGCGCGCCGCAGCGCCGCGCGAACGTGTTCCGGGGTGTCTATCGGCGGTATCGTATTGGGCATGGCAACCACCACCCCAAAACCGGCCATCCTCGCCGCACGCAGGCCTGTCGCCGTCGTTTCTGCGGCTTCATTCCCGGGCTCGCGCAAATGGACATGCAGATCAATCAGGGCCGGAACCACGATGCGGCCGTCCGCGTCGAAAACAGCGGCCTCACTGGGCGAAATCTCCGATCCCTCGGCAATGCGGCCGTCTATGATATACAGATCCCCCCGCTCGTCAGTGCCATCATCTGGATTGATCCGTCGCGCGTTTCGTATAACCAGAGCAGCCATGGCGCGTCTTATACCCTCACCGTTCCATGAGACGCAACGTGAATAGCGCCTGCATGAACGAAGCGGTGACGCCGCGGGGTATGAACGGCCGATAAAGGCGTCGACGAACGGGTACGAATATCGTTTGCCCCGACACCCCCGCGCCATTCGCCGGTTTTTCTTGCCGCTCCTGAAAACACGCATTGTTCGATCCTGGGGGTCCGGAAGCGGGTATATATTGCGTTATATAAGCCATGTATCATGTATGAAGTTCGTCTTCCCCCATCGCTCTTCGGTTGGGGGCATAACGAACGCCGAGGTCGCGGGCTGGGGCTAGCCGGGTTGGGCGCCGAGGGAATCGGAGAGCCGTATGGTCGGGTTCCAGCCCGACCATACGGCAACAAACGGTGACGAGTCGACTCGCCGCCGTTTGTTAGGACAGACCGGCTGGTTCGGCACCCTCGGCGAATGGAAACCACGGTGAAGATATACAGAGCCCTTAGATGCAGGCCGTTTCCCCTCGTCTGCGAATGCCCGCCTTTTAAGCATGCTTCCGCCGCGCAACCGGCTGCCCGTCTATCCATTCGTTGACCAATACACCTGTATGCACCAAACCAATTTTTATGCCTTGCCGCCGAATACCATTCGCGCAACAATATCCAGCAGGCGGAGAGTCGCTATGAAAAAGACCGCAGAATGGTGCAGAGGCAAACAGACCCACGATGATCGTTCCTCATTTACGCTCGTCGAGATGCTTGCGGTTATGGCGATTATCGCGATTATTGCCGGCATAATTGTCGCCGGTAGCACCTACGCGCAACGACAGGCCGATCGACAGCGAGCGCTCGCCGGCCTGGAGAAAGTGAAGTTCGCAATCGAGGAATACCGTGCCACCATGGGTCAAGTGCCCAATAGCACCTACAATGGACCCATGACGAACGAGACCACGTGGGGATTGCTAGCCAGCAATGCCCTTACCAACGTTGTCTTTCCCGACGATTTTATAGACCCTTGGGGCCGCGCTTTTCTTTATACGAACCGTTCCCAGTTTTCCTACCTCATCATGTCGCACGGCCCCGACCGTAATGCCAGCCATGACGACATCACGAATGAACAGAGCGGCAACTAAACAATTACTGTTCCTCATTTCATTTCGGCTATCTTAGACTTTAATCCTAAAGGATAGGATATCTAATCGGCCATCGCTCCTGCCAAACCGCAAGCTGCGTCCTTTAGCGCCCCGCGCCAACAGAAGTGGGAAACCAAGAAACGTAACCGATGAGCTGGGCCCGGCAGGGATCGAACCTGCGACCAGAGGATTATGAGTCCCCTGCTCTGACCAGCTGAGCTACGGGCCCGGTATATTGACGCGTCGCCTGAAAACATTTATAACCCGTATCAAATTGGTGCTGGTATTTACGACCGGCCCATCCCGACGCTGCCGGATGGTGTAATGGTAGCACCGCAGATTCTGGATCTGCTTGTCTAGGTTCGAATCCTAGTCCGGCAACCACCACCTTACGAGATCATCAGCGGCATGATCACATAGAGAAATGGCTCGTCGGTTCGAATCACGCCAGGACTGGTCGGGTTTGATATTTCCAGGGTCACCTCGTCGGAGACCAGGTACTTCAGCGGATCTATTAGCAGCGTCGGATTGAACGCTATAGTGATCTCATCCCCTTCATATTTGACCGGCACCGTTTCTCGTGCGTCGCCAACATCGACCGAGGAAGCCGTTATTTCGACCCGATTCTTTCCAAAGTTCAAGCGAACCGTATTGCTTTTCTCGCTCGTTAATAGGGACACACGCCGCAACGCGTTCATGAAAAGTTCCCGTTCGATCGTGATCCGCATAGCCGCCTGCGACGGAATGACCTGTGCAAAGTTGGGATAGACTCCCTCAATTAATTTCGTCCGTATCTGCAAATTATCCGTTTCAAAGATCGCCTGGCTCGGCATCACTCGTACCCACATCGTGCCCTCATCGCCCAGCGAGCGAACCAGCTCGTTGACCGCCTTCGTCGGTAAGATCACATCGAACGACTCCTCCACAACCGATTCCAGGTCCTGTTCCACGAGCGCGAGCCGACGTCCATCCGTAGCCACCGCGGTCAACCGACCTTCTTTAATTCTAAGCAACGTCCCGTTTAAAACACGACGACTCTCATCCGTGGATGCCGCGTAGCCAACTCGCTGCAGCATCGTTTTCAAGACCTTTTGGTCCACCGTCAAAGCCCGAGCCTCTACCGCCGAAGGAAACGGGGGAAAATCATCCGCAGAAATGCCCCGCAGCATGAAGACCGCGGAACCTGCGGATATGGAGGTCGTTTCATTCTCCAGGCGTTCAAAGTTCAGTTCCGCGCTTGGCGCATCCCTCACTATACTAGGAACAATCTTTGCCGGCAGTGTCGTAGCGCCTTCCCGTTCAATCGTTGCGGGAATGGTCGCACGCACACTCAGGTCAAGATCCGTTGACATGATATGGACTTTGCCACCTTCCGCGGTAAAGAGAAGGTTCGAGAGCACACTGATGGACGTTCGTATGCCCACTGCAGCGGAAGCCTTCTGTAGTGCGCTCATCAATGGGTCTTTGCCCACCGTGAATTTCATGGCCATTCCTTCCTTTCCTGAGCATTCTCGTGTTTTGATAATAGTCTTTATGCTCAAAAAATAAAGCGCCGTATTATTCGTGCCTGTTTGTATGTTTCAATCTTTGTCAGACTGGCTTTAATACTAGTTCTGAATAGAGGGAGGGATGTAAACAAGTCTGTGGAAAAATCGCAAAAAAATGGTCGACGAGCGCGATGGGGGAAATATCCACACAGATTGAACATGTTGCTATCATGTTTTTCATTCTTGGATGCATGGGATGGTGTTCAACCCCGTGTGATTTTATTCTCGAGACATTCGATCATCTCACGGAAGGAAGCGTCGTTTTTTATCCGCCGTTCAACGATGTTACAGGCGTGGATAACGGTAGCATGGTTACGGCCAAAGGCCTCGCCGATGGACGGAAGAGACCGATGGGTCAGACGTCGGCACAGGTACATGGCGATCTGACGTGGAAAGGCGATGGATTGAGGCCGACGTTTGCTCGTCATGTCCGCCAACCGCAGGTCGTAGGCTTCAGCGACTATGCGCTGAATCGCTTCCAGGGAAGGGGCGCGCCGAACGGGATCAACGCTGTCGCGCAACAGGCGGCCAGCCATTTCCACGGTTGGGGATTGACGAAGAAGAGAGGCATACGAAATAACGCGCGTTAGCGCGCCTTCCAGACGGCGCATGTCTGTTTGGATGTTCTCGGCAATATAGAGAAGAACGTCATTGGGGATTGTGAGCTGCATAGCCTCGATCTTTTTTCGCAGGATGGCCACGCGCGTCTCCAGATCCGGAGGCGATAGCTCGGTTACAAGGCCCCAGCCAAAACGTGAAACCAGGCGTGGTTCGAGCCCTTCTATTTCCGCGATGGGACGATCACAAGTTAGGACAATTTGTTTGCGGCTGTAAAAGAGGGCGTTGAAGGTATGGAAAAATTCCTCCTGAACGCCTCGCTTTCCCGCCAGGAAATGGACGTCGTCGAGCAGCAATATGTCGACACTCCGATATTTTTTTCGAAATTCAGCTGGCCGGTTGTTCTGAAGAAACTCAATGTATTCGTTGAGGAACGACTCGGCAGAGAGGTAACACACCTGAGCCGACTTGATGGCGTGAAAGACCTGGTGACCGATGGCCTGGATGAGATGCGTTTTTCCCAGTCCTGGCCCTCCGTAGATCAACAAGGGGTTGTATGCACAAGCTGGCTTTTGAGCGACCGCCAGACAAGCCGCATGAGCAAACGAATTCGAGGGCCCGACAACGAAGGCATCGAATGTGAATGATGGACAAAGGGTTGGTGTCGGGCGTGGTTCGACGCGTCGCCGAGAAGACGTTACGTGCTCGGCAGGCTCCACGGGCGATGCCACGAGGGGTTCGACGGCCACGGTGTCGGAAACGCGGAAAACTACGTCCATAATGTCCGTGGTCTCTTCGGCGATGATTTTCCGAATGAGAGGAAGATAATTCTCCGTCAGCCAAAGAACATAGAAATCGTTCGCGACATTGAGCGTAAGTCTGTTTCCCTCTATCGCACCAGGCTGGATAATGGATATCCACCGGTCAAAAACATCCTGAGCTACCGCCCCGCGCAAACGCTCGCGCACCTTTTTCCACACACACTCGGCAGACTCATGTTCGGCCATACTAATCTCTCTCGATTTTTCAAAAAAGACAAGGGGTTTTATCAACAACTTATTAACACCCCCACCCTTCCTCCGCGCGCGGCACGTGGCGATTTTATGAGGGAAAGGTTAGGCTCGCAACGCGAAAAGAGCGTTGACGTATAACCTGAACGAGGGCATCAAGGGGTTGTTGCTATCAGTGGAAAAGGCAACGATATATTGAATAGCGTCCAATTTATTTGAAAAATATTTGCCTAAAAACCGTATTATTCGGTGAAGCGAAAGGTTTGAATGAACGCCAAGTACCCCCGAATGTAGGATGCTTGAGAAGCGCGAAAAAAGGATGTGAGACGCATGAAATTGACAGCCCCCCGCCTGATGATTGGGCCGCCAGCGGACACCGCTGACATCCGATATCTGTCTGGTTTCTCAGCAGTGGATGCGATGATTCTACTCGATGGGCCGGCGGGCCGGATTCTCGTGGTGCCGGACCTTGAGGTGGGTCGCGCGCGTGCCGAATCGAAAGGCGTTCGGGTGTTCGGTTTTTCCGAAATAGCCGCGGGTCAGCGTAAGTCTCTTTTTGAGACGGTGAGTCTTTTGCTCCATGCAAAGAGAGTTCGCCGGGTAATGGTGTCCCCTTGGTTTCCCGTAGGCGCCGCTCGTTTTCTTCAGGAACACGGTGTTCACGTGGATATAACAGCGGGTCCTCTGGTGCCTGAAAGGATGGTGAAGAAAAAAAATGAAATCGGCCGTCTGATCGAAGTGCAACGAGTCGCTGTGCGTGCAATGAAGCGCGCTATCGAGCAAATACGCGCGGCGGAGATCGGGCCGGACGGCACCTTGAGAAAGGGGCGTCGGCCCCTCTATTCCGAGGATGTCCGGGATGAAATTGAACACACCGCGTCGAAGTATGGCTGTCAATGCACGGAGACCATCGTGGCTGGCGGAAAACAGGCGGTCAACCCTCATGAACGGGGAAGCGGACCGCTGCGGGCTGGCGAAGCGATCGTTCTCGATATTTTTCCCCGACACCAAAAGAGTGGGTATTGGGGCGATCTGACGAGGACCGTTGTACGAGGCCGCCCCTCGGAGGCGCTTCGGCAGATGCACCGCGCGGTGCGCCGCGCCCAGCAGGCGGCGCTGGCATGCATTCGGCATGGCGCCGAGGCGGCCGAACCGGATCGAGCGGCGCGGCGTACTTTTGAGGCCTTGGGATTTGTGACGAAACGCGAGGCCGGAAAATCCGAAGGTTTTATTCATGGAACGGGACACGGACTGGGTCTCGAAATCCATGAGATGCCGTCGCTCCGTGAGGGAGGAGGAACATTACACGCCGGACATATCGTGACGGTAGAACCTGGCCTGTATTATCCGAACATCGGCGGCGTGCGCATTGAGGATGTTGTACGCGTGACGCTCAACGGATATTGGCTGTTTCCTGCTCCCCCCAGACGGTTTGAGCTCGCTTGAAGAGAGGATTGAATAGCCGCGATGATGACCATAATAGCCATATTAGCCGTAGGGGTCCTCGCGTGGCTGGCGTGGTGGTGGTTTGAGTGGAGCCAGGTCTATCATCCTCGAGCTAATATTCAAACAACGCCAAGATCGGTCGGACTGGATTACGAGGAAGTAGTATTTGTGGCTGAAGATGGGGTTCGATTGAGCGGGTGGTGGATTTCCGCCCCTCAAGCGCGGGGGGCTCTGATCTACTGCCATGGGAACGGCGAAAATATAGGTGACTTGACGTCTCTGCTCGTGGATTTGGCGAGGTGCGGTTTGAATGTTTTTCTCTTCGATTATCGCGGATATGGTCGCAGCCGAGGATGGCCTACGGAACGGGGAACTTACCGCGACGCTCGTGCGGCTTTCGAGTACGTGCGGGCCCGCTATAACGACATGGAAAGTCCTCCGGTAATCGCTCTCGGCCGATCGCTAGGTGGGGCGGTGGCCGCGCAGCTGGCTCTCGACAAACCGCTGCGTGGTCTGATCCTCGAGTCCACGTTCGCCTCGATTCAAGCCGTGGGCCGTTTGCTCTATCCGCATCTTCCAATCCAATGGTTATGTCATTATCGGTACGACACGCTGTCCAAAATGCCTCGCATCCAGATCCCGGTCTTGATCGCACACAGCTCGGAAGATGGACTAATCCCGATTGCTCAAGCTCGGGCCCTCTATGATGCGGCACCCGGACCGAAGCGATTCGTCCAGTTATCCGGTCGTCACAATGAAGCCGGATGGTTTCGAACGCCGGCGTATCTGGATGCGTTGCGGTCTTTTTTCCATCATGCGCTCTCCACGCCCGCGCCGTGATCTAGGGGTTGACGGGAATCCAACGCCCTTCTCGATGGGAGCGATAGATGGCCAGCACTAGGTCCACGGCCTCACGTGCAGCCCGTGCGGGGATGAACGGTGGGCGGTGTTCGCGGATAGCGGCGATAAAATCAGCGATCTGCGTGGGGTGGCTGGGTCCATAGTAATCCTTTCCGGCAGTACGGCCGGCAGGCTCCTGCGCGCAAGACTGCAGACCATCAGTCACGCGGCGCGTGGTTTCCTCATCCGCGAAGGATGCGCGTAAGAGTTTACCATTGCGCAGCTCTAGGGAGCCTGCGGACCCGTAAATAAAGAACGAAGGGTCCCAATGCAGATGGCTGGAGCTGGTGGCGGTCATAGAACCGAGGGCGCCGTTGCGAAAACGGACGGCGGCGACCGCCGTGTCCTCAGTCTCAATGGTCGCACCGTGCGTGAGGTTGGCAAACGCTGCGCCGACCGCGATAATGCCGCCCGTGATCCAGTGCAGGAGGTCAAGAAAATGAATGGCCTGATTGATCATCACTGACCCCCCCTCGCGTTCCCAGGTGCCGCGCCAGCGGTCCGCTCGATAATAGTCGTCTGTTCGGAGGCACAGGACCTTGCAGCTCGCCACTAGCAGCGTGCCTAACGTTCCGTCTTCAATCAGGCGTTTGACGAATTGATACATGCGATCAAACCGATGTTGAAAAACGCC
The DNA here is from genome assembly GCA_938005705.1 of uncultured bacterium. GTDB lineage: Bacteria > Verrucomicrobiota > Kiritimatiellia > PWTM01 > PWTM01 > CALLML01. The sequence goes on from CALLML010000029.1 coordinate 68,977, forward strand.
GGCGAATACAAGATCCGGGTGGCGATCGCCGGCGGCGATCATTTGATCCAGGCCTTCCTTCGTGGACGCCAGGGCCTTTTCGCACAAGACATGTTTCCCCGCATCAAGGGCGGCAACGGCAATTTCGGCATGGCTGGCGTGATCTGTGCAGATAGACACGGCATGGAGATGAGGATCATCCAACAGATGGCGATAATCCGTTGACACACGGGTGATACCGAATCGCGACGCCAGCGCGCGCGCCTTGGACTCGACCAGATCGCAGGCCCACGTGAGATGGACGCCTGGAAGGCGTCGGTATGCGTCCGCATGAGAAGGCGCGATCACGCCGCAGCCGATAATGCCGATATTTAAGTCAGGAATCGTGTGGGACATCGTTGATACTCCTTTTTAGCAGAGAGGCCTGAGGGGGTGGGTAAGAGGAATCAGCGCTTTTGAACGAGCCGACATTGCGAGTGGGATCATTTCAACTGGTATTTCTCCTCCAATTCGCGCGAGAGGCGCTCCATCCATCGCTGGAGCTCGGCCATAGTCGGTTCGTGCGTTTTTTCCATACTCTTCCGCATCAGTTCCGGCATTCGATCGAGTAGCTTCCGCCCGAGCCGGGTCCGATTGAACGCGATCAGCTCTCGGATTTCCCCTTCGGAGAAAGGCTCCGTATAAACGTCTCCGAAAAGGGGCAGTCCGTACGCGGACTCCTTTCTCGTCCGGTCGCCTCGCAATGAAACGAGATTTATATGCGACGTGCGTGCGGACGACAAACTCAATAAGGAGGCGTGCGCCGCAGGGTTCGGTGGTCAGTACGCATTCTTATGGGCAAAAAAGGTGCGGATGAGAATCTTGAAATCGAAGGCCAGCGACCAGTGTTCAAGATAGTAGAGGTCGTACCGGATTCGCTCCCGAATATCCGTATTGCCTCGTAGCCCGTTGACCTGGGCCCAACCCGTCAACCCGGGACGCGCGGCATGGCGCCATTGATAACGCTGAATGTCTTCCTTGAAGATGTTGACGAAATGGGGCCGTTCAGGGCGTGGTCCGACCAAGCTCATATCTCCGATCAGGACGTTCCAGAACTGGGGCAGCTCGTCCAGGTTGTGCCGTCGCATGAAGGCGCCGATGCGCGTGCGGCGGGGATCATCGGCCTGCGCCCAGACGGGGCCGGTCTCCGCCTCGGCATCCATCCTCATCGTGCGCAGTTTGATCAGACGGAAACATCGGCCACTCTCACCACAGCGCTCCTGGATGTAAAACACCGGACCTGGCGAGGAACGCTTGATGAGCACCGCCAGGACGGCAATGATGGGTGCCGACACGATCAGCCCCACCAGGGCGCCGATGATGTCCTCCAGCCGTTTAATCGCGCGATTCCAAAAAAAATCCAGAGGCCACGGCCGCATGCCGAGCAGCGGGATGCCTTCGATGGTCTCAATATCTACTCGACTGGTTAGGACACGGAAAAGATCGGGTACCATTTGGAAAGCAACGAAATGGCGGTCGCATAGGCGCATCCACTCTACAATTCGACGTCCTCCCACCTCACTCTCCGTGAGTACCACGCGGTCCGCCTCTCCGCGCTCGAGTCGTGCTTCCAGCTCTTCCACAGGGCCGAGAATCCGCTCTGTCGGGATTGCGGGATCGGGCGGAGCATCGGACACCCGCAAAAAACCGACAACCTGGATACCGAGGCGAGGCTCGCGCTGGATAACGCGGGCCAGACGCGCGGCGTCGGCGTCCGTCCCCAGAATCAGCATCCAGTGCTTGGTCTTGCGATGACGGTAGAGGTGCAATTCATAGCGAAACAAGAGGTAGCGCTCGAGGCCGACGGTGAGGAGGATCGTGAAAAAGGATATGAGGACGGTCAGGCGCGAAAAGGAGAATTCGCTGCGGAGAATGAACGGCAGCGTCATCGTGGCGACGATACCGAGCGCGACGGCGCGGACCAGACGGGGAATCTTGTCCTCGAACCGGCCCATCTGAGGCCGACGATACAGTCCCAGGGCTCGAAAAATGGCCAGAAACACGGTGGTCGCCACGAGCGCGCCGACCAGATACGGGGCACGGGGCGGAATGACGCCCGGTTCCAGCTGCGGTATCCACCCGAGGTCAAACCGGATCCAAATGGCCAGCAGGAAGCCGCCGTAGATGCCGAGCGCGTCCCCTGCAAAGGCCATCAGGCTCATGGTGGCGTCTAGATTGTCACGCCTGCGCATGCCGCCATCATAAACGTGTGACGCAGCGCCGACAAGACGCGCCCGGCCGCGGGGGCGGGTCATGCCGAGCGCAACAGGCTTTGGGCGTTCTTGATTCTTCGCACCGTTTGTCGCATGATTTGCGCCTGCGTCCGGCTGGGGCGCTGAGGAGAAGACCTATGCCACTGATGTTTGATCTGCCGTTGGAGAAACTGAAAGCGTACGGCGGTACGAATCCCAAACCGCCGGACTTCGACCAGTATTGGGAGACCGCGCTGGAGGAACTGCGGACACTCGATCCGCGCGTGGAGATCAAGCCGGCAGAATTTCAGGCGCCGTTCGCCCGATGCAGTCATCTGACCTTTACAGGGACGCGCGGGGCACGCGTATACGCTAAACTACTCGAGCCGGCGGACCCGAAACCGCATCACCCTGGGCTGGTGATATTTCACGGGTATTCGGGCAGTTCGGGCGATTGGTTTCCGAAATTGGGCTGGGTGGCCGCGGGTTTCACCGTCGCGGCACTCGATGTGCGTGGTCAGGGCGGACGGTCCCAGGACATCGGTGGATACGCGGGCACGACGCGCTTTGGCCATTTCATTCGCGGGCTGGATGGACCGCCGGAGGATCTGCTTTATCGTCAGGTCTTCCTCGATACAGCCCTGCTCGCCCGCATTGTGATGGAGCTTCCGAATGTGGATCCGCGGCGGGTCGGCGCGACCGGCAGCAGCCAGGGCGGAGGGCTCTCGCTGGCCTGCGCCGCGTTGGAACCGCGCATCGCGCGTGTCGCCGCGGGGTTCCCCTTTCTGTGTGATTACAAGCGCGTGTGGACGATGGACCAGGACGTGGCCGCTTATCAGGAATTACGCGACTATTTTCGGCATTTCGACCCGCTGCATCAGCGAGAGGATGAGATTTTCACGAAACTCGGCTATATTGACGTCCAGTTTCTCGCCCCGCGTATCCGCGCCGAGGTGCTTGTGGCCACCAGCCTGCGCGATACCATTTGCCCGCCCTCCACGCAGTATGCGGCCTTCAACAAGATCGTTTCGAAGAAGACGATGATCCATTATCCGGACTTCGCGCACGAAGGATTGCCCGGCTGGGACGACCGTGTTTTCCAGTTTATGATCGGGATGTGACGGTTCGCCGCACGGCGCGGAGCGACGAGACCGGCCGGCGGCGTTTGGTCCGGCGCAACGCGGCGTCAGCTTGGCGCCACAGCGCCCATGCCCCACCGCGTCCGATTTCCTCGCGGCACGCCACGCCGATGGAGATACCAGGCGGCGGACAGCGTTCACGCAATCTTCGCGCGAGCGCCTCGGCGCCTGCGCGGTCCGTTCGCGGCAATAAAATAACGAACTCGTCACCGCCCCAGCGCGCCACCAGATCGGAGGAACGACATTCGCGCCGCAACATCCGCGCGATACGTTTCAACGCGCGGTCACCGGCGAGGTGGCCGTAACGTTCGTTCCAGGCTTTGAAGCCGTCCACATCCGCAGCGGCCAGCGCCAGCGGCGCATCATAGCGCTCCGCCTCTCGCCACATTCGTTGAAGAGCCTCGCGCAGCCCCAGCTGGTTCGGCAAGCCGGTCAGTGAATCCCACCCGGCGCGGCGCCGAGCCCTACGCCAGCCGGCGAGGGCCAGCGTCAGAGTCGCCCTCGTCGCGCGGACCGCCGATTTGTCGACGGGGTCTCTATCGCCCATCGTCGCGGTCAATCGTCCACCGGGAATTTCCATGCGAAGGGTCGCGGCGCCTGGTGCGGCATAGCGGCGCGTCGGCCAGCGCGCGGCGAACTGTTCTCCTCGCTCCTCGACCTCCAAAACTGCCGAGCGCGCGCCCAAGGCCCGCGCTGTCGCCTGCGCGAGAAGGCGAAGCGACGATGCGTCGTCCGGCGCGTCCAGCGCGCGCAGGTAAAACCGTATCGCCGCGTCTTCATTCTGAAGCGTGACAGGCGTCTTCATTGCAGGGTATGGTATGTCTCATTTCGGCGGAAGCGCAAATGCTATTCCCGACGGTCGCGTTTGCCATATTCTTTCTATTGACGTATCTAGGCCGCTGGGCACTGGCGCGGCGTCCCGTCGCATGGAAGACGTTCCTGCTGACGGCCAGCTACTTCTTTTATGGTTGGTGGGACTGGCGCTTTTTGGGCCTCATCGCCGCCTCCTCCGCTATCAATCACCTGCTCGCGGTTGCCATGGCACGGCACGCGAATGGACGTTCAATCAAACAAGGCCTGGCCCTGGGTATCGCGAGCCTTGTCCTGCCGCCGTTGGCAGTGTGGATGATCATACGGGTGGGGGGGGCCGAGCGTCTGGCGGATCGGACAGGTCTTTCCTCGGCTTGGGCAGAAAATCTCATCTGGTTCGCGGGTGGCGCGTTGGCGTTCGCACTAGCCGGTTGCGCTGCCGCGCACACCGGCGGCCGTCTTCCAGACACACCGCTGCCGCATATGCGCACGAGTGTGACGCGAGGGCTGGGCGTGATCTCGGTCATCATCAACCTCGCTTTTCTCGGTTTCTTCAAGTATTATGGTTTCTTTGTCCGAAACGCCTACGCCCTCTGCGGAAGTCTGGGTCTGGCCTGTCCGCTTCCGTTGCTTGATATTCTGCTTCCGGTCGGCATTTCCTTTTTCACCTTTCAGGCCATGAGTTATGTCCTCGATGTCCATCGCGGCGTAATTGCGCCCGCACCCTCGTTGCTGGACTTCGCGGTCTATCTGGCCTTCTTCCCGCAGCTCGTCGCCGGCCCCATTGTTCGGGCCAGCGTCTTTCTCCCTCAGATTACGCGACTCCGCCCGCCTGATCGTCTCGATGTCGGTCGCGCCGCCACGCTAATCCTCGGCGGGCTCTTCAAGAAAGTTATCGTGGCGAATTACCTGGCTACGGCCATTGTGGACCCTGTGTTCGGCCACCCGGAGGCCTGTGGCGGGTGGGACACGCTCTTCGCGGCTTATGCCTATGCGGTGCAGATTTACTGTGATTTTTCGGCCTATTCCGACATCGCCATCGGCGCGGCCCTGCTGCTGGGCTTTCATTTTCCGATCAACTTCGATGCTCCCTATTTTGCACCCTCTATCCAGGCCTTCTGGCGGCGCTGGCACATCTCGCTTTCCACCTGGTTGCGCGATTACCTCTACATCCCTCTCGGCGGCTCGCGCGTCTCCCCGCCTCGCATCTATGCGAATCTCTTCATCACGTTTCTGCTGGGCGGCCTCTGGCACGGCGCCGGCTGGACCTTCATTGTCTGGGGCGGGCTGCACGGCCTGTATCTGGGCGTCGAACGCCTGTTGCGCGCGCCCGGCGAGGGGCCGCCACTGTCACGGGGCCGCCGCCTGGCGGCTCAGGCGCTTTCCTTCCATCTCGTCTGTCTCTCCTGGATTTTTTTCCGCGCGGAGTCGTTTGACGATGCCTGGACCCTGCTCGGCAACCTCACGCGAATGACGGTCCCTGAACACGGCAGCCTCGCCGTACTGGCGATGACGGCGATCGGTTTTGCCGCGCAGGGACTGGACGGCCGGCGGATCGAATGGCTTTGGGACGCGATCGCCCGCCGACCGGCGTGGGTGCAGGCGCTCGCGGCCGCGGTAACGTTGACAATCATTTTGGGCCTGGGGCCGCGCGGCGTCGCCCCGTTCATTTACTTCCAGTTCTGAGGCATGGGATGAAAACGTTGGTGCGGGACGATATTGAAGTCGAGCGCGAGGCCCGCTCCTGTGGTGTGGTCCATCGGCGCGCACACGCCACGGTGATCTGGTTTTATATTGTCGCGGCGTTGTTCAACGGCGAGGCGCTGTTGCGCGAAGCGGAATTGATGCCCTACGGATACGGACGCGATATCGCGGTGGCCGCCGCTCGTCCGCTAGCGGCGGTGGCGAAGCTCACGGGCGTCGGACGCCTACGCGCCTGGTCTGAACGTCTCTCGCCCTCGAAATAGCACGCGTGACTCGTTCCGACGCCGCGGCGATTTTCCAAGGCTTGGAACACGGCGCCAGTTTTTCTTCCAAGGCTTGGAAATCCAGCGACGATCACGCCGGTTGTGCTGTGGGAGAGTGCTTAAATGGTGGGCTTTTGTGGACGAGGGGGAACAGCGTGTATTTAAGGGCCCTCTAACTGTATATTTTCGCCGTGGGTTCCATTCGCCGAGGGCGCCGAACCAGCCGGTCTGTCCCGGATAGGCCGCCTCGTTTCGCGCCGGCGATGCACAGGGAAAAAAAGTGGCCATGCCCCCCACCGACCGCCGGTATATTCCACCGGGCAAACGGCTCCATCCCGCCGGACTCGCCGATTGCCTCAACACTCGGCCTGGCTGTGGCCCTCCGCCTCACCTTGCCGAGGTTGTCGACGGCGGGTATAGTGTCGGCAGTAAGCGCTCGCGGGAGATTTTTATGACACATCGTCAGGCCGTTCGATCGCCTCAACGCGGTGCGGCGTTCCCGGCATTTCTGATTTTTCTCGCTGCGCTGACCCTGTCCGCACGGGCCGAACCCCCTCGGCGCGTACTTGTCATCGGCGACTCGATCATGAATCTGCTGGCGCGTTCCATCGAACGATCGCTCGCCGTCTCTCCGGAAGTGGCCGTCACTTCTTTCACTTCGCTCGGGTCGGGCCTCGCACGCCTCGATCTCTTCGACTGGCATGGAAAAATCGAGGCGCTGATCCGGGAGCATCGGCCCAACACGCTCGTGGTAATGATGGGCGCGAATGACGGCCAGCCGATGCAGACCTCGGGCGGCGTCGTGGCGCCCCGCACGCCGGAGTGGGAAGTGGAATACGCGCGGCGTGTTGCGCGGGTGTTCGACCTGGCCGAGGCGGGCGGTGTGAAGCACGTCTTCTGGCTGGAATTGCCCGACATGCGCGACACGGCCGTGCAGGAGCACGCCGACCGCGTCAACGCGATTTTTCGCGCTGAAACAAAACGTCGAGAGGGCGCACGATTCGTCGAGACGCGTGCGTGGCTGAGCCGAGAACCCGGACGGTTCAGCCCCTATATCCTCCAGAAAAACGGCATGCCGCTGGAGGTGCGTTCCCGCGATGGCATCCATCTCAACCGGGCGGGAGCCGACCTGATGGCCGAGCGGATCGCGCCGATGTTGAAAGCCGGTTTATCCGCCCAAGGGACCCCATGATGCCGGCATCTTTCGCTCGGCGAGTGCGAAACGAGGCGTTTTCCGCGCTGGTCGTCGGGCTTCTTGGGGCTGGTATTTTGCCCCCTTCGTTTCCCGAGGAGACGCCAGGACCGGGCACGAGTGGGAGCGCGGGCGCCGCCGATGACCTCGTGGCTTTTTCGCCGGCGCAGCGCAAGCTCATGGAGGCCCTCGTGTTGGCCGAGGAGGAGCGGTATGCGGAGGCCATCCCCATTCTCGAACCGCTGATCCGCGAAGACCCGACACTGCTGGGCGCCTGGCAGGCGCTGGGCTGGGCCTACTGGAAAACCGGGCGCGGCACGGAGACCGAATCGCTGTGGGAACGACTGCGCGCGCTGAATCCTGATCTGCCTGAGGTGTATGCGTGGCTGGCCTCCGTCGCCGTGTATCAAAAGGACTTGGACAAAGCCTCCCGTCTGCTGGAACGTGCGCTGGAGCTTTCACCAAAATCTTTCGATTACCGCCTCGATTACGCCCGCGTGCAGCTCTGGCGGGGCCGGCTGGGTGTCTCGGTCCGTCTGCTCCGCGCCCTGCTGGTCGAGGATCCGGATCGGTTGGATATCGCGCTCGAGTTGGCTCGAGCCCTGCAATATAGCTGGCGGTTCGAAGAGGCCCGGCCGATTTGGAAACGGCTGCTGGATGTGGCGCCGGATGTGGCCGAATATCGCCTGGGTCTGGCGCTGGCGCTGCTGCATACGGGCGAACGGGAAAAGGCTGTCGAAATCGCTCGCAGCGTCCTCGACGAGGATCCGCGCAACATCGCGGCCCTGCGTATTATCGCCGATGATGCGGAATATGGACTCCGCCCCGAGCAAGCACTGCCGTGGCTCTATCGCGCCATCGAGGCCGCCGACGATCAGCCGGACGAACGCCGCGCGGTGCGGCTGCGGCTTGTGACGCTCCTTGTGCGTCTCCACGAGCGGTCTCCGCGGCTTCATCCGCTCGACGCGCCCATCCGCGTTTCGCGTGACCGCGTGCGCGACGAACCCGGGAATGTGGATGCCCGCCTGCTCCTTGCCGAGCTGCTGTTGATGGATCGCCGATTCGAGGACAGCGAGAGCGAGTTTTACATTGTGCTCCGCGAGCACAACCCCAACAACCTGCGGGCGCACCGCGGCCTTTACGAGATCGCACTGGCCCGCTTCCGTTTCGCTGAGGCGCGCGAACATCTAGACCGCATCCGTGCGTTTAACCCCAACGACCCCTATCTGCTGGTGGACGAGGCCATGTGGTATGCGCGTATGGGCGACTTCAAGCGCGCACACGCCTGTCTCGACGAACTGGAACGGCGCGGCGGACGCGGCGCCGTGGCCGTGCTCCGCTATCAGGCGCTCACCCCCGGCGACATCGGCCCGGCGCTTCCTGTCACGCGGTTCCGAGAGCATCTCGCACACCTGGCCAAAGTCGGCTATCGCTTTCTGACCCCCGACGAAATCCCCGATTATTTCGAGCGCGTAGGCAGTCTGCCCGACCGCGTCGCGGGGCTCGCGCCCACCCGCGCGGTGGTGGTGACCTTTGACGGCGCTATGGAGCCGACGATGGCGTTGGCGACCTCCGCGGCACAGGAACACGGAGTGGTGCTGGCCCAGTTCGTGCCGGTCGCCGAAGTGGAACGCGGCGATCCACTGGCGGCGACCTGGTCGGCGCTTCGGGAATACCGACGCAGCGGCCGGTGGACGTTCGGCAGTCTGATGTGGGATGCCCACAGCCCCGCCCGCGTCTATCGCGCCGACGCGCCCTCGGCGGCGCCACTGGCCAATCGGATTCAACAGGCCACGGCGGAACGCGTTGAAACCTTCGAAGAGTTCATGGAGCGGTTGCGCAACGAGTACCAGAAAAGCCGCGACGTTTTGGCGGAGCGAATAAGACGGCCCATCCACGTCGCGGCGTATCCCGAGGGCGATATTGGGCAACGGGGAGCGTCGAACGAACCCCAAGCGCCCATGGTCAATATCGCCGAAGCGGAACGATTTTATCGGCTGGCGTTTCTCATCCGGCCGCAAGGCCACGCCGTCGCGACGGACAGCCCCTATCACCTCCCCCGCTATGAGCCTCCGCCATGGCTGACCGGCGAGGAGCTCGTCAACCACCTGCTGCAGTGGCATCCGGTGTTTCTGGCCCAGCGGCGGCGGTTGGAGTTTGCCTGTTTTCAGGCGCGTCGGCTGCTCGCTCGTCGCACGCTCGAACAGATGGAACGCTCCGGCTATCCCGAAAGCGAAATTCGACGATTGGATCGCTTCATCCAGGCGCGGCTTGCACGCAAGTTCGATATTCCAGAGGCCACGGAAGACACGCGCAAAGGGCCTTGGCATATCCTTCTGGAGCAGCCTTATGTCGGCGCGCACGCGCGCTGGTTTGAGGACAGTCTCGATACGACGTCGCTGCGCTATTATGGCGAGGGCGGTCTGCATGTGATGTCCCATCTTGTCGCCAGCGCGCGAGTCGGCGTCGGCCGGCACGAACAGCCACGTCGGCTGAAAGGGTGGAGCGGCGGAACTGCGGCGGTGACGAACGCGCCGCCCGCCGGCGCGTCGGAGAAAATCCACGTGGACGAGCGGTTCTACGGCGCCGAAGCCAGTGCGCTTCTGCCGCGGCACTTGGTGCTCTTCGGCGGACTTGATCGCCGCGAATTTTCCGGCGACGCGCAGTGGGACCTACTGCGCTATAACGCCGGCTTCAGCGCCCGCCTCCACGAAACGCTGGAAATGAAACTCGATTACGACCATGACGCCGTCCCCGGCGGACGCGCCCTGGTACGGCAACTGACTCAGAATCGCCTGACGCTGAACGGCGTGTGGAGCCCGACGGATCGCTGGGAGCTCTGGGGAGCGTGGCAGAATTATGACTTTTCCGATAACAACGGACGCGAGCATTGGTACCTGAATCCAATGTACCTTGTCTGGCAGGATGCCGGCCTCCGCCTCGGCTTGCGCTATGAGGAAGTGGACGCCGAACAGCGCGATTCGGATTACTGGACACCGTTCAACCTGCGCAGTCTCTATTTTGAGGCGGGCTTTCGCGGCGCATGGCGGCGGCACTACTACAGTCTCATCGCTCGCGCCGGCATCGCCAAAGAGGGCGTTCGACCCGAGGATTGGAAGGCGTACAACGACCTGGTCGCCCTCTATGAGCGTCTGCAGAAGCTTTCCCGCAGCCAGAAATGGCCGAAGTCCGCGCGCAAGGAGGTGGACGACGCGCTGGACGACCTTCGGCGCAACCCGCCGAAGGAAGACTGGGAGCCGGTGTTCGGCGCAGAAGCGCAGTGGATTTTCCGCTGGGGCCGGCACTGGGAACTGCTCGGTTTGCTGGCATATGGCGAGTCGCCCGAATATCACGAATTACATGCCGGCGGCGGGGTGAGATACCGGTTCTGACATGAAGGCGCGAAAGAGCCGCTTCAGAGGCGAACGCAGCGCCGGCAGGTGGACGCTCGCGGCGTCGGCGGCGGTGATCCTCGGCGCGTGCGCCACATTCGCTGCGGACCTTCCATCGCCTGATTGGCGCACGCTGGTCGCCGAAGGGCGCGACGCGGAGGCCGCAGCGCTTATCGAAACCGAACTGCGCGAAAATCCGTCGGACGCGGAATTGTGGCGCGCGCTCGGCTGGACCTATTGGCGCCTTGGCCGGCTGGACACAGCCGAACAGCTCTGGCGGCGTTGGCGGGGCCTAGATGAACAGCGCGTCGAACCGCACGATCTCCTGGCACGCGTCTACTTCGCGGAGAGCAAATTCGAGGAGGCCATTGCCTCCTTGCGGCGGGTTCTCGACCTGCAACCGGATCATCCGGAGGCACCCTTTCTGTTGGCGCGCGCACTGCGCTGGGCCGGTCATCTGCCCGAAGCGGTGTCGCGCTTGCGCGCCCTTCATCAACAGCAGCCGGAGAATCACGAGATTCTGCTGGAAATGGCGCGCGCGCTAACCAGTCTTTGGGAATACGACGAGGCCCTCGCGGTGTGGACGCGCCTGCGGGAAAAGGAGCCCGACAATCTCGAATATATGGCCGAGGAGGCACGGACATCTCTCCATGCTGGCGCCGTACGCGCCGCGACCGTCATGGCGCGGGAGGTCCTGCGGCGAGACCCTCGGAACCTGACCGCACTGGCGGTCATGGCCGATGAGGCCGAATACGGCGGACGTCCCGTCGAAGCCCTGCACTGGCTTGAAAAATGGTTGGCCGTTTTGACGGACGCGGAGGATCGTCTTTATCTCATCAATCGCATGATCGCGATGGAAAGAACACTCCATGATTCCGATCCCCTTCGTTGGCCAGCCGATCGAATCATCGCCCGATTCCGACAACTCCTCGCGGAGCGACCCGATTATACGGAAGCACACCTGGCGCTGGCCGAAATGCTCATCCGGGCGGCGCGGTTCGACGAAGCAGAGATCCTCTTGCTGCGGTATTTGAGGGAGCATAACATCAACAGCCTCCGAGCACATTCCGCCTTGATGCAAATCGCGCTCGCGCGGGGCGATTTCGACCAGGCGGAGAGCCATTTCGAATTCCTGCGCCGCTTCCATCCGGAAAACCCCTACAACTATGCCCACTACGCCGCCATCGCCCACGCTCGCGGCGACGATATCGCTGCGCGGAGGGCCCTGGATCGGCTCGGGGACGCCGGCGAGCGTGGGGCGGCAGCGGTCCTGCTCTATCATGCGCTGACCACCAGCGATTATGGTCCAGCCCTTTCCGTGCGCGAATTCCGAGAACATATCCGCGCCTTGCAACTGGCCGGTTACACGCTGCTGGCGCCGGAGGAACTGCGTCGGTGGTGGGATCTTCACGGTCCCAGGGCGGGCCTGCTGCCCGATGGACGCATTCGCCGCGCGGCAATCGTCACGTTCGACGATGCCCTTGAAAATTCGTTCCGCTTTGGCACGCCAGTGGCGCTAGACCATGGCGTCCGTTTCGCCATGCACATTCCCGTCGGCAACATCGAGCGGGGGGATCCCTATATCGCCTCCTGGGATGAAATCAGACGTTATGCGGCCACGGGCGCATGGGTCTTCGGCAGTCATCTGCGCTTCGCCAGCGACCTCGTTCCTGTGGACCGCGAAGGAAAGAGGCGGGCCTACGCCGCCGGCGCGCGGCAGTGGCTGCCCGAGCAAGAACGCCTTGAAACCGAAGCGGAATTCTTCGCGCGGTTGCGCGACGAATATCGGCTCAGTCGTGAGGTAATTGAACGGGAGATAGGACAGCGGGCGCGCTTTGTCGCCTACCCCTACGGGGAAATCGGACAGGAAATGATCTCCAACGTCCCCGACGCCCCGCCGATCCATCTGGCCTATGCTCGGCGGTATTACGACATTGGCTTCGTGCAAAATCCGGTCGCTCACGCCACCCGCGACGCCGATCCGATGCTCTATCCCCGGCACGAATTCCCTCTCCGGACCCGCGGCGAGGAGGTGGTGAATTACCTGCTCGATCACCACCCCTCGTTGCTCGCCGAGCGCATGCGACTGCAATTCGCCGCCGAGACAGCGCGCCCCGCGGAGGCGCGCCGCGCCATCGCTCGTCTGCGGGACTACGGCTATCCCCAGGAGCGGCTCGCCGAGTTGGAAGCCGGTTTGCGCGCAAAAGTCGCCCGCCAATTCACGGTTCCTGATCTTGATCGCCGCGTGGTCGGCGCCCGCGGCCGCGTCTGGGGCGCGCGCGCCGGCGTGGGCGTGGATTACTTCGAAAACAATTTCGATGTGCGACGCTCGTTTTGGACCGCCACGGCGGAACAAATCATCGGTGTACACACCCTGTTGAGCGCCGAGGTCGGTTTCGGCCGCGCCGAACAGCCGCGCCCGCTCGCGCCTTCCCCAATTCGACTGGAGGAACGCCGCGCCCGGCTCACTCTGGCCTGGGTGGGGGAGGACCGCACCGTCGCGCAAGCAGAGATGGGCGGATATGCGGTTTCAGGCGATGCGGAACGGATGCTGCTCACCGGCGCGCTGGAACTGGGTGGACGTATCACGCCCGAGCTAGACGTTCGCGGACGGGTCGAGCGCGAAGTGCCGGAGGATGCCGCCGCCATTGCCGCGAAGGTGTCCTGTTACACCGGCACGATCGAGGCGGTATGGAGCGCATTTTCGGATGTGGATGTCCGCTTCTCCACGGAGCTGCGTCGGTACTCGGACGGCAACCGGCGTTCCTCGCTCAGCTTGGCCCCCACTTATCGCCCTCTCGCCTGGCGCGGCTTCTATGTGGGGGCTCGGTATTCCCTGAGCTTTTCCGAGCGCGATGCCTTGTTTTATTGGACGCCCGAAAAACTGGACGGCCTGTATGCCGTAGCGGGATTTCTCGGACGCTGGCTGGGCGGATATGCCGGACTGGAAACTCAAACCGGGCTGGCGCGCGAAAAGGTTTTTGCCGAACCGACCGACCCGGCGCCGGCGGCGGATTGGAAACCGGCGTATGGCTTCGATCTTTACTGGAGCTCGCGAGCCGGACAGAGACTTCTCGGCCAGCTACAATTGGGCTATGGTCGCACGCCAGAATACGAGGAGCTGCGGGCTTCGGTCCGCGCCGGCGTCCGATTCTGAAACTTTTCAGAGCTGTGCCTCTGTCTCCGGTTGAAGGCACGGAAGGGCGGCGGGCCCCATCACCCCCGGTTGTGGAGGATAATTTTTCCCCGCGGTGTAGGCCATCTGGCTTCGCGATGCGAAAAAATTGGCGATACGCTTCGCCATACGCGGCGGCAAAAAGACTTGCCGCCTTACCGCGATTCGGCGATTTAAACCGCTGCTCGGGACGCATAATCGGGATGGTAGGATGCGCAGTCCCTGGTGCGCCGCGATGCGCGAGGGCGCATAGTTTGCCCGGTGCGGGAGATGGGGATAGCGAAATTACTCATGTTCTCGAAATTGTCTTTACCTGCTCGTTCCGCGCGGCGCGAGTAAGCTCGCGCTTTACGTCCGAAAAAATGTGGGGACGCCACTGCTGAGGCCGCGACGTCTTAAATGAGTATGTTAGGACAATAATGAGACGACTCGTATCGGCCGTATGGTCGAGTGGGACCCGACCCACCAATGGCCTGTGATGGAATTGGGGGGACGGCTTCCACGCCGTCCGTGATTGCTAAATGGTCAAAAAATTCATGTATTTTAAGGAAGCGGCGAGAAAAACCGGCGAATGGCGCGGGGTCGCTGGGGTAAACGATTTTCGCCTCCCTTCGCCGACGCCTTTATTTACCGCTCATTCCCCACAGCGCAATCGGCTCATTCCGTCATCATCCCCCTTGCGCGAAATGCGCCTTGACGTATAGACTCTTGCGGGACCGTATTCATGCGTGTAAAGACTACTTTTCTCCGATGTTGTCGTCTCGCCGCGGTGCCGACCTTGCTGGCCGCCGCGGCATCGGCTACCGACAAACCGTTGCGCGATATCCGTTTACGGCTGATTGGCAATGAGCGCGGTGGCGCCGTCGATGCCGAACGGCGCGCGGCACTCGCGGAGGCCGAGCGTGTTGAAGCGGAGGCCGTTGCCCAACGGGACTGGACGACAGCCGCTGAATCCGCCGCCCTCCAGGCCCTTGCCAGGGCGCTGGTGTTCGGCGACGCGAACGGCGCTCTTGCGCGCCTGCGCGCCACGCGTGCCCGCTACCTCGCGGAAGCGCCGGAGGCGGTCCGCCGCCTCTATCTGACTGAGGCGCAAATCCTCGCTCGTCTCGGCAACGCCGCAGCGATTCGCGCCCTGATGGACGAATTCCGCGCGAGCCATGCGTTCGACGGCCGTCCATTTCTCTACCGCGTGGGCGAGGGGCATGATACGCCCATGATGATCATGCGCCCGCGTGGCGCCGGCGAAAATTCCATCACGCTCACGGCGATGGCAAAGATGTTGAATCGCGCCCTCACCGCGCCCGGCGCCTTCTTTCCCACCTTCGAGTTTTCCGATATTCACGGACGCCGACTCACCTCCGCGGACCTGAACGGTGCGCCCGTCATCGTCGCTTTCTGGGCCAACGGTTCGCCAATCTGGAAGCAACAGATCCGTGATATCGCCGATGTTTGGAAACGTTACCGGTCCTCCGGCCTGCAGGTGGTCGCCATCAACCTCGATCTGGAAGAGGACGTTTTGCGCTTAGTGTCTGGTCGTCAGCCGCTGAGTGATTGGCGCGTGGTGTCGCGGACGTCCGCCGCAGCCGTGGCTGCGCGGCTGGGTCTGTATGGCGACCCCGAAATCCTCGTACTCGATCGTGCCGGGCGCATCGTGGCGCGGGATGTGGAGGCCGCGAATCTTTTCGAGGCGGTGCGGATCGCCGCCGGATCGCCGCCGTAACTGTGACGATCGCGAACCCCGGACATCCGCCGCCGAGCGTGTGGACCTATGTGCGGACGCTATTCGCTGACTATCTCCAAAGCGGACCTAACGACGCGGTTTCCTTTTGCCGCCGGCGATCCGCCGCAAGTCCCGCGCTATAATGCCGCGCCGTCTCAGAACCTGCCGATTATTATGGCGCCCGAGGGTGATCCGCGATGGTCCGCGATGACCTGGGGGTTCGCGGCGGTCCGACCTGCTCGCGTCATCAACGCAAGGGTGGAAACGTTGGCGCAGCGCCCCCGGTTTCGAAGATGGCTGGAACGGGCCCGATGCCTGGCGCCCGCCGACGGATACTACGAATGGGCAACGATAGCGGGCGCATCCCATGGGAAATGGCAGCCTTTCCGATTCGTCCGGCGTGACCGCGCACCGTTCGCTTTTGCGGCGTTGTGGCGCCCCGGCCCGCGCGTCGGCGCCCCGGGCGAGTTCGTCATCCTCACCACACGTCCCAACGAACTGACGAGCGCGTTTCACGATCGCATGCCGGTGATCTTGCGGGCGGACCTGGAAACCGCCTGGCTGGACCCGGATCGTCCTCTCGAAACACTGATCACCGCTGTAGCCGAACCGCCCGACGGGCGGGAAATGGAAGCCTATGCGGTGTCTCCTCGCGTCAACCGCCCAGATTTCGACGATCCGGTCTGTATCGTGCCCGTGCCCACGCCATCCGATTCCCAGCGCACCCTGTGGTGAGTTTTCTCTTCGTGCCCGCAGGCGCGGCGACTGCAAGGCAGCGAGGAATGCCATCACTTTCGCGGCTCGAGGACAAGCCGGGAAGCTGGTGGGCGCTACAGGACTTGAACCTGTGACCCCTACCATGTCAAGGTAGTGCTCTAGCCAACTGAGCTAAGCGCCCGTGTGATGCGAGAAACAAATCGAATAATAGGCATCCGGCCGCTGGGTTCAATCTCTGTTTTCGCCTGGCGGGCCGCTCGCTTCCCGTACCCATTGCAGAAAGGGGGGAAAACCGCGCGCGATCGGCCAGGCGACGATGCAAGGCGTCTCGTACGTATGCAGCGTGCGCACACGCGCGCAGAGAGCGTCGAATCGCTCGGCGCGCGTCTTCGCGATCAGCACCACTTCATCGGCGTGCTCCACCGCTCCGCGCCAGCGATAGACCGAGCGAACGCCAGGCAGGATATTGACGCACGCCGCCAGTTGTTCGCTCACGAGCGCCTTGGCGATGCGTATGGCCCCTGCCGTGTCGGCGGCGGTGATATAGACGAACAGCACGCCGTCGGATAAAGACGAATCGTCGAACACGCCCTGCATTCTATCACGTTTTGCCACCATCAAAGTGAAAAACGTTCATCGGAGGGACGAATTCCACCGTACCCCGCTGCGTCTCCGTCTCTTGCGCGCGTTTCGCCTCTCCGTTAGACTCCGCGCATGGCCGACGCGCTGGTCATTGTGCCGACCTACAACGAGCGCGAGAATGTGGGACGCCTCGTGGAGATGCTGTTTGCCCACGTGCCGGAGGCGCACGTGCTCTTTGTGGACGACGCGTCACCGGACGGCACCGGCGAGGCCCTCGACCGCCTCGCGGCGGCGGACGGACGCGTGCGCGTGCTGCACCGCCCCCAAAAGGAGGGGCTGGGCCGCGCCTATCTCGAGGCGTTCCGACTCGCGCTGAACCTGCCGTATCCGTTCGTGCTCGAAATGGACGCTGATCTTTCCCATCGGCCTTCCGATGTGCCCCGCCTCCTCGACGCGGCGCAGACCGCGGACGTCGTGCTGGGCTCTCGTTATCTGGGCGGCGTGCGTGTGATCAACTGGCCTTTGGGACGCCTGGTTCTCAGCCGCGGCGCCGGCGTGTTCGTCCGGTGGGTGACGGGGATGCCGTTCAGCGATCCCACCAGCGGATTTAAGTGTTATCGACGAGCCGCGCTGGAGGCTCTGGACCTCGACGCGATTCACTCCAACGGGTATTCCTTTCAAATCGAAACCGTGTTTCGGCTCTGGAGTATGGGGTTTCGCATTGTCGAGGTGCCCATCACCTTCGAGGAACGGCGCGAGGGCCAATCGAAAATGAGCGGTGCGATTGTGACGGAGGCGATGCGGGTGGTCTGGCGTCTGGGATTCCGGCATGTCTTTTGCCGCTTGCCCCCCCGCGTCCCGCATCCGGCCAGCGTCATTGCGACGGTTCAAAGGGAGGTTCGTTCGTGAATGTATGGATCCGCGCGTTGCGTGTGCGCCAGTGGCCCAAAAACGCGGTGGTGCTGGCCGCCTTCTTTTTCGCACTGGGCGATCCGACTCAGCAGGTCTCACTCCCGCAGCTGAGCCGCGCGATCGTGGCGGCGGGGATTTTTTGCCTCGCGTCGAGCGCGGTCTATCTGCTGAACGACATCCGCGACCGCGAACGCGACCGGATGCATCCGGTCAAACGAAGGCGACCCATCGCCGGCGGCGAGCTCGCGCTGGCGCCCGTCGTCGTCGTGGCGCTGCTGCTGGCGGCGGTGGTGCTGGCCGGCGCGGCGGCGCTGTCCCTCAAATTTCTGGAGACCGTCGCGGCCTATTTTGTCATGCAGGCGGCCTATACCCTGCTGCTGAAACAGGCGCCGCTGGTGGATGTGCTGGTCATCGCCGCGGGTTTCGTGATTCGGGCGATAGCCGGGGCTCGCGCGATCCGTGCGGGCCTCTCCCACTGGCTATTGCTGTGCGCCTTTCTGCTGGCGCTCTTCCTCGCCCTCTGCAAGCGTCGCGGCGAAAAACACCACGTGGGGGCGGTGGAGCCCGCCACGCGGCCGGCGCTCGCCGGCTATGGAGAGAAGCTTCTCGACCAGCTCATCGCCATCGTCGCGGCGGCGACCATCGCGTGCTACGCGATCTACACCCTCTGGCCCGACACCGTGGCGAAGTTTCATACGCATCGGTTGGTGTATACCACGCCGTTTGTGATCTACGGGCTGTTCCGCTATCTCGATCTGGTCTACCGCCACGATCTCGGCGACGAGCCCGAACACGTGCTGCTCACGGACGCGCCGACGCTGATCAATCTCGCGCTCTACGGCGTCGCCGTGCTGACGGTCCTCCTCGGCCCGCGTTGACGGGACGGAACGGCGTCCGCCGCGCTTTCGGCGCGGACGCGGGGTGGCTCAATAAACGGCGGCGCGGGGCGTTGCCGGGACCTCCTCGAACACGAGCCGTCGTAGGGCGTCCGCTCCGCGGGCCATCGGCAGATGTCCCACGCCGGCGAGGCATTCGGCCCTCGCCGTCGGCCACAGGCGGCGCATGCGTTCCACCGACCGGCGCACGGCGCGAAACGTGTGTTCGCCGTAGGCGATCGCCATCGGCGCGCGGAGGTTCGCGAATTGCTCGAGCCGGCCCAGGCGCGCGAAGCGGCGGAGATATTCCAGCGTGACGTCGTGGTTCACCCGCTCGAATGCCGCGGTGAAATCCGCCTCCGCCCGCTGGCGCCGCCGCAGCGTTCGATTGACGACCGCCCGACCCACCGCGCCGACAAACGCCCACCGGTAAAAAAAGCGCCCGAGCGCCCCCCAAGTGAACAGACGAAAATAGAACGGCACATAGCCGAAGGGGTCAATCATCACGATACGGCGAATCGCCTCGGGCCGGGCCTGCGCCGCCAGCAAGGCCAGGATCGCGCCGCTGCAAAAGCCGATGATCGTCCCGCCCCCCTCACCGGCCAGTGTCGCGCCGAGCGTCGCGCCTACGCCGCGCAACGTCCAGTCCGCCGGCAGCGGACTGCGCCCGTAACCGGGCAAATCCACGCTGAGCAGCCGCGCGTCCGACGGCGCGCGCGCGGCGAGCGGGGCGAATTCCCGGTGGTCGCCGCCCCAGCCGTGGATGCCAAGAAAGACGCGCGAGCCCTCCGTGTAGCGGTGGACGTAAAGATTCACGGCCTCGCTGTCCTCGGCGCGGTTCCACGCAGACGGCGGGCGACGTTTGGGCCGGCGGATCCTTTCGCCATCCCTTTCTCTTCGAACGCGAAGGGGTCGCCCACGAAGCGTCCGTTGACAAACCGTACGCCTTCGGCCTCGAGTCGCGCGCGTTTGCAGCGGATTGCGTAGGCGTCCGTGCGCCCTTCAAACCCGCCCAGGGTACCGTCGGATCGAATGACGCGGTGGCACGGCACCGCCGGCGCGAAGGGGTTGCGTCGGAGTGCCTGGCCGACGGCGCGCGGCGAGCGGCAGCCCAGCGCGCGGGCCAGCGCTGCATAGGTTGTGACCTGGCCCGCCGGCACGCGCCGCAACAGGTCATACACGCGCTGCTCAAACGCCGTCGAGGTTCGGAAGCGGCGCATATGCCTGTCGGCCCCGCCGCCGTGGTTCATATCGTCCTCCTCAATTTATGCCCAGCCGCCGTTTCAGCGCCTCAGCCGCAAGGCGGGGATCGGCTTTGCCGCGGCTGAGTTTCATCACCTGTCCGATGAGAAATTGCAGCGCGGCCGCCTTGCCGTTGCGGTAATCGGAGGCCGGGCCCGGATGGGCCTCGATCGCTTGCGCCGCCAGCGCGTCGATGGCTGACGCGTCGCTGACCTGACCGAGGCCGCGCTCGCGCACGAGAGTTTCGGGGTCGCCGCCGTGTTCGAATAGCGCGGCGAACACCTCACGGGCCGTGGGCATGTTGATGACACGCCGCTCGACGAGGCCGATGAGTTTCGCTAGCGCTTCGGGCGTGACCCGAATGTGCCCGATCTCCATCCCCTGCTCGCCGAGCACGCGCAACACATCAGTCATGACCCAGTTCGAGGCCGCCTTGGGGTTGCCGCACGAGCGGGCCACGGCCTCGAAATAGTCCGCCACGCCCTTGTCGGCGGTCAACACGCCGGCGTCGTAGTCCGGCAGGTGATACTCGCGGACGAAGCGCGCGCGGCGCGCGGCGGGCAGCTCCGGCAGATCGGCGCGCCACGTTTCGATCTGTGCCTCCGTCAATTCCACCGGCAACAGGTCCGGCTCGGGGAAATACCGATAATCATGGGCATATTCCTTCGACCGCATCGAATCAGTGGCGCCGGCGTCGTCGTCCCATCGGCGCGTTTCCTGCCGAATTGTGCCGCCTCCGCGCAGCACGCGAATTTGCCGGTCGATCTCATAAGTCAACGCGCGATGTACGCCCTTGAAGGTGTTCATGTTCTTGATCTCGGTCTTCACGCCGAGCGCGCTCGATCCGGCGGGGCGCACGCTGCAGTTGATGTCGCATCGCAAATTGCCCTGTTCAAGATTGCAATCGCTGATGCCGCCATAGACGAGAATCTGTTTGAGCGCCAGCAAAAAGGCCATCGCCTCGTCGGGAGAGGAAAGGTCCGGTTCGGTGACGATCTCCATCAGCGGCGCGCCTGCGCGGTTGAAATCCACGCCGCTGGTGGTTTCGAAATGCAGGCTCTTGCCGACATCCTCTTCGAGATGGATGCGCGTCAAGCGGACGCGTTTGTGCGTGCCGCCGGCCTCGATTTCCAGACCGCCTCCGAGGCACAAGGGCCGGTCGTATTGGGAAATTTGAAAATTCTTCGGCATGTCCGGATAGAAATAGCTCTTCCGGTCGAAGCGGCTGATCCGATGGATCTCACAACCCAGCAAAAGTCCGGCCATCACCGTCAGCCGGATGGCCTCGCGGTTCGCCACGGGCAAGGCGCCGGGCAGGCCGAGGCAGACAGGGCAGACCAGCGTGTTCGGCTCGGCGCCGAAACGGTTCGGGCAAGCACAGAAGAGCTTCGTCTCCGTCCGGAGCTGCACGTGGACTTCCAGGCCGATGACGGCCTCGAATGCGGAAGGACTCATGGCGGGCCTCCCGCATCAGGAACGGCGTCGTCCTCGATCCGGCGAAAGGAAGGCGCCGTCTCATTTTCCAAGCCTTGGAAGACGAACGTGCTGGTTTTTCCAAGCCTTGGAAAAAAGAGGGCCCGGGTTTTCCAAACCTTGGAAAATGCGCCTGGAAACCACCACTTCAAGAGGATCTTGCCAAGAATCGTGCGTTTCATAGCGTGGGTGCTCCCCGGAACGGCCCCCGCGCCTGTTCCAGCGCGGCGCCGATGCGCAGGATGCGGCCCTCCTCGAATGCGGGACCGATGATCTGCGCGCCGATTGGCAGGCCGGCGGCGGTGCGACCGCAGGGGACTGCCAGCGCGCAGATGCCGGCGAGATTGACGGGAATGGTCAGGATGTCCTCCAGGTACATGGCGAGCGGATCGGCGAGTTTCTCGCCGAGGCGGAAGGCGGGCGTTGGAGCGACAGGCCCGAGGAGGACGTCGCAGCGAGCGAAGGCGGCCTCGAAATCGTGTCGGATCAGCGTGCGGACTTTTTGCGCGCGGAGGTAGTAAGCGTCGTAGTAACCCGTGGAGAGCGCAAAGGCGCCGAGGATCATACGGCGTTTGACCTCGGGACCGAATCCGGCGGCGCGGGTGCGCAGATACATCTCGATGGGATCGGCGCCTTCGACGCGGTGGCCGTAGCGCACGCCGTCGAAACGGGCGAGATTGGTGGAGGCCTCCGCTGTTGCGATGAGGTAGTACGTGGCCACCGCATACGGCGTGTGGGGGAGATTGACCTCGACAAGCTCCGCGCCAAGCGCGGCGAGGCAGTCGGCGGCATCGCGTACGGCGCGCTCCACCTCGGCGTCGAGGCCGGCGGCAAAATATTCACGCGGCAGTCCGATCCGCAGACCGTCGAGACGTTCGACGTCGCGCAAGGCGGCCTCGTAATCCGGCACGGGCACATCCACGCAGGTGCCGTCCATCGGATCCGGCCCGGCGATCGTGGCCAGAACGCGCGCGGCGTCGCGCGTGTCGCACGCCAGCGGGCCGATCTGGTCGAGCGAGGAGGCAAAAGCGACCAGCCCGTAGCGCGAGACCCGTCCGTAGGTGGGTTTCAAGCCGACGACGCCACAGAACGAGGCCGGCTGACGGATCGAGCCGCCGGTGTCGCTGCCGAGCGCGGCGGGAACCATGTGCGCGGCGACGGCGGCGGCAGACCCTCCACTGGACCCGCCCGGCACGCGATCCGTGTCCCACGGATTGCGCGTGGGGCCGAAGGCCGAGTTCTCAGTGGAGGAACCCATGGCAAATTCGTCCATATTCGTTCGCCCCAGCAAGATCGCGCCAGCGGCGCGCAGACGGGCGACGACGGTGGCGTCGTAGGTCGCGCGGTAACCATCGAGAATGCGGGAGGCGCAACCGCAAGGCTGGCCGCGTGCGCTGATATTGTCCTTCAGCGCCACAGGCAGACCGTCGAGGGGCGAGCGGGGCGGTTCGCCGGCGGCGCGGCGGCGATCGGCGGTGCGCGCCTCGGACAAAGCCTCCTCCGCGTTCACGTGCAAAAAGGCGTGAATCCGGCCATCCTTGCGCGCAATAGCGTCGAGCAGCGCCTGCACGATGTCCGTCGAGGAACAGTCGCCGTGGGCGAGCGACTCGCCGAGCTCGTACAGGGATATTGCGGCCGGGTCAGACATTGGAAACTCAGCGGCTCCCGAAGCTATGGCGTTTTGGCCGTCTGATCGGCGGCTCATTCGATGATCCTCGGCACGATGAACAGCCCTTGGCGCGCCAGCGGGGCGTTGGCCAGGGCCTCCTCGCGCGGGAGACCGGGCGCCGTTCGGTCCTCACGCAAAACATTGCGCACGGGAACGGCGTGCGCCGTGGGCTCGACCTCCGCCACGTCAAGCTGCTGAAGCTGCCCGATATATTCGAGAACCCGACCGAGCTGACGCCCGAACGACTCCGTTTCATCCGGGGTCAGTTCCATTCGCACCAGATGGGCGACATGCTCGACATTCATCGCCGGGGCCTTGGTTTCGGTCGGATTGTTCATGTTCCTCGCTCCGCGGCGGGATTCTCGCCCGCCCTAGGACGCCGAGCTAGTATACCGACCGCGCGCGGCGTGGAAAGAGGCAAGTCGGGGGTTGAACGGCGCGCAGGTTCGGCATACGGTTTGTCATTGCGGTTTTTGTCCGGCTCAATCCATGAAGAAAGTTTCCCAAGCCCAGTTGGACGAGCTGCGCGCGCGCAGCGACATCGTCGAAGTCATCGGCAACTATATCCGGCTTCAGCGCGCGGGAGCGTCGTTCAAGGCGCTCTGCCCCTTCCATAAGGAAAAGACCCCGTCGTTCCATGTGAATCCTGCGCGGCAGATTTACCACTGCTTTGGGTGCGGCGCGGGGGGCGACGTGTTCCGCTTCATCATGCAGCATCAGGGCGTGGATTTCATGACGGCCGTGCGCATTCTGGCGCAGCGTGCCGGCATGGTCATTGAATTCGAGGAAGGCCCCGGCGAAAAGAAGTCGGAACGTGAGGTGCTGTTGCATGTGCTCCAGACGGTCGCGGATTTTTATCATCGCGTGTTGTTGGAACATTCGTCCGCGGCAGAAGCGCGCGCATATGTCCGATCGCGCGATCTCGAAGTGGCAGCGCAGATCTTCCGATTCGGTTTCGCGCCCGTCCAGTCGGACGCCATGCTGAAATTCGCCGAAGCAAAGAAATGCGCCCCCGCGCTGCTCGAAAAGGCGGGGATTCTTGCTCGCGCGGAGGGACGGGGCGGATGGTATGACCGCTTTCGCGGGCGATTGATGATTCCGATCGCCGACGAGCTCGGCCGTGTGATCGGTTTCACCGGCCGCGTCCTGCCGTCGGACGACTCGCCGGCGAAGTATGTCAACAGCCCCGAAACCCCGCTCTTTCGCAAAAGCCGCGTGCTTTTCGCCTTCGACCGCGCGCGGCGCGCGATCGTCAACAGTCGGACGGCCATCCTTTGCGAGGGACAGATTGACGTGATCCGCTGCCATCTGGCGGGCATCGAAAACGCCGTCGCCGCGCAGGGCACGGCTGTGACGGAGGAGCATGCGCACCTACTGCGGCGGTATGCCGACGAGGTAGTGTTGATGCTCGACGCCGACGAGGCCGGCCGCAACGCGGCGTTGCGCAACGCGGAGACGCTGCTGGCCGCGGAGCTGAGCATACGGATCGCGACGCTTCCGGCCGGGGAAGACCCCGATTCGCTCATTCGGAAGAGCGGGCGAGAGGCCTTCGAGCGCATCGTGGCAGCCGCCGTTCCGGTGATTCCGTTTCTGGTGGATTTGAGAGAGGCGCGCGGCGAGACGACCGATGAGGCGGGTCTCCGGCGTGTCGCCCGCGAGGCGTTGGACCTCATCGCCGCCTCGCCTTCGCCGATGCAGCGGGAGCTGATGCTGCGGCAGGCGGCCGCGCGGTTGCGCCTGCCCGAGGCGGCCTTGCGCGAGCAGATGCGGCGAAACCGCCCGCGCGCCAGTGCGCGCGGGACGGAGAGCGCCGTCGCGACCGCGTCGTCGTCGCGTCCGTCGCACCCCGTCGAGGAACTCGGCGTGATGAGCGTCGCCCTGCGATATCCCGAGGTGTTGCCTTTGTTTCGCCGCTACCTGCCAGAGCGATTGCTGACCGACCCGATATGCGTGCAGATTTATCGCATTCTCCATGCCGTCTCACCCGAGGAGTGGCCATCCCGGTTGTTTGCACCGGACTGTGATCCCGAGGTGGCGCACGTCGCTTCCGAAATCCTGGCCTCGCCACCGAAGGTCAAGGGCGAGGTGTATGCGCCGGAGAAGGCGGCAAAAGATTACATCCTGGCGCTGTGGCGCATCGAGCTCCAGCGACAGCGCGACCGGTTGCGGCGGCTGCCCGGCGAGGACCCGGCGCGGGAACAGGAAATCAATATGTTGTGCCATCATATCGGTCTGCTGAAACGGGGCTGGAAAGACGCCGAGCCGTTCCTGGAGCTACAAGAAGAGGAGTGATTTTTTCGTCCGTCAGGGATTTTTTTCGCCAATCGCGGTGGATCGGCATCGTACGCCGCGTGATCGCGATGCGGGGGGTTCGTTGCGTTGGCGGCGCGTTGGCGGCGATGGTTGCGGCGGCCACGCTCGCAGACCGGCTCCTTCCGCCGGCCGAGCGGGCCGCCCTACTGGCCGGGGCGCGGGAGGCCGTGGCGGGTCGCGCGTCGCATCCGGCGTTTCTCTTCTGGGCGGCGGTGGCGGCAGCGGTTTTCGTCGCGGCGTTGCTGCGCGGCGATTTCTGGAAGCGGACACTGTTGCTGTTGGGACTCGGCGCTTTTCTGATGGAGGCGGGGGCCCTGGCGCCCAACCTTTTTTCCGGGCACGCCGATTTTTCCGGCTACGCGGAGATGGCGCACAGCCTGATCCAGCGGCGCGGGCTCGAAGTGGACTATGTGAGCTGGTACTTCCGCGCCTACGAGCGTTTGCCGCGTCCGGAGGATCACTGGCCGCCGTTCTACTCCTTTCTGATCGTCCCTTTTTACCTGGCGTTGGGGCGGTGTGCCCTCGCTGTGCGTCTGCCGGGCGCGCTGGCCGCCTGTCTGCTCCTGCCGGCGGCGATCCATGCCATCTCCGCGCGGCTCTCGCGCTCGTCGGCGGTCGGGTTCGCCGCGGGCCTGCACGCGCTGCTCTATCCGGCCTTCGTGTGCTTCACGCTCTCGGCGCCGTTCGACATTGCCTCGGCCTGGATCACGACGCTCGCCGTCGCACTCGCGTTGAAGGGATTTGATCATCCGCATGCCTTTCTTTTGATGGGACTGGTCGGCGGCCTCGCCGCCTATGCGAAGGGTAACGCCATCCTCTTGCTGCCGCTCTTTACCGGGCTTTACGTCTTCGTCCGCTTGTTTTGGCCGGCGCCGGTCGCGGCGGCGCCCGCCGCGCGATGGCTGCGCAGCCGGTGGCTTCCCCTCGGCCTGGCTGCCATCCTTGCGCTCGCGTTCGTCTATCGTTTCAGCGTTGGCCTTGCCTTCCTGCCGGCTGCCGTGTGGCTCAGCCTCTGTGGCGTTCTCTACCGCCGCTGGCACGGGACCTTCATCCGTTGCCCCATAGACCGCGATTTTCTCGCTGGTCTCGCCATCTGGATAGCCGTCGTGACGCCGTGGGCGGTCCGCAACCTCCGCTTCTTCGGCGATCCGTTCTACAGCACGCAATCCCATGTGCCGGCCTATATCGGACGCAAAGGATGGGAAGAAGGAACCTATCCCCTCTACTGGGGTCGGCCGCCGCGTATCGCAGAGCGGTTCGCCGACCGCGCCACGTATTGGAACATGACGCGGCGCTTCGCCCGACAGTATTTCTGGTGGATTTTCATGGATACTGCCGAGAGCCAGGAGGAGGTTTTGGTGCCGCCCTACCACAACGCGCCGCCACCGGAAGTGCCGCTTTGGACGGCCGCGCGCCACTTCCTCCGGGATTCCGTGCGCGGAGGCGACGGCGGTCCCTGGTATGTGTGGTGGGCAGGTCTGACGGCTCTTGCCGGCATAGTCTTCGTCTTCGTTTTTTCCGCGGCTCGGGTGGTCGTGAGCGGGATCGGATTCGTGCAGCGTCTGGTCCAGCGGAGCCCGACGCCGGCGAACGGTGAGGTCGCCCCATCGCCGCCCTTCGGCGATGAGAACGCCTCCACTACGCCCTCTCGTGTGAACGACCTCGCGCCGGAACATGTGTTGCCGTCGGCTTCTGCCGGGCTGCCGGGTTGGAGTGATCCGCGCTGGCTCTGGCTGCCGGCCGTCGGCGGCGCGCTGGCGGCATTTCTCATCCTTTTCTGGGAGCCGATTCACCGGTTGGAATCTCCATCTATCGCGCTGATGCTTGCCGGCGCTTGGGCGTTCTTTGGCGTGGCCGCACGAGGGGTGGCAGGAATCCTCATGCGAGGACTTCCACGCCGGTGGCGTTCGCCACACGCGCTATCGGCGTTCGCGGCGGTTCCGGTCCTCACGGTGGCTGCGACCGTCGCTCCCACCCAAGCCGCCCTCTGGCCGCAGCGGCTGGAAAACTTCGGAAAGGTCTCCACGCAATATCAGAACTGGATCAAAACCGGACTCTGGATGGCCGAACACCTCAAAGACTCCGTGACGATGACCCGCAATCCGTGGCAACTGCATTTCTACTCACAGCAATTCGCTGTTCAGATTCCGCTCGCGCCAGTGGAAGACCTCCTCAGCGTCATGCGGCGTTACGGCGTCACTCACATCATCCCCGACTATCGCCGTCCGGCGCTCGTGGCGCTGATGCGCCGCCATGCCCGCGCATTCCCGGTCGTGTTTCGCGCCGGCTCAGTCTCGCTCCATGAGGTCCGATACGACGCGTTGCCACCGGCGCTCCGGGATATTCCGCCGATACCAATGCCCGAACATCGCGCTCCATGAACCCGGGGCGATATTGAAGAAAACGCTATTTTCGACCGCGAACTCCGGCTATTCTTGCGCCCATGAATCCGTCGGCGGAAAATGCGCTTCGTGAGGCTGGTGTGCGCATGTCCGCTCTTTTCGACGGTGCGCGATTCGATCTTCCCCGTCGTCCCGCGTTCCCAGTGGCGGGGATCGGACTGGTCCTCCTGGGTCTTTTCATCACGGTTTTCATGACTTTCTGGATATGGGGACCGCTGTCCGGCGCCTTCCGCATGCGCAGTGGATTTCGCTGGGGCTGGCTGTTCTTTGGCTGGATGGGTCTGCCGATACTGGCCATGGGCCTGGGGATGATCGTGGCTGGCGTTGCGGTGGCGTGGGGAAAGACCCGCTCCACGATCGAAACAACGCGAGGTCGCCTGCGGTTGACGGAGCATTTCGGCCCTCTGCGCTGGACGTGGACGCGTCCGCTGGAAGGAATTCGCCGTTTTCGGCTGGAGGAGGCAGGTCCGGAAGGAAAGGAAATCCCCGCCGCGCTCACATCCCGCGGCATCGCCGGTCCGTTTCTGGTGGTGGAAAGCGGCAAGGAAAAACCTCTCCACATCGCCCTTTTTTATCCTCCGGAGATCATCCGCCCGTTGGCGGACGCCCTGGCGGACGTGACGAACCGCGCGCGCGCGCCGGCGGCAATTGGAGCCAGACCGCCGGCCGTCGTTGTGGCGGCCGGAAACTCGGCGGAGATCGAACCGTACGAGGGGCCGCCGCCGAAGACCGAAGTGACGATACGCGAATTCGGCGAAGGCTTTGCGATGGACATTCCGCCGGTTGGGCTGGTGAAAGGCAGCAAAGGGCTGTTCGTATTCAATGTTATCTGGCTGATGTTCTGCTCTCTCCTGTTTATTCTTCCTCTGCGCGCGGCGAAAACCGCCCCCGAGATGATCCCTTTTCTCCTGTTTGCCTTCCTTTTTATCTGCATCGGCTTGGTGCTGCTGGGGATCTCTATCCATCTGGGCCGCCGCCGCGTGATGATTGCGGTCAATGCGCACTCACTCGGCATTCGACAGATCGGACCGTTCGGTACGAAGGAGCAACGATATCCGCGCGCGGAGATTGTGGCGGTGCGGGTGGGAGATAGCGGGATCCAAATTAACAGTCGCCCCGTGATGGAGCTCCAGATTCACTTGAAAGGCGAAGGACGTAAGATCGGCTGCCTGTCGTCACTAACCGAGGACGAATTGCGCTGGCTGGCCGCCGAGCTGCGGCGGCGGCTAGGGGTGCCCGCGCGCTGAGTCACCTGAGCTGTCTGCTGAGACGTGATTTTGCATCGGACAATCCAGCAGAGGCGAGATGTCTCATCATGCGTACGACCTGCTTGTGGACGACCTCTCGGACTTTGGCCGTGAGCTATGGCAAGGTTTTCTGGTAGGCGGACGCCCGATCTGTTTTACGCGTCAGCATCTCGGTTCGATAAGCGGGGCGCCGCGCTCGGCCGGAGAGGACGTACGCGAAGGGGAACAGCGGGGACGGGCACGACATGGACGTTTTTCGCGTGGACGAAAAATGTGATTGTGTTTTTACGCAAGTTGACGTTGGCACAATTTCTTCTAAGCTAGTAGCTTTGGACTCCGATCAAGCGAAAATGACATGAGCAAAAAAGATGAGAAGCGGAAGGAAACTCCCCCCCCTCACGTCTCGGAAAGCAGGGTGGAGTCGCCCGATGCGGCGCCGGTCGAGGAAACTGTGACCTCGGATGTTTCCAGCCCCGCAGGACCGTCCGAGGCCACCGAATGGCAGCGGCAGGCCTCCGATGTCTCTGCAGAAATTGAGGGGCTGAAGGATCGTCTGTTGCGGTTGCAGGCGGATTTTGACAATTACCGGAAACGGACAGCGCGCGACTGGACGGAAATGTGTGCGCGCGCGAACGAGGAACTCATCACGGCTCTGCTGCCGGTGCTCGATCATTTTGAATTGGGTCTGCGGGCGGCGGAGGAGCACGGCGCGCCGGAATCCGTGCGCGCGGGCTTTCGGCTTTTGTACGATCAGATGTGCGAGACGCTGATGCGGTTCGGGCTTGAAACCATCCAGACGGAAAACCGGCCTTTTAGCGCCCACGAGCACGAAGCCATCGCCCACGAGCCCTCGGAGACGGTGGAGGCGGATCATGTGATTCGACAGGTGCGGCGGGGCTATCGGCTGGGCCATCGTCTTCTGCGGCCAGCGCAGGTGATTATTTCGTCGGGCCCGCCGAGCGAGGTGCCGCCGACGGCGGCGGCGGAACAGACGTAGGCCATGGCTGGTCCACGCAAAGACTATTATGAGGTTCTCGGGGTCTCCCGCGATGCAAGCCCCGAAGAGATCAAAAAGGCCTATCGCCGGCTGGCGATCCAATACCACCCGGACAAGAATCCCGGCGACGCCACCGCCGAGGAGAAGTTCAAGCAGATTTCCGAGGCCTACGAGGTGCTGAGCGATCCGGACAAGCGCCGGCGTTACGATCAGTTTGGATATCAAGCATTCGGGCCGGGCGGCGGCGCCGGTGGCGCGTCGGAAGGGTTCGGCGGAATAGACTTGGAAGAGGCCTTGCGAACGTTTATGGGGGCCTTTGGCAGCGGCGGAAGCATTTTCGACGATTTCTTTGGGGGCGAACCGCATCACCGAGGCAACGCGCGCGCAGCCGGGGCGGATTTGCGCTATGACCTCGAGATTGATTTTGAGGACGCGGTGCTGGGGGCCCCAAAGGAGCTGACGTTGCCGCTGACGGTCGAGTGCCCCGACTGCGGTGGGTCCGGCGCCGAACGTGGAAGCCGGCGGGAGCGATGTCCACAGTGCGGCGGCCGCGGCGTTATTTCCCAGTCGCGAGGGTTTATTCAGTTTCGCCAGACCTGTCCCCTCTGCGGGGGTACGGGCGAGCGTATCGCCAAACCGTGCCGGGGGTGCCAGGGAACGGGCACGGTGCGGGAGCGGCGCACCATCGCACTGAGCATTCCCGCCGGCGTCGAAACCGGCTCGCGACTGCGAGTCGCCGGCGCCGGTGAACCCGGCCGCAACGGCGGCCCGGCGGGTGATTTGTACGTCGTGTTGCACGTTCGCCCGCATGATCTCTTCGAGCGGCGCGATGAAGACATCCTTTGCGAAGTGCCCATTCCCCTTTCTGTGGCGGCGATGGGCGGCGAGATCGAGGCGCCTACAATTCACGGTCCCGCCAAAGTGCGGATTCCGCCGGGCACGCAGAGCGGCAGTATCTTCCGGCTGCGGGGGCGGGGCGTCGTGGATCCCCGCAGCGGACGGCGCGGCGATCACCTCGTGCGCGTTATCGTCGAGGTACCCATGCACCTGTCTTCACGACAGAAACAGCTTTTGAAGGATATGGAGATGGCGTTCGATAGCTCCAACTACCCCATGGCCGAGCGCATGTGGGAAAAGGCGCGCCGGTTTGATGAGCGGAGAAAAGAACACGAGGCCTGATGACCTTCGACGGAGCGTTTCTCGGTGATCCGCTGCTATGTGCCTTCCGAAGCGTGGACGCAGGACGCGTTCCTGTTGCCGGCCTCCGAGGTGCGCCATGTGCTTTTGGCGCGCCGGGCCCGCTCCGGCGAGTTGGTGGAAATCCTGGATGGGGCCGGGCGCCGCGCCGAGGCTAGATTGCTCGTCCGTGCGGACCGGACGGTGGAAGCGCAAATCCTGGAGACCCGTCTGGAACTGCGCCCCTTCACAGACGTGGGGCTGGTTGTAGGTCTTCCCAAAGGAGATAAAAGCGATTGGATTGTTCAAAAAGGGGTTGAACTCGGATTGTCGCGAATCTGGCTGGCGGTGACGGAACACACCGTAGCCCGGCCGGAGGTCCGTCAGCGCCGCGAGCGGGTTGAGCGGTGGAGGCGCATCGCCGTGGAGGCCATTAAGCAGTGCGGACACGCCTGGCTGCCCGACGTGCGGCTGTTCGATTCGCTGGATCAGCTGCTGGCGACGCGCGCGCCGGATGATCGTTGGCTGGTGGGCGCCCTGGCCCCGGATGCGCGACCGTTGAGAGCCGTTCTGGAGGAGATGGCGCGTGAATCCCCCGCCCCGCACGTGACGGCCCTCATCGGGCCAGAAGGAGATTTTTCCGCCGAGGAACTGCGCCGGCTATGTACGGCGGGCGCCATTCCGGTATCCTTCGGGACCGCCATATTGCGGGTCGAAACGGCGGCGCTTTTTGTCGCTGCGGCGCTGAAATTATTTTTCTCTCAAGCGACGTGAGAACGAGCCGATTGCGCTGTGGATTGTTTTGAGGGGTGAGACGAGGGGTCGGAATGCGGGAAGGAGCAAAAATCTTCAGAATGCGACCGAAACACCTCGGTTTCCGCCTTCCCAACCGTCGCGTCAGCCTCCGAACAGCGCCCT
>CALLML010000030.1 GCA_938005705.1 uncultured bacterium
GACGGTTCCAGACTTGGAGGCGGGTGTCGAGGCGTACCTCCACCGGTACAACACCTGGCGGCCGCATCAGGCGCTGGGCGGCTTGACGCCGCAGATGGCCTACGAGGGAAAACGGGCGAATGTCGCATAATCGGCGCCGCCCCCCTAGGGGGCGGGAGGGAAGGAAGACCAGACACCAATGAAGCCTTGCCGGAGACCGAAACCATAACTATCTTTCGCTCATCCGTGGTTCAGAAATGGGGTCCACCGCTGGGAAAGGTTCACAGCACGGAGAACAGCAAGGGCGTTGGAGCGAGGCGGCATCAATTCGACTCAACGCGCCGAAGGCGTGAGCACCCCAAAAATATTTGGGCGTCTTCCGAACATGGGGAGGAAGTGTGGATCACGCAATCGCGTAAACAGAGTGAGTGAGACACTTTCAAGGTCTGAAAAGAACACCCCCACCTCCACGATGGCGTGCCGCTGCGCTGCGCTTCCGAGAATTCATATCTGTCTTCTGATCTTCGCTCGGATTTGGCAAGCCAATTCGCATCACAAATTGTGTAGCCTTGTAATATCGGTTGATAAGTTGCGACCTTGGAGAATATCAATTGCCGTCGCCGAGAAGACGCTGATTACGCTATTACAATGACCCCAAAAGGCGTAGGCAAGGACACGGAACAAACCGGCCGGCCATTCACAACCTTCCGGACCTCGTTCCCTGCGCCGGAGTCCGACGGAGAAATGACGACTGCGGCAGAGGTCTGCCTGAACCGAAAGTTGAGCAAGACTTGGAGGCTGTTATGGAAGTTGTACATGAAATCTGACAAGGAAGGTCAGGGAATTTCACCCGTGATCGCCATCAGACGCCTGGACTCGCTTCCAACATTTTGCAGCGGAACGGACTTGCCGCGGGGGCGGTTTTATCGCCCTTTCCACGTCCTTGGGGAAAGGGCAGGAGATAAACCAGGCGCAGCTTCAATTCTGATTACTCGGCCGCACTCCCTACATGGTTTTCCTTTGTGGACTTCCTGCTTCCAGCGTGATTTTGCTTTGCCTTCCAAAACAAAAACGGATGGTCGCCGAAGCACTTTGCCTATGGTGGTGAAGGCCCACATCACGGGATAATTCCCAACTTGTTGCGACATCACGATGGCGCCTAACCAAAATCTAACAATAGAACAACACAACAGAAACAGCCCGTGCGTAGATTGTTCACATCTTTTTGGGGGCTCCTGACGCGAAAATTGGCCGATGGTCGGCCGGACGCGGGAGAGCATGAGCGGGAGATAGCCCGCAGAAAGGGAATGAAGATGAGTTCGAACGTGCTGAAAACGACGATAGCGGCGGTGGCCCTGGCGGCAGCCGGCGCATTCGGTCAGGTGAAGGTGGACTCCAAACTGCCGTCCTATGAGCCGGTAGAAGGGGTGTCCGGTTCGCTCAAGAGCGTCGGCTCGGACACGATGAACAACCTGATGACGTTGTGGGCGGAAGGATTCCTGGCGATATATCCCAATGTCGAAATCGAGATTGAGGGCAAGGGTTCCTCCACCGCACCGCCGGCTCTGATTGCCGGCACGGCGCATTTCGGCCCGATGAGCCGCGAGATGAAAGCGAAAGAGATCGAGGACTTCGAAAAGAGATACGGTTATAAGCCGACCCCCCTTCGCACGGCCATTGACGTGTTGGCGGTGTATGTGAATAAGGACAATCCGATCAAGGGTCTGACGGTGCAGCAGGTGGATGCCATCTTCAGCTCCACGCGCCGCGGGGGATATCCCACGGACATTCGTATTTGGGGTGATGTCGGGTTGACGGGCATCTGGGCGACGCGGCCAATCAGCCTGTACGGTCGTAATGCCGCTTCCGGCACCTATGGCTTTTTCAAGGAGCATGCGCTTTTTGGCGGCGACTTCAAGGACGCCGTCAAGGAACAACCCGGCAGCTCATCCGTGGTGCAGGGCGTGGCCAGCGAACTAGCGGGGGTCGGTTACAGTGGAATCGGATATCGGACGGCGGATGTGCGGCCTGTGCCTCTCGCGCGGGATGCCAACAGTCCGTTTTTCGAGGCCTCACCCGAAAATGCTTATAACGGGCAGTACCCGCTGGCACGTATGCTTTACGTCTACGTAAACGCGACGCCTGGCCAGCCGCTTGACCCGTTGCGCCGCGAGTTCATCCGCTATATCTTTAGCCGCCAAGGGCAGGAAGATGTTGTCAAGGATGGCTACTTCCCTGTGGATGCCGGAATCGCGCGGGAGACCCTCCAATCGCTGGGCATTCCGGTCAACTTCTAAAACAGTTCGTTTATCCGCCATCAGGTAAGGAGATTTGAACGATGAAACAGCTTCAACCGATCGTTCTCGTGGCCATGGTGGGCGTTGCAGCGTATTTGGCCGTGGCGGAGAACCGCCCGGCCTCCGATCATGCTGCCACACCCGTGCCCGCGGGTGAGAAGAAAAATTACGACAAGCCCGGATTCGTCACGATATTGGATAAACACGGGCGTCTCTGGGTTTTCCGGGCCGACTCCAAGGAACTCACGGAGTTCCGCGAGAAAGGTGAGCCCGTGAAGGTGGTCATCCGTCCCCGTTCGGGCCCGGACGGGCTGACCCTGAAATCCACGGATTTGGAGACTATCGAAGCGTATTTGGCCGCTCCTCAGGCCGCTCCATAACGGTGGGCCGAAGACGGCGAGGGTCGGTCCGATCCCGACTCTTGCGCTCTTCGGTGTAACTTGCGAATGACTCTTTCGGACGAAACACCGAAAGCCTTTACGGGGCACTCCCGCCAGCGACAGACGAGGCAGGCAGTCAAAGTCGCCGAGGTAGTGGCACGCACACTGATTTCCATCGGCGGCATCGGCACGATCGTCGCCGTCGCCACGGTCTGCGTTTTTCTGGTTCGGGTGGCGATCCCTCTCTTTACCCCCGCCCATAGCACCCCCTCCCATGACGTGCGGATGACGGCGGATCTGGCCGATCGGAGGATCGTCCGGGCGGGCGCCGATGAATACGGGGTTCTTCTCTGGGTCGCCTGGAGTGATGGCGCCATCGCGGCGTATGGGGCCGATACCGGAGAAATATTGGGCGTACCGCAGCAGCCCTTCGGCCAGGCGCCCTCCGCATGGAGTTTCAGCCCCGATGGCGACGACGTGTGCGTCGGGTTCGGCGACGGAACAGTCCGCATGGGCTCGGTGGGCGTGGCCATAGAGTTTCTGGGCGATAATCAAGTTCCGGAAGCCGTCCGCGCGGTGCCGATCGGCGAACGCACGCGATTTGGCGATTGCATTTTCGTTCATACACGCCCCGGCCAATTTCGCCGCCATACCCTGCGTGCGGAGGCGCGACCCCCGTTGAAAATCGGCGATGAGCCGGTGAGACTCGTGGCCCACACCTTGCGGAACGACGGGTCGGTCGTCGCCGCGCTGGCGGGTGATACATTGACGCTGAATACCGTCACCGAAATCCGGAATTTTTTGACTGGCGAGGCCACGCCTCAGGCGCAGCGAACGGACGTCCCTTATCCGGTGACCCGTGAACACGGAATGCCGCTCTATCTTTTTCTCTCGCGGCTGGGCGATCAAATGTACATGGCCTGGGAGGACGGCTATTTGCGCCGGTACGATACGCGGGATCGAACGAAGCCGGTGCTGGCCGAAGAGACACGTTTGGTGGACGGCGCCGAGACGCGGCTGACGGTCATGGGCATGCTGCTGGGGCGAACCACCCTCTTTACCGGGGATTCGTCCGGACGGCTTCGTTGCTGGTTCAACGTTCGCGATGAAAAGTCGCCGGACGGCCTTCGGTTTTTGCCTACGCGGGAATTTTCCGAATTCGATCACCCCATCCGCGCGGCCGCGGCTGCGCCTCGCGCCCGATTACTCGCCGCAGGCGACGAAACGGGGCGCGTTCGGCTCTTTCAGGTCACCGCCGTCGCGCAGATCGCCGAAGTTCAAATGGACGAGGGCGAAAAGGTGGCGGTGGAAGCCGTTGTTATCGGTGCCCGTGGCGATCGGCTCTACGCTTTTTCCGGCGGCCGCGCCCGGAGCTGGATGACCGTGGACCCTCACCCGGAGATCACATGGGCTATGCTTTTCCGCCCGGTTTGGTACGAAGGGTTCGACCGTCCTCTACACATGTGGCAATCCTCTGCCGGCGTGGACTCCTTCGAGCCGAAGTATGGGCTTTGGCCGCTGATCTTCGGCACGCTGAAGGCGACGTTCTACTCCATGCTGTTCGGCCTGCCTATTGCACTGTTGGCAGCCATTTATACCAGCGAGTTCCTTCATCCCCGTGTCAAGACCCGCGTCAAACCCCTGATCGAGATGATGGCCAGTCTGCCGAGTGTGGTGCTCGGTTTCCTTTCCGCGCTGGTTGTTGCGCCGTGGGTGGAAGGTCGCGTGCCGCACCTGTTGACGGTCATGGCTGCCGTTCCCGTGACGTTTCTGGCGGGCGCCTACCTCTGGCAGCTGTGGCCGAATGAGTGGGCCATGCGCCTGCGCGCCGTGCGAGCATGGACGATGGTGGCGGCATTGCCGTTGGCGTGTGCGTGGGCCTGGAGATTGGGCCCTCGCGTGGAGCGCTGGCTGTTTGCAGGCGATTTGATGCGCTGGCTGGATGGCCAGATCGGCAACGGAACGGGCGGATGGTTCGTCTTGTTTCTGCCGCTGA
Source organism: uncultured bacterium (assembly GCA_938005705.1). Classification (GTDB taxonomy): domain Bacteria; phylum Verrucomicrobiota; class Kiritimatiellia; order PWTM01; family PWTM01; genus CALLML01. Next base: position 4,653 of record CALLML010000030.1, read on the forward strand.
CGGGAGTAGCTGTTGCCTACGCCATGCATACCCTCAGCAACACGTTTTTCCGGGCGCGGGCGCGAAGCTGGTCCCCGACGTCGGTCGCCCTCGCGGACCTGGGGCGATTCGTCGGCGGACTGCTCCTGACGATTGGCCTGACCTGGTTGATCGCGCGCGTTTTGGTATTTCTGGGGTTCGATCCTCGAGGTCGAGAGGTCTGGCATTTCATGGGCACCTATGTGCAGCGCAACGCACTCGTCGTCGGATTCATCATGGGATTCGCGGTGATTCCGATCATCTACACGATCAGCGAGGACGCCCTCAGCGCGGTGCCCGAACACCTGCGTTCGGCTTCGCTTGGCGCTGGCGCGACACCTTGGCAGACAGCGGCACGCATTATCATTCCGACAGCCATGAGCGGATTGTTTTCGGCGACCATGATCGGGTTGGGGCGCGCCGTCGGCGAGACGATGATCGTGCTGATGGCGGCGGGGAACACCCCCGTGATGCAGATGAATATCTTCAACGGGTTTCGCACGCTCGCCGCCAACATCGCCGTCGAATTGCCGGAAGCGCCGGTGAACGGCACTCACTATCGCGTTCTTTTTTTCACGGCCCTTGTGCTGTTCGTCATGACCTTCGTTTTGAATACGGCGGCGGAACGCGTTCGTCAGAAATTCCGGAAGAGGGCCTACAAGCTGTGATGAAAAAAGAGGATCGAACCTTGCCCGCTTCCGAAGACCGATGGCGCCCCGGGATGGGGCGCGGCGGCGCCGCCCTGTTAGCCCGCGGCGAGCCTCTGGTCTGGCTTATGGGGGGAGGACTTGTTGTCGCGCTCGCCATGACGGTGGGGCTTTTGCTGCTGGTGTTTTACCAGGGCGTCGCCACCTTGTGGCCTGGGCCGATCGTGCAAACCGTCCTGTGGGAAGGACCGGTTTACATGGGTGAAATCGCACGGGACGATCACTATATGCCGACGCCGGAGAGCGTCGGCGTGCTCCCTGCTGAAGCGGCCGAGCGCGGGCGGGCCTTGCTGGCGGCACGGGAGGGATGGGCGCACCGCCGCCTTCTGCGCACAGGCAACTACGAGCTCACCAACGAGCATTTCCGGTGGGTCAGTGATTTCCAGATCCGCGAGGAAACCCGCCCGCCATGGGCCGTGGTTCTGGAACGGCTGACGTGGGGGCGTTTCTATGGGACGCCCGAGGCGTTTCATCTCTACCATCCGACAGACGATTTTGCCGATACGGCGGATATGGCGGAACGTCGCCGGCTTCGGTTGGAACAGGCCCGTCGCATTGCCGCCGGCCTTGGCGCCGATTTCAAACGTCGCATTCTGTTTGCCGCGGGGCCCCGGCTGGTCGAGACCGAGGCGGTCGCGCCGACGGCGATGGTTACGGCAGTCGTGGAGGTGTTGGAGGGTCCCGAGACGGTGTGGAACGCCTTTCTTCGTCATCACAGCGACGTTCGAAAGCGATGGATGCGCCGCCGCAGTCTGGAAAAGCACGCGATCGGTCGTATCAACTATACGAAGGAACAGGCGCGGTTGCGGTTGCGACAACGTGAACTGGAGGTCGAACGGGCCGTATGGCGTTCAGGCGCTGATTCCGCGGCGGCGGTTCGCGCCCGCGCTGCGTTCGAGGCGGAGCAGGCGACATTCGCGCAAGTCGAGCGTGATACCCAGGAAGCGTTTCAGCGGGTGCGGGCCGAGATTGCGCGCCTGAATGCGGAAAACAGCCGCTATCGCATCGTTTTGCGTACCTCGGATGGCGCGGTGAAGGCGATTGAACTGGCGGAAATCGTGCGCGCTTACCCGGCCAATCAGCTTACTCTCGCGAAAAAATGGGGAATTTATCTCTCCCGCTGGCGGGAGTTCCTGCTCGACGACCCGCGAGAGGCCAATATGGAAGGGGGCGTATTCCCCGCCATTTTCGGCACGGTGACCATGACGCTGATCATGAGTCTGCTGGTGGCGCCGTTCGGAGTGCTGGCGGCGCTCTATCTTCGCGAATATGCGAAGGCCGGGCCGCTCATCACTGCCGTACGTATCGCCATCAACAACCTGGCCGGCGTGCCTTCCATTGTGTTCGGCGTTTTCGGGCTCGGATTTTTCTGCTACTTTGTTGGCGGCGCGCTGGATCGGGCATTCTTTCCGGCGAAGCTGCCCAGCCCCACCTATGGCACCGGTGGCATCCTGTGGAGCTCGCTGACGCTGGCGTTGCTGACCTTGCCGGTCGTGATCGTCGCCACGGAGGAGGCCCTCGCGGCAGTGCCCAGCTCCATGCGGGAGGGATCCTACGCCTGCGGCGCGAGCAAATGGCAGACCATTCGGCGGGTCGTCCTACCGCGCGCGATGCCCGGCATCCTGACCGGCATGATTCTCGCGATGGCGCGCGGCGCCGGCGAGGTCGCCCCGCTGATGCTGGTCGGTGCCGTGAAGCTGGCTCCGGAGTTGCCCATAGACGAGTTCTTCCCCTTTATCCATCCTGAACGGAGCTTCATGCACCTCGGTTTTCACATCTACGATCTCGGTTTTCAGAGCCAGAATAGCGAAGCCGCCAAGCCGATGGTGTTTACGACCACTTTGCTGTTGATTGCGATTATCGCCGCGTTGAATCTGACGGCTATTGTGGTACGCTCCCGCCTCCGCCGAAAGTTTCTTGCGGGGGTGTTCTGAGCAAATGCATGGAGAATCAATGAACCAGATGCAAAATAGCGTCACCGGGCCACCGCCGGCCCTCCGCCTCGGGTCGTCGGCGCTCAACTCTCGCCGGGAGGACAACCGCCTCTCGGCCATTGCCCGCGGGGAGAATATCCCGCCCGAAATTCATCCAGAGCTGGCCCATGAGACTCCCGTGCTCGAAATCGATCACTTCAATCTGTGGTATGGCGATGCCCAGGCGCTGTTTGATATCTCGATGATCGTTCCCAAGGGCAAGGTGACCGCCCTCGTTGGTCCTTCCGGATGCGGCAAATCCACCCTGTTGCGGTCCGTCAACCGGCTGAACGACCTGATTGACGGCGTGCGCGTCAAGGGTTCCATGCGGCTGGCGGGACGTGAAATCTACGATCGGTCCGTGGACGTCATCGAGCTGCGCAAACGGATGGGCATGGTTTTTCAGAAGTCGAATCCGTTTCCCATGAGCGTGTATGAAAATGTCATCTATCCGCTGCGAATTGACGGGGAACGAAATCGCCGAGTGCTGGATGAGGTTTGCGAGCGCAGTCTGCGCGGCGCGGCCCTGTGGGACGAGGTGAAGGACCGTCTCCACGAGAGCGCGCTGGGCCTCTCCGGCGGCCAACAACAGCGCCTCTGCATCGCGCGGGCCATCGCCGCGGAACCGGAGGTGCTGCTCATGGACGAACCGTGTTCTGCGCTCGATCCGATCGCCACGAACAAGATCGAGGACCTGATGGATCAATTGAGCGGCACTTACACGATCCTGATCGTCACCCACAACATGCAGCAGGCCGCCCGAACGAGCGATTACACCGCGTTCATGTACCTGGGCCGGCTGATCGAATACGGACCGACGGAAACGATTTTCCAGAAGCCGCGCCTGATCGAAACTTACGATTACGTCACCGGCCGATTCGGTTGATGCGAGCCGGTCGCGGACGGCCCGCCAGAGCGGTTGTCGCGCGCAGCATGGGTGTTGGCATCGAGAGCGGGTTGAAGATCGAGCATCCAGAAGACACGCCAGGCTTCGAGGGCCTCCGGCCAGTCCGCGAGACGGCGGTCGGCAGCCTCGCGCAGCTCATCCAGCCGGCGCAGTACGGGCATGGGATCGCCATCGGCGAGGGCGGCGGCGGTGTGTTTTCGGCGCGCGGCGTCGCGCCCCAGCGTTTTGCCGGCCTCGCGTGAATCGCCGTGCTGATCAAGCAGATCGTCGGATAGCTGATAGGCGGTTCCCGCATGGTAGCCCGCCTCTCGCAAGGCGTCAGCGAGCGGACCGCGCGCTCCGGCGGCGCCATAGGCCGCGAAGGCGAAGAGCGCCCCCGTCTTCAGCCGAGCCGCGCGCTCAGCGGCTGCCCAGGTGATTGGTCGCCCTCTCAACACGAGTTCCTGCTCCACCTCCGCCGAGCATACTTCACGCGTGTGTTCGACCAGCGCATGGAGGACCTCCACGGGCGCGGCGCGGCGAAGAAGGTCATAGGCGGCGCACATCAGAAGGTCGCCGACAAGAATCGCGCCTTGTACCCCGTGCGCCACCCAGAATGCCGGCGCGCCACGCCGGAGACGGCCGCCGTCAATCACGTCATCGTGCAAAAGGCTAGCGGCGTGGACCATCTCAACGGCGGCGGCGACGGCCAGGGCGATTTCCGGCCTTTCATCCGCCACCGGCGCAACTCTCAAAGCCAGGCGCGCACGAAGACGCTTTCCGCCGCCGATGAGGGCGGCGGGGTCCACATCCGTTTCCGCCAACGGCGAACGACGCGCCCACTCAATCATCATCCGCTCAACGGAGGCGAGCTGATGCGTCATGTGCGCTTCAGAAACACCGGTCAACGCGCCGCGCATAATGCCAATATGCCTTTGGCGTGCCGTCCCGTCAAATACCGCTTCGCGTTGCCATTGCGCTTGTCCTTCGGCTCATTCTCGCCCGTCCTGTCCCGTATGTTCCGGCTCGGAATGGATCGCGGGCAGTGGCGACGTCTGCTCCAATGTCCGAGGAGTCTACCGTCCCTTGTTTTCCGTATCCCGTTTTTATCTTCTGTCTCATGTCGGCGTCCGCTCAGACGTTTAGTTCTTTCCAGCGCCCCCATTCGAACCAGAATGCCGTCAGCAGGCCGTGCACGATCGTCGAGGCGGCCATGGCCCACCAGACACCGTGAAGCCCGAAATCGGGCCGCCGCGCGAGGCCAGCGGCCATCGGCACCTGCAATCCCCAGAGCGTGGCGATCGTAAAGATCATCGGTCGTAGGCTGTCGCCGGCGCCGTTGAGCGCGCGTCCTAACACGATGCCGAGCGCGGCGAAGAGATAAAAGGGGGAGACGATGCGCAGATAGGAGGCGCCGATTGTGATGACCGCGGCATCGGCGTTGAATACTCGAATCAGCTTGGGAGCGAAGATCGTCAGAATCAAGGCTGAACCCGTCATGAAACCGATATCCACCATCGCCGCCAACCACGCGCCGCAACGCGCCCGATCGGGTCGCCCCGCGCCGAGGTTCTGCCCCACCAGCGTTGCCGCCGCACCGCCGAGCGCAAAGGCGGGCATAAGTGCGATCATGTGAAACCGCATGCCGGTTCCGTATGCCGCGACCGCCGCCGTTCCGAAACCGGCCACGATCCGCATGAGAACGGCGTGCATCAAACTGCGCGAAAGCATTTGACCGGACCCGGGGATACCGATCCGGAGGAGCCGATAGGCGAGGTTGGCGTCGGGCCGCCAGTGCACCAGCCGTATGTGAATCGTCCCATGGCCCCGCAACAGAACGAACAGCCCCAACAGAGCGGAAATTGCCTGCGCGAGGAGTGTGGCCCAGGCTGCGCCGGCGATCTCCAGTCGCGGAATCGGTCCAAAACCGAAAATGAGCAGAGGGTCGAGCACAATATTCAGGGCGTTCGCCAGCAACATCAGGCGCATTGGCGTCTGGGCGTCGCCGGCGCCCTGCATGGCCGCGTTGCCGATGAAGAGGAGGAAGACCGTAAAGCTGCCCCATAGCATGACACGAAGATACACCTCGCCGCCGACGCGCACGGCGGGGGCCGCGCCAAGCAGATCGAGCAAGCGCTCCGCGAAACATCCTCCGGCGCCGGCGGATAAAGCTCCGAAGACGAGTGCCAAAAAAAGCGATTGACCGGCCGCAGCCGCCGCTGCCTCGGCGTCGTCCCGACCGACCGCGCGCGCCACCAACGCGACCGTCCCCGTTGCCAGCCCCATGAGCATGGGAAAAAGGACCCACACGACCGTTGCGCCCATCGCGACGGATGCCACGGCGTCCGGTCCGAGACGACCCACCCAAAACAGGTCAATCAGGCTTTGCGCGTTCTGGAGAAGAGCGCTGAGCAGCATCGGCGTAGCCAGCGAAAAAATCCCGCGCAGGAGCGGGCCTTCCGTCAGAAGGGGGCGGCGCATGACAGACGGGGAGTTCGAATGCATGAACCATGATATAGCGATTCGATCGGGGGAACGCCAACTCGAACCGCACGGCCAGAGGCAGTGTCGGCGGTGGTATTGGTGTCGGTCCCGCCTTTAACGCGGCCCGGGATTCAAGGAGGAAAAAGCCCCGCGATCCGGTCTTTCGGGATCAAAGGGACGCCCGTCGATATCCGCCGGGACGCCCGGCGCGCGCACGCCGGACCTGGCCGCGGGAGATTCCGGTTTCAAGCGATAATCCTTTCCTGCAGGATTGACAAATAATGGATCGCCTATGGTGCATCCCTCTCCCAGAGGTTGTTTCTGCTGCCAGGTGAGCTGGCTGACATGGACGGCTTGGGCCCGTGATTCAGCCGGCAGAGTGTTCTGAGCACCTGCGATGAAGGCGCTGAATATGCAATTCCGCACGTCCCAGTAGCGCATTTGCGACGCCTCACGAAAACTAAAGGATTGATTGACCAGTGTAATATGCCATAGCAAGATGTGCTGCCAATTTCCGTTTACCTGGGAAACAAGCTGGGTTTGCGCCGGTTGTTTTTCCAGCAGCAGATTCACAATAGCGACGTCCTTGATATCGCCGTCGCCTCCGAAAATGCCCTGCGCCTCCATATCGTAGCAACGTACATTATACAGAATCACGTTTTCGACAAGCGTGTTGGGGTTGTGAAACTGAAGAAAATCCGGATGCGCCTTCGTGTCACCACGGTTGATTGTGTGAACCTCCACATTGATGGCCGTCAGATTCGACACTCCGCGAAAGACGTCGGACAGGATGCGCTCCATCCGCACATTGCTGTGAAAAGTGCCGAAGACGTTTGCGACATCGCGTATGATACTGTCTGTGACGTAAGGGTGTCCGCGGTTAAACACCGTCGTGCCGCCGAATCGCCCGTTCTTGTCCGTCAGCACGACACCATCGAACCATACCTCCTGATCGTCGCTGAAATAGAAGATGTTGCCATAGCCAGGATTGCGGTCGCAGTACAAGGTTACATTTCTCCACCGAATGCCAGACTTTCCATACCGGCCGGTACTGTTTGCGTCTTTGCCGAAGGTGAGGATATGGACGTCGTCGGCGGCGAGCCCTGGCGCCGCAGAAACGGTGGTCCAGTGCCGGAAGGGCGGACCGCCGATCGCCGTAAGACGATAACTCTTGCCAGCCTTTAGAAAAACGGTTCCGCCGTCGCCGGCGGTCAGAACAGCTTTGGCGATTGTCGCAAACGGCCGAAGTTCGGAGCCGTCGCCCGTCTCGTCGCTGCCCTTGTCGGCGTCGGCCCAGCAGATGCGCGAGTTCATTAAAGTCCCACGGCTGTTCGCATAGAGCGTGAAGTCCGGCAGCGTACGGGCCTCGTGGCCTTCGCCATCGGGAATCGCGGTGGCTCCCAGCAGGATCGGCCCGTCGGGAAAATCGTCAGGCCGGATTTCGATCCAGTATTCATGTACACGGGTACGATCGTTCCAGGTCGGTTCTTTGACGCGGGCAACTTCCTTTCCATTGATCCGAAACACCACGTCGACGCCGGTCTCATGGAAGGCCACCACACCCACCTTGAATGGCTTGGCGACGGTCTGGAATGGCACGACGTTCCAGTTGGCGATGGCTTGCGTGGCAAGCGACACGCACGGCACTAATGCGAAGAGCAGTGAGAGATAAAAGAAATGCCGAAAAATGCAGGACATCTTCATTTCATATTCCTTTTGCTTGTCGCCTTTATAACTTGCCTGAAAACGACATGGACATGTGAGCTTCCCCCCATTGGTTGGACAGGTGGCGGGGTGATTTAAGCAAAGATTCCATGCGCCTTCAACCGTCCATATCTGGCTCCCTCCCCTGCCCCCCATGGGGGCAGGTCGTTTCTCAATTCCGCGAATAGTACATCTCGGCAGGCGTTCTCTATCCCAGAGATTGGCGCCGGCGTTCGGTGTTGCGCATTCCGAAATAGCCGGTCAATCCGCGTCGGGCCATGTTGCCGTCGGCATAGTCGCTCGGATAGATTTCCTCGTGCTTCACGCGCCGCCATAGTCGTTCGATGAACACGGCGGGCGAGAGCGAACGCGCGGCTCGCCGCCAGGCGCTAGCGCGAAGATCAAGGATCGCGATGCGCGCTTGCGCCCTCCGACGCCGACAATGTAGAATGGAATGCAAGCTTCGCGC
>CALLML010000031.1 GCA_938005705.1 uncultured bacterium
GCCGATTGCGCGGTAGGGAAATGCGCAATTCACGGACGGCGTGGAAGCCATCCCTCCAATTCCATCACAGGCAAATGATCGGATGGAGACGCGGGGATGGCGCCCCACATCCCTTCCACCCCACCGAACGTGCGGTTTTCCGCATCCGGCGGTGGAACCGGCAGCGACCCTCCGCGAGCCTCCGCGAAGTCTCACCGTACGATGAACCTGTATCGGTGCAAGATGGTGTTACTCAAGACTGGCTCCAGCGCCCATATGTTCCATCCTGTTATAGGTTGACACGTATGGGAAAAGCGGGACGGGATGAAAAGGGGTGAGCGTGAGGTACAGTGAGGTGTTCAAGCGGCAGGGGTGGATCCGATTGCGCGGGAGAAGGACGATACGGTGAAAACGGCCCGGTAGGCGTACGGGATCGAGGGTTCGATGACGGTAGGCCGATGGGTACGGCGGTATGGTTCGAAGAAACTTCAACCTCAACGCATCAGGATCGAGACGATGAACGAGATAGAGGAACTGAAAGCGGCGAAGCGACGGATTCGGTAACTGGAGGTGGCGCTGGCGGATGCGCACATCAAGCATTTGGTGGGGAAGATGTTTTTTGGAGGTGGCGTGTGAACGGCTGGGCGAGACGCCGGAGGAATTCAAAAAAACACGTCATGAAGTTGTCGGACGTGCGGCGGCGTCGAGGCCTGGGATGAAACCGCGGGGGACGGTGGGGCGGCTGTGCGCGGAAGTGGGGATGAGTCGGCAGAACTTTTACAAAGCGCGTCGGCAGCGACGGCGGGCGCAGCGGCATGAAAAAATTTTCCCCCCCGTCGGGGGGGCAAAAGGCTCTCCCAGGCAGAAGCTAAAACAAGAAGAAAACAACCAAAAAAGTTACAACCGGAAATCAGGACGTGACACAACTCCTTCCCCCGACGCCTCTCTTTTCTGCTTGATCCCAAAGCGCCATCGGCGATTCGCCCTCGCGCGAATTGCCTTCGCGAATGAAGGGTTGACGCTTGATGCGTTTACCTTTAGCGTCCGCCGCACTTGAGCGAGCTGTTCATATCGGTCGGCAAAGCAGAAAACGGAGCACAAAATGAAGTTTCTGGCAGCAGATAAAACCATGTGGAAAGTGTGGTTGTCGGCGACATGTGTAACGGTCGTCGGATGTGAGGATTGGACAAGGCTTTCAGTGGATCGGCGGAATGACGATCCGCCAGCCGAGGCGGGCTCCCCGGTCCCCAACGCCCCGAACGAGGATTCCTCCAAAGTCGAAAAGCCCGTGCCAGCAAATCCTCCTTCGATCGCCGACTCCGCCGCGCCCATTGATCCGATCCAAGTGCGCTGGCTGCATACCGATGTGTCTGGATGGCCCGTCACTACAACGCTCCATGCCCGCATCAGTGGTGGCTCCGTAATTCTATCCTACGACAAGGCGCGTGTGTGGCCGGGGCGAGATTTGCCGGAGGGCAGCAACCTGAACGCCAATTGCTGGATTTTTGTCCAGCGCGACGGCGTGTGGTATGCCGCAACGTGGGAATGGCTGCGGGTCGGACAGACCAGCAAACCGACTTCGGCGGTCCATGGCAACCAAATTAAAAAATCACCGCTGAACAACTTTCAGCCAGTCAGCGGAGAGACCTACGGGTTCATGGTCAGCGGGTTAGCACGTACGAACGCCCGCAACATTCAGGAGCGGAGCAACGTAGTCATGCTCATCTGGCCTTGAGAGGAGAGGTCCTCATCGGCGCGGGAGTCTTCAATGCGGCGCCGGATCGAAGCGGAAAGAGGAGGTAACATCTCCGCCTCAGACTTCCATCAGTTCTTTTTCCTTTGCCTCGAGCAGGGCGTCCACTTTGGCAGTGTAGTCATCTGTGAATTTCTGGATATCCTCCAGCCCCGCGTCCCGTTCATCCTCGGTGATATCGCCCTTCTTCTGTAGCGCTTTGATCTGCTCGTTCGCCTCGCGGCGAATATTACGGATCGCCACGCGCGCATCCTCGGCCATTCGACGCGCGGCTTTGACCATTTCTCGGCGGCGCTCCTCGCTCAACTCGGGAATCGGAATGCGAATTATCCGCCCGTCGTTGATTGGCGTCACGCCGACGTTGGCGGCGAGAATCGCCTTTTCGATACTCGACAGCGAGGTCGGATCATACGGGCTGACCACCAGCAGCCGGGCTTCCGGTGCCGAGATATTGGCGATTTCCCGCAACCGTGCCTGCGCCCCATAGTATTCCACCGTGATATGCTCCACAAGACTCGGAGATGCTTTTCCCGTCCGCAGTCCGGCCATCTCCTGACGAAAGAACTCCAACGCCTTGGACATTTTGTCGTCTGATTCCAACAACACGTCATCCAGCGATTCCATGCGTCCGCTCCCGGCGCGTTCGCGCCCTTACCCTCGATCCACTCGCGTGCCCACGTTTTCGCCGCGAACTACGCGCAGAATCTCATTCGGTTTGAAGAAATCAAAGACGATGATGGGGATGTTGTTTTCCTGACACAAGGCAAAAGCGGCGGCGTCCATGATCCGCAAACGGCGCTTCAGCGCTTCGGTGAAAGTCAGGCGGTCAAATCGGCGCGCTTGGGGATTTTTTTTCGGATCGTCCGTATAAATACCGTCCACCTTTGTCGCCTTGAGCAGCGCCTCTGCCTCGATTTCGCTGGCGCGCAACGCGGCCGCAGTATCGGTGGAAAAGAACGGGTTGCCTGTTCCTGCCCCGAGGATGACTACGCGGCCTTTTTCCAGATGACGCAGCGCGCGGCGGCGGATAAACGGCTCGGCCACGGCGGGCATGGCAATGGCCGTCATGGTGCGCACCTCCACTCCAATATGTTCCAAGGCCGATTGCAGCGCTAGGCTGTTGATAACGGTCGCCAGCATACCCATGTGGTCGCCTGTCGAACGGTCCATGCCGCCGGAGGCGCCCGCCAATCCGCGGAAGATATTACCACCGCCGACGACAACGGCTAACTCGATGCCCAGCGCGTGGACGCGTTTCAATTGTTCCGCCATCCGGCGAAAAGTGTCAGGCGCCAGACTTTCGCCGGTGGTTTCATTTCGAAAGGCTTCCCCGCTGAGTTTCAGCAGGATCCGTCGGTATTTCACCTCCGATCTTCTGGGGGCGGCAGACATGGCAATGATCCTTCTTTCTTTAAAGACTTAGAGTACCGAATGGTCTCGTATGTGTAAATAGGCAGCCGAAGAGAAAAGAGCTGGAAATTTGTACCTCAAGGCTCTATAGGGTCGGAAAATTGACAGAGCCAATGCGCGGAAGACGTCATCATGACCAAAAAAACGATCAATGTGGCCCTGATCGGCCAGGCCTTTATGGGTCGCGCCCATTCCAATGCATGGAGCCAAGTCGGACGATTTTTTGACCCGCCTCGCCTGCCTGTCCTTCACACCATCTGTGCTCGACATGGAGAAACGCTGAAAACTTTTGCGGAAAAATGGGGCTGGCGGAAGGCGGAAACCCAATGGGAGGCTGTCTGCGCGGATCCTGAGATTGACCTCGTGGACATCGGCACGCCGAACGATCTCCACCGGCCAATAGCCGAGGCCGCGTTGGCCGCGGGCAAGGTTGTCGCCTGTGAAAAACCGCTTGCCGGGACATTGGAGGACGCGCGAAAAATGAGGGCGGCGGCGCGAAACTCCAAGGCGAAAACGTTCGTATGGTACTGCTATCGTCGATGTCCCGCCGTGGCCCTGGCGTATCAGCTGGTCAGAGCGGGCCGGATCGGAAAAATCCGCCATGTACGCGCCGTTTATCTTCAAAGCTGGGCCGATCAAAGCATTCCTCTCACCTGGCGTTTTGACGGCAGAATCGCTGGTTCCGGCTCGCATGGCGATCTCAATGCCCATATCATCGACATGACGCGATTTGTCACGGGCGAGGAGATCGTTGAGATCTCCGGCGCCATCGCCGAAACCTTCATCAAACGGCGGCGGCGGATGGTTGGACAGGCGGCCGGCGGCATCGCGGAGGGTCTCACCGCCTCATCCAGGATGGAGCGCGTAACCGTGGATGACGCCGTCCTTTTTCTCGCACGTTTTTCCACCGGTGCGGTGGCGAGCTTCGAGGCCACCCGTATGGCCACCGGGAACCTCAACCGGCACGGCTTCGAGATCAACGGCACGAAGGGAGCGCTCCGGTTCAATTTCGAGCGCATGATGGAATTGGATTTCTTCGACGCCACAGCCGACCGTGCGATGCAGGGGTGGACGACCATATACTGTCAACAGGGCGCGCATCCCTACGCGAGCGCCTGGTGGCCCGCCGCGCACCCCATCGGCTACGAGCACACCTTCACAAACATGGCGTACGATATTCTGTGCGCTCTGGGCGGAAAAAAACCCATCGTGCCGCTGCCGGATTTCGAAGACGCCTATCAGACGCAGCGCGTGCTCGAGGCCGCGCTGATCTCGGCACGCGAGCGGCGCGCGGTGAAGCTCTCGGAAGTACCGTAGCGGGTGGTGTTCTGCCCGTGGTTTCGTCGGCGATAGAATCGCGAAACGCCCCTTTTCCGCTCGTTATGCCTGTCTGTGCGGCGGTGAGTGAACGGACAGATTTTATAGAGGCAAGGCCATCGCCCGTTTGACTCGGCCGTTCGGGGAAAGCATATGCCTTTTGCTCGGTCCGGAGCCGGGAAATAAAACCGCGCGAACGCTAGACCCGATCCCCGTCTGGGCTTCACACGGGCACCCCGGGCGGGAATTGAACCCACGACCTCCGGATTAGGAATCCAGCGCTCTGTCCATCTGAGCTACCGGGGCGTTTTGCCGATGGTGGCAGTCTAGCCGAATCGCCTTGGCAGCGCAAACGCAACCCCTATTTTGCCGTGCCTCGATGAGCACCTCGCGGATCGCCAGCTACGGGGTCCGCGCCGGTCATCGGGCAAGACGCGGCGGAATTTCTTTATCGCACCTTATTCTCGGCGATGCGTCGTTTGGCAATCTGCTCGGCGATGGCAAACGGAACCGCCTCGTACCGTTCAAAATGCATGGTGAAATTGCCACGCCCCTGCGTCAGCGTACGCAGGGTGTTGGAATACCCAAACATCTCGCTCAACGGCGCCATGGCGCGGATGACCTTGTCCTGTCCTTGCTGCTCCATGGTCTCAATTCGACCCCGCCGCTGGCAGATAGAGCTGGTCACTGGCCCCATGAATTCATCCGGCGCAGTGACTTCGAGCGACATGATCGGCTCGAGCAGTTCCGGCTGAGACCTTCGGAAAAGCTCCTTGAAACAGGCGCGTCCTGCCTCGCGAAACGCAAAATCATTTGAGTCCACTTCGTGGAAGGACCCGTCGGTGAGCGTCACGCGAACATCTACCACCGGATACCCTGCGAACGTACCCGACTGCATCGCCGCGATAATTCCTTTTTCGACAGAGGGAATGAATTCCGCGGGGATACGCCCCCCCGTGATGGCATTGACGAAATCGAATCCGCCAGCGGGCCCTAACGGTTCGAGCTCCAGGCATACATGCGCATACTGGCCGCGTCCCCCCGATTGCTTGACGTGCTTGTACGCATACTGGGCCGGCAACGTGGCGGTTTCACGATAAGCGACTTCTGGCCGCCCTACCCGCGCGTGGACCCCAAACTCGCGGCGCAGACGATCCACGATAATCTCCAGGTGCAGCTCTCCCATGCCCGAGATAATGGTCTCCGAGGTCTCTGTATCGAACGACACAAGGAATGTCGGATCCTCATCGGCGAGGCGTGCGAGCGCATGGCTAAGTTTCTCACTATCGGCTTGGCCTTCCGGCGCGATACTGATTGAAATGACCGGCGACGGAAACTCGATGCTTTCCAGGTGAATGGGATGCGATTCAGAACAGATCGTGTCTCCCGTTTTGGTATCCATCAAACCGACAATGGCGACGATATCGCCGGTATAGGCCACCTCGACCGGCTCCTGGCGATTGGCGTGCATCCGGAGAATTCGCCCCACTCGCTGTGGTTTATTGCGTGTACTGTTGAAAACGGTTGCTCCGGAATGGAGAACCCCGGAATAAATCCGAATATAGGTCAGCTTACCCATGTGTCTATCGGCCATGATCTTGAAAGCGAGCGCAGAGAACGGATCATCATCGCTGGGATTCCGACGGTTTTTCTCCGCTTCCTTGGCGCAAATGATCGGCGGGATTTCATCCGGAGCGGGTAAGCAATGGATGACTCCGTCAAGCAAGTGTTGAATGCCCTTGTTTTTGAAAGCCGAACCGCAATAGACCGGTACGACGCGACCGGCCATGGTGGCGCGGCGCAGAATGCTGAGGATTTCCTCCTGCGACAAATCGCCCGTGTTGACAAACTTTTCCAGAATGGCGTCATCGCCCTGTTCGGCGCATTTTTCGACTAGAAACGCGCGCCATTTGTTCGCCTTCTCCATTTTGTCAGGCGGGATATCCTCTTCGCGGAAATCCCTTCCAAGATTCTCCTGATCAAAATACACGGCCTTCATCCGTATGAGGTCGATGATCCCGCGGAACTGATCTTCCCGCCCGAGGGGAACGACGACGGGGACCGCGTTGGCGCCCAATTCTTCATGGATTTCTTCCACGACGCGGAAGAAATCCGCGCCTACGCGATCCATCTTGTTGACAAACGCGATCTTCGGCACGTTGTATTTTTCACTCTGTCGCCACACCTTTTCGGACTGCGGCTGGACGCCGCCCACGGCGCAGAAAAGGGCGATTGCGCCGTCCAATACACGCAAACTGCGCTCGACCTCGGCGGTGAAGTCCACATGACCGGGCGTATCGATCAGCGTGATCCGATGGCCCTTCCATATCAAGGTAGTGGCAGCCGACGTGATCGTGATGCCACGCTCCCGTTCCTGTTCCATCCAGTCCATCGTCGCGGCGCCTTCATGCACTTCTCCGACTTTATGGGTCTTGCCGGAATAGAACAAAATACGCTCGCTGGCGGTCGTTTTGCCGGCGTCAATATGCGCCATGATTCCGATATTTCGAACTTTCGAAAGCGGCACTTCTCTTTTCATGTCGTTCTCCCAGGGATCCACCGCGAGTGGTCAAAAAAGACCCGACCGCTCGGCCGAAAAGGGGCGAGCAAGATACGAAAATAAAGAAAAAAATGCAAGCGGGATCCGCGCCTCCCACCATCATAGGATTTCAGACGGAAGACGCGCCAATATATCGTCTACTCGTGAGGAGGGAGTTTTTCTTCGGCCTTGATGCGCCGACTCAGAATCTGGATTTTCCATCGGACATCGAGACCCGTCTCTCCAAGCTGCTGCGCCATTTGAAAGGCCTCCAGCGCCTCTGGATTCCTCCCCAGGCGCTCCCTTTGATAGCCGAGCTGTTTGAAAAAGTAACCTCGTTTGGGGTGCAACCGAACGATTTTCTCCATCACGCGTAGCGCCGCCTCCTCATCGCCTCGCAATCGGTGAATCTGTGCGATCCCGAACAGCACATCCTCGTCATAGGGGTTGATTCGATCCGCCCGCTGATACGCCTCATAAGCGGTTTCGATCCATCGCACCCGCTGAGCGACATCTTTGGTTTCAACAGCGCGGGTGCGATAGAGCCAGCCGATTTCCCGCCAGGCATTGAAATTCCCGGGGTCCAGACGAGCGGCGATGCGATAATAGGCTTCGGCGCGATCGTCTTCGCGTCGATCGCGCGCGGCATCCCCCAAGAACATCACTCCGTAGGAAGCGCCCGTGAAGAACATGGCGCCGAAAAGCAACACCCCGGCGAATGCCAACGCCGCGCCGAGCGCGCGGCGGGGGCGGGGATCGACGGGCCAGCGGGGCAGACCTCCGGTGCGGGCGTGGAGCGACATCGCCACGCCCATGACGAGCAGCACAGCGTGGCTGTTGGAGTAGATATGAATGTTGTAGTCGAAGAGCCCATGGACGAGTGTCGCGACGAGAACGGACACGGCCCCGGCAGTGAGAACCGCATCGCGCGGCTCCGGCGACCGTCGAATCAAGAGGAACGATCGCCAGAGAAAAGCCCCCACCATGAGTGTCAGCAAGCTCGCCCCAACCAACCCATATTCGGCCGCGAGATGCAGAGGTTCGTTGTGCGCATACACGGCGGTACCTCCGGCCGGATAAAGCTGAAACGCGGGCTCCGCCCACGCATAGGAACCGCCGCCCCAGCCCCACAACGGCCGCTGTCGAATCATCTCGAGGGTGCCTTTCCAACACAGAGGGCGGAAATCGAGGCCGGAGTAAATGCCTCGCCGAGCCTCCTCGAAACGCTCTCGCCAGGCGGGCGAAAAGCGGAGAACCGCCCAACCGCTCATAGCCAGGGCGGCAATAACCGCCCCGGTCGTCACCACCATGCGTCGCCATCCGCACCGCACAGCCACGAGGAAGCCAAAGGTGGCCCATCCGGCGGCCAGTCCCAGAAGAGCGGCGCGCGATCGCGTGAGATAGAGCGGATACAACAGCACTACAGCCGTATAACCACTGATCAATCGTGTTGCAGCACCCGCCCTAGGCGTGAACACCAAGGCCGTTCCCGTGACAATGCCGATGATGACCATGTGCGCGAAATGGTTTGGACAAAAATAGGTCCCACTGGCCCTCATACCGTATCCCTCGGGCCTCACAAGGTTGAGCACACCACGGGCGCCTTTCGCATCCTGGATGATCGCGTACCATCCGACCACCGAGATCAGAATTAGCAACGCGTACAGCCAGAAACGCCAGCGCCAACCGGGGCCCGTCAGCGCGCACCAGAGGAAATAGGCCGCCGGCGCCGTGCACATCATGAGAAACTTCACGCGGGCCGGATAATGCGGGGCGACAAAAAATAAATGAATCCCCGCATAGACAAGAAATAACAATGTCAACAAGAGACCGGGGGGGATAGGCGCGGACTCAGCGCTTTCTTTCCGCCAAAGGCGAAAACCAAAAATCGCCAATGCCGCGAAAACGCCAAGTGATAAGGGCCCAATGGACCACAGGCGGACCGCGCCGAATAGAAACATACCGAGCCCCGATGAGAGAAACACCAGACCTAGCACCGGCATCTCAACGGCGGCTGGGAGATTTCGTCTGCCGGCACTCATTGAGAAAGGGAGCCCGGCCGCCCTTTTATTGAAAAATCCCGTGCCCGGCTCCGCCATAATGCGTTTCAGAACACGCTGCGAGGGACGATAATGACGTCGCCCGTTTCGACGGCGATGTCCTGTTCCGGATCGCGCCCATCCAACGTCATAGTGGTGCCGCCCCGCAAGATCTGAATGCGCCGGGGATTAGCGAAGTCCGTATAACCGCCCGCCGCGGCAATGGCTTGCAAGAGGGTCAAGCTGCCCGTCAATGGATAGCGCCCCGGAGAACGCACTTCTCCGCGCACGAAATAACTGCGCTGGGGCACTAGAACATTGACCGTGACATTGCGATAGATTTGGTTCGATATATACGAATTCTTGATGAAGCGCTCGAGTTCCGATCCCGTCAATCCCGCCGCCCGAATATCGGGAATGAGGGGCAATTTGATCATTCCATGCTCATCGACAATCATTTCGAATTGTTGCTCGGCCGGCGTGCGTACAGTCACAACGATCGCATCGCCAGACCTCAATCGATAGGCGGCCGGCGTTGGCGCGACACTCGCCGATGGCGAACTCGGTTCCATCCCGGCGGGTCCATACGGTGGCGTACGGTCCACCCTCAAGGGAACCGTCGAAGGAGGTATAGGATCCTGCGGAGCAGACGAGCAGCCGGCCACCACCAGACCCACCACCAAGGCCGCCATTATCCGTACCCACATCCACTTTGTTGACGGCCTCGACATTCTTGTGACTCTCCTTCCGCTCACGCCGCCGGACCGCCTTCCCGACTCACCGGCAATGCCTTGCCTTCTTCAGGCCGATAATAGTAATTGGAGTAGTATGAATGATAATAATAGTAATAATCGTCGCGCATGATATTGATATTGTTCAAGACGACACCCACAATTTTGCCGCCCACGTTCTCAATCATTCGTTTTGCCCGAAGCGAGATTACCCGCGGATACTTGCGGTACTGCACCACAAGCAGAACCCCATCCGCCTCGCTGGCCAGGATGGAGGCGTCACTCACGCCGACGAGCGGCGGCGAGTCAAAGAAGATGTAGTCGTAACGTGTTTTCAAATTACGAATGAGTTCCCTTACCCGCTGGGGATTAAGTACACCCACGGACGACCGTGGCAGCTTACCGCTCGGCAAAAAGTGGAGATTCGGCACATTCACTACCGGCTTGATCGTTTCTTCGATTGGAACATCCCGCATCAAGACATTGGTTAGACCAAACCGGTTCTGCATTCCCAGAATGCTATGCTGAACCGGGCGCCGAAGGTCAGAGTCCACAATTAACACTTTATCGCCGATCGTGGCGCACACAAAAGCCAAATTGAACAGCGTGGTGGATTTTCCTTCACCGGCGCCCCCACTGGTCACTGTGAAAGCCCCGCCCGAAGCGCCCTTGTTCGCAAAAATCAGGTTGGTGCGAAGCACTCGATACGCCTCCGCGTAAGGGCTGTCCGGACCCTCTTCAATCAAAGGGCGGACTTTCTGCGGGATGACGCCGATCACGGGGACACCCAGATAGCGTTCGACGTCGTCCACCGTTTTCACGGAGGTATCCAGATACTCGATAAAGTAAGCCAGCCCCACCCCAGCGATTAATCCGATGACAACACTCAGAATCACATTCAAAAGAAAATTCGGACTGACGGGACGGTTTAGCGAAGGCGGTTCCGCGGGCTCGATGATTTCAACCTGAGTGCGCGGAATATCCATCTTGATGCTTTCCTGCCGCACCCGGGCCTCGAGGGCCTCAAGGATTGTACGCTGCAATTGCAATTCGCGTTCGGCGCGATCGAACGGAAGAAACCGGTCGCCTTCCGCTGTGATGTCGGCTTCACGAGCTTTTTGAAGCTCATTTTCCAGGGCCTCATATCGCGCCCGACTCACTTCGTATTCCGAACGCAATCCCCGCTTCAAACCGGCGAGCGCACGCTCCATCTTGCTCATCAGCTCTTCCCGTCCCCCCCGCAGGCGACGTACGTCAGGATGATTTTCGCCCAGATTCTCCAGCAGCAAACGGAGCTGAACATCAATATCCAGGAGCTGACGGCGGATCGCGGAAATCTCGGCATCATTGACGATATAGGCAGCCGCATCCATGAGCTCTTCGCCGCTCAATCCCTCCAATTGCTCCATGCGAGCTTTGCGTGAAAGCATGTCTACGCGGGCAGCGATACGATCGGCTTCCAGTTGCTGCAACCGGATTTTGTCCGCGCGCTGGCCGCGGGTCAACAACGCCACGCCGAGTTCTCGGCGTAACCTTTCCAACTCTTGTTCTGCCGCCTGGACACTCTCGCGTTGTTTTTCCAGTTCGGCCTTCATGGCATCGAGACCACGCCGAAGCTCCTTCCGCTTCAGTGTCAACCGTTGCTCGCGGTATGCCTTGGCGATCTCGTTGGCAATATCCGCCGCTTCCTGGGGATCCTGTCGAAACACATTGATGGCAATCAGCGATGTGTCGCGGGACTGATCCACGCGTACACTTCGCTGAAGAATCACCAGCGCATCCTCCTCCGTAAGTTGTTGTCCTCCGCCGCGGTCTCCTCTTTTCGGTCGAGACCAACGCTCCACCAGATTGAGAGACTGGACCACCTGAGTCAGAATGGGCCGCGATTGGATGATTTCAAACTGCGTGCGCAGAAAAAAGGGATTATACGAACTCGTGAATTGCCGTTCGAAGACATCCACGTCCAGCGAATCCTCGCGCACGAGTATGCGCGCTTGCGCCCGGTAGATACGCGGAAGCGTGAACGTATAAGCTGTGCCGGTGAGCACCACCAAGAGCATCACCGCGAGGATGATCTCCTTTCGGGAGCGAATCACCCTCCAATAGTCGAGAAAATGAAGGCCAGTATCTTGCTGTTGCGTTTGTTCCATATTGGCCGTACTCCCGACCCTGATGAAGAGCATTCCCCCGCGGGGAGGCGCCCTGCGGGAATTTTCATACGCGCCCGAACGTTCCTAACCACCCGGCGCTGCGGCGCGCATCACAGTTGAATGCGCCACGCAACGTCATACCGATTGCGGGTGTAGTCCGAACGAAGATCGGAGTTGAGGTCCGTGAACGTCCAACCAGCCTCGATCGCATTCTTGCGAGGACGGTCTACCCAGTACACCGCGCGCGCCGAAAGCGCCACCGCGTCTTCGCTCCCCTCACGCACCTCGCTCTCCCGGACCGTATCCACCGACGTCTTTGCCTGATAATCCGAATTGACGTAAGTACCCGCCAGATATAGCGACAACTGCCCCGGCAGGTCACGGCCCAAGCTGGCAGAAAACGCTGTACGTCGCTGTGTGGAAAAGCTGAGCAGGCTAGACTGGTAGAGCGAATAGCTGGCGCCCAGCGTCAAACGCGTACGCGGATCGCTAGCAATCGTCACTGCTGCATCCGCATAAGGTGCGCTTTCATTATCGGTATTCGCAGCGTCAAACTCTTTCAGCATATAACCAACCGACGCCCGCCCTATCAGGTTTGGGCTGAAGTTTTGTTCAAGGCCGACGCCCCCCATAATCGCAGAGTGGCTGCGGTCTGGGATCTGACGCCTCCCCTTACCCTCCGCGCCGGGCAGCACCGGGCTGTAATCCACGGTCTTGCCGCCATCCACGTAGCTGGTCTTCTCATAGCGCAGCTCACCGAGCAGCACCGCATCACGGCGATACTGATTGCGAAGCGTAATGCCCCCGGCATAGATATCATAATCCTCCCGTTCCGCCTGCCCCTCATCCTCATAACGGAGCAATTGCCAGCGTCCGGAAACCACCGCGAGCGTCTGGGCGGTCACGCCGACGTTGACGGCGCCGCTGAGCGAATTGTACAGATACGACGATTCGCCCACCACCGTGCGGCCGTCCTCGTCAATCAGCTCGGAATTGTCACGACGAACGAAACGATCGGTCACATTCAGGCCGAGTTGCGGCGTCAACTTCCGGGACCAGTCGAAATCCACGAGATGGTCGAACGTCCACTCGTTGGACTTGCGCGCTTCCCACCAACTCGCAATCATATGATATCGTGCGTTCACCCCGCTCACTTCCCCAGGGTAGGCGAGCGTGAGCGAAATCTGGTTGGTGACTTTGACGCTATCTATCTTGTCCGTTTTGGACTGCGCAATATTGTCGTCGTATTCCATGTGAAGGCTGTTGCCGACGGAAATTCTATCTGCCGCCATAGCGCTTCCAGCCATCCAGACCGTCATTATCGCCGTCATTCCGATCCGCAAAACCAGCGCATTTTTCTCAGTCATAAAACAGGTCCTCCCTATCGCAGATTAACTATTACTCCGTGGTTGTTCGATCAGTTCGGCGTAACCGGTTTTGGCTTGGCCGGGACAGGAACATGCAAATTCGGAAACGTCAGGATGCCAACCAGCATCAGCGCATCCGATTCAGGGATATATCTCTTGGTCAATGGATCGGGGCTCATCTGAAACAACGGCAGAGCCGTCAGCACCTGATCGAGCGGTTTCACTTCTGCCAGACCGCCGGTCACGGTCTCATGGGGAATCTGAAGGTTCCTCAGCACATTCACCCAGTTTTGGACATCGGCCACGTCCCCTTCGACCTTATCCGTCAACCCCAAGGCGCGAACCAGCACCACCGCCAGATCGGCGAGAGTCACCTTGGCTTCTGGATCCAAACTCCATCCTGGCGCCGGATTCTGTTCCGTCGGCTTCAGCGTAGGGGATGGATAGATACCGTTCTGCGCGAGCATCATGATGCACTCAAAGTCCGACGGGTTTGCGGGTAACACCCTCGTCAACCCCAGTTTCTGCACCAGCATCCGTGCCAGCTGCCCGTGAGTGACAGTGTCATTCTTCGGGACGTCCGCTTCTCCTTGCGCGAAGGCGGTAGAGAACCCCACCGCCCCCATAGCTATCGTCACCGCTAATAAAGCACTTAGACTTGTCTTCATGGCCTGCTCCTTTCTTTTTCAAAAAACCGTGCTGCCTCTGGGTCGAAATACCCACCGTCCTTCCCCCGAGGGCATCTCCGAAAAAATCTTTTCATCATCAATCAATATACGCCAGTACATCCCGTACTGTCAATTGACGTTTTTATCCGGACCAGCCGTCGCGCATCAACCTTGCCATTGGCTATTGTCCACCGTGGTCTTGAATTCCGCCCTCACCGGCTGTGCCGAGCCGGATTCTCTATCGTCTTTTTTCGTTCGTGGAGGCCGACCCACGAAAATTAATCCCTGCATGGGACATTTTTCCACGGCCGCCATCGCCGATTCCAATCGTGCCGGGTCGTATCGATCATAATCGATCTTCGGCAGGAATCCATCAAATGAGAAAAGGTCACACGCCTTCTGGCATGCCTTGCAGCCGATACAACCAACACGGCAGACGGCACGAACATCCCTTCCAAAATCCTGGTTCGCGCAGGCCACCACCAGCATTCGTTCGCTCTTGAACGGCGTCATGTTGATGA
The DNA here is from genome assembly GCA_938005705.1 of uncultured bacterium. Taxonomy (GTDB): domain Bacteria; phylum Verrucomicrobiota; class Kiritimatiellia; order PWTM01; family PWTM01; genus CALLML01. The sequence goes on from CALLML010000031.1 coordinate 14,475, forward strand.
TATTTCGCGGACAAACCCGCGCGCAGGCGCCACAGCCCGTGCACTTCTCGTAGTCAATTACCGCCAGGCCGTCAACGATACGGATGGCGTCAAACGCGCAGGCCGCGCGGCAATCACCGAAACCTAGGCAGCCATACACGCAGCCCTGAACCCCGGCGACCAGGTTGGCCGCTGCGCAAGTGGGCTCGCCATGATACTGACCGCGGCCCAGACGGTCCCCGTAATGGGCGCGGCAATGCACCACCGGGCGCTGCGGCCAGCTCGGACGCACATCCACGCCCAGAATTTTAGCCACCGCCTGCGCGCAGCTCGCCCCACCCACAGGACACTTGTCCGGCGGTGCGCCGGCGAGGACGACGGCCTCCGCATAGCTGGCGCAGCCGACGTAACCGCAGCCACCGCAATTCGCGCCGGGCAGCACACCGAGTACGGCTTCTACCCGCGGATCGATTTCGACGTGAAATGTTCGACTGGCCCATCCCAGAGCATAGCCCGCGCCGATGGAAAGGAGACCCAGCGTCCCGCCCGCCAGCAACATCAAGAGAGGATCCATACCCCTACTCTAACTCTAAAAAAACATGCCGTCCAGCAAATGCCATTGCCTGAAATTCTCTGCCGCGCTCCCTTCGGAGGCGTATGGATCCGCACCGTCCCGCGTACACCCGCCCCCCCGCCGCGCCATCAGTCTGCCACTTCGAAAACGGCTTCAGCGGGGGCGGGCGCACCCAGCGCGACAGACGCGGGCAGAGGGGAGGCCCCGCCGATATACAACCGAAAACGGCCGGGCGCGCGGATCCGCGACCCATCCGCGGCCACATATTCCCGCGCTCGCGGCACAATGACGAACTCCACTCGCGCCGTCTCGCCGGCCTCGATCCACACTCGCTGAAATGCGACGAGCCGATATCGCGGCGCCGGCGCAGGTTCGTCCTCACCGCACAGATACACCTGCACGACCTCGTGAGCCGCGCGCGGGCCCGAGTTGCGCACGGCGGCCGCAACCCACAGCGGTTCATCTCGTCCCACCTGGGGAGAGACTTCCGCTGCTTCGTACGAAAAGCGGGTATAACTCAGACCGAACCCAAATGGATATAAGATGGAGGCATCATCCATATACCGATAGGTACGGCCCGCCATCGCATAGTCGTCGAACGGCGGCAACACGTCGGTTGAGCGGGGCATCGTGAACGGGAGACGACCACTCGGCGACACCTCCCCAAACAACACATCCGTGATCGCCGCTCCGCCGGCTTCGCCCGGATAGCCCACCCACAGGATCGCGTCCGCTAGTTCTTGGACTTCCGGAACGGCCAAGGGACTCCCCCCGAAGAGGACCACCACAAGTCGTTTTTTCATCCCTGCCTGTTTCTCGCGAATGCGCCACAGGAACTCCACCTGATGCACCGGAAGCTCGATGCGATCGCGATCGCCATGGTTCGCGGCCAATGGCGACTCTCCCTCCTCGCCTTCCATCAATGGCGATATACCCATCGCGGCAATCACGGTATCCGCCGACGCCGCCTCGCCGATCGCCCAGTTGACGGGGCTCTTGGGGGGCTCGGACGGTGGACAGCCCATGCGGTAATCGATGGCCGTGCCCTCTGGAAGATGATCGGTGATACCCTCCAGCAACGTGCACATCCGGTCCGATAGACCATAGTAGTTGCCGAGGAGCACATTCAGGTCTGCCGCAAAGGGACCGGTAACGAAAAGCCTTCCGGCCCGCGCGGGGAGTGGAAGGGCGCTGCTGTCGTTCTTCAGCAGCACGATGGAAGCGGCCGCCGCCTCGCGCGCCAGCCGGACGTGCTTCGCACAACGAACGACGCGCATCGAAGTGGATGCGTACGGTACGCGCTCGGGCGGGTCGAACAATCCGAGCCGGATCCTTGTGCGCAACAGCCGCCGCAGGGCGCGATCTACATCCGCCTCCGTGCACAAGCCAGCCAACACGGCGCCGACCAAAGCGTCACAATACGTGTTGCCGCAATTGAGATCGCATCCGCGGCGGATCGCCAGCGCCGCCGATTCTTCGGCGGATTTCGTCACGCCATGGTGAACATGGAAATCTCGGATCGCCCAGCAATCGGAGACCACGTGGCCTTGAAAACCCCATTCCCCGCGCAGGATGTCCTCCAACAACAGTTTGCTGCCGTTGCAGGGTTCGCCGTAAACACAGTTATACGCGCCCATGACGCTTTCAACTCCCTCTTCGACGAGCCGCTGAAATGCCGGCAGATAAGTCTCACGGAAATCCTTGAGCGGCGGCCGGGCATCAAACGTGTGGCGCTGGCCCTCCGGTCCGCTGTGCACGGCGTAATGTTTGGCGCAAGCCGCCACCTTCAAATATTTGGGATCGTGTCCCTGCAACCCGCGCACGAAAGCAGCGCCCAGTTCCCCCGTGAGAAACGGGTCCTCACCCCACGTTTCCTGTCCCCTTCCCCAACGCGGATCGCGGAAAATGTTGACATTGGGCGACCAGAAGGTCAGCCCCTGATATTGACCGCGTGCGCCGCGACGCGCCGCCGCATGGTGTTTCGCCCGCGCTTCATCGGCGATAGCGGCGGCGATCCGCTCGATCAGCTCTGCATCCCAGGTGGCCGCCAGGCCTATCGCCTGCGGGAAAACGGTCGCCCGCCCGTTTCGTCCCACACCGTGTAACGCCTCATTCCACCAATTGTAGGCCGGAATACCGAGCCGATCGATGGCGGGCGCGTTATAGCGCAGCTGGGAGCATTTTTCCTCGACCGTCAGCCGCCCTATTAAATCCTCGATGCGATCCTCCAGGGGAAGATCGGGGTTGAGAAAGGGCAGGCCTTTCTCCTTTTTGCGCGACGTCACATTTTTCTTCATAGGGCTGGAGATCCTTGCCTCTAACTTCGTCCCAGATTCCGCCGTATTACGATGATAGAAAGAATCTTATGAATTCGTCCCGGAAAATTCGTAATCTGCCCCCGTATTTCCCCGGTATTCTCCCGGTGCGACGGGCTCTGTTCCGGTTGTGCAAGGTGGGCGACGGCCCAAAATGTCGAAAAAGACGTGGCTGAGCCTCGGTGGTTGAAAGCTCGACTTTCCCCTACCACCGTCCGAGCAGGTCCACCTCACTAAGGACGCGCCATTGCCCGGCCGTTGGAAATCGGCCGCAAACCGGCTTTGCGCCACAGCAAACAAGTTCGATTCCTTCATCCCGAAACATGTGTCCCATCGCATAAAGCCCTAAATCACTTCCAGCGCGTCGCGGGCCGGCAAAGGCGGGAAGAGCGCTGTGGGCAGCGTCTGATACCAGAAGGCGACGGAAGCGATGTCGTCCTGCAGCGGCAGATAGCGCTTACCGGCCCGCCATCCCAGGGCCTGAAGGGTCACCCTCAGGTCACGGCGGAAGCGGATGGGATCGGTGAGGTGCCATCGGTACATGCCGAATCGCATTTGGGACTGATAGAGGCCGTCGGGCCGCAAGACCTGACAAAGGCCGGAATAAGGCGATGTGAACTCCTCATATTGATGCAACGTCTTGTTTTCAAAATTGTAGGAGCCGCCAAAATAATCTTCCGTACCGGTGCCGCAGATGGTCGGGAAATCATCGTCGCCGTCGAGATAGAATTTGATCTCGCCCTCGCCCCACCAGCCGGAATGGTTGACTCCCCACGCCAGATAGGTGCCCACGTAGTGTCCGTGTCCGCGCACGCCATCCAGGATGACGTACACCGACTTGTAGGGAAGTGGATTGACCCGGCGAAACTGGGCATGAAAATAGGCGATATCGCCAGGCAAATCGGTCAGTGTATAGTTGATCTGATAGAAACACGTCACCGGCTCATCAGCGAGGTTGGTCAGCGTCATGCGACAGCTCTGACGAAACGGCATGGGCCAATAACAGTTGAAACCGCTGCCTGGATTGACGCAGACTGCAAGCGATCGCACCGGCGCATATCGCCCCCAACCGCACGCAAAGAAATCACCGGCGGGGCATTCCACCGAAGGCTGCTCCTGCCCGTCCCAATATATTCGAAGGATGCTCCAGCGCCAGGCGCCGGTCAAGGTCATCCATATTTGTTGGATGGCGCCGGAACCCGCGATGTGTGCCAGCGGGAAGGTCTCGCCGGCGGGAATGCGCACCGCAGGCGAAATCTTCCATCCCGGACCAAGATCCCGCGCCGCCTCTGCACCCACGCCTTCGACCGCGCGGCCCCCGCCGCCCTTTTCGCCGGTGAAATTCTCCGGACTGATGGATCGCGATTCTGCGTTCGACAGTCGCCAAAGATTTCCCAGGTGCGAAGTCCAATCGTCGTGTCTATCCATAAGTTCTGCTCACGAATCCTGTTGTGTCCACCACCGTCGCGGTGGTCGTATCTCAACGCGAATCGAACACCGATACGCTCAAAGGACCCACGACAATCGAAGAGTCCTGTTCCACAGTGACTTCCTTCGGTTCGCCCGTGGTCCAGCAGAGTTTCCAACGATCCGTTCTAAAAGTAAAGACTGGCGGATGAAAGCGCACCGGCACGCCGTCGGCATTGATGAGGATCAACAGGTGCTCCTCATTGCGGTCCGCACCGGTGGCGACGGCTCGTCCGTCCAGCCGAAATCCCAACGCTCGTCCGTGAGTCCAGTCCGGCGGCTCGCCATTGGGGCCGATCCAATAGACATCGGGGGCCCCGCCCAGGGGTAACGCGCCGCGCAAGAAACGCGCACGACGAAGGCTCGCGTGAGACCGGCGAAAGGCGATGAGCATCTTGACGAATTCTCGCAGGTCCTCGTTTTGTTCGCTGAGGACCCAATTTACCCATGAGACTTCGTTGTCCTGACAATAGGCGTTGTTGTTGCCTCGCTGCGTGCGCCCGAACTCGTCACCGGCGGTGAGCATCGGGACGCCTTGCGCGAGCAGCAGCGTCGCGAGCAGATTTTTCGCGTGACGGCGGCGAGCCGCGCGAATGGCGGGATCATGAGTCGGTCCTTCGACGCCATGGTTCACGCTGAAATTGTGTGGATGGCCGTCGCGGTTGCCCTCGCCATTGGCCCAGTTGTGCTTGTTTCCATACGAGACGAGGTCTTCCAGTGTAAAACCGTCATGGCTGGTGATATAGTTGATACTGCGGGCCGGCGTACCGCCGGAACGTTCGAACAGGTCGGAACTGCCAGCCAGCCGTGTCGCCAGTCGGCCGATGGTGCCCCGCCCGGCCCAAAAGCGGCGCACGTCGTCGCGAAAGGCATCGTTCCATTCCGACCACGTCGGAGGGAACTCGCCCAGGCGGTGCACGCCGCCAGAATCCCAGGGTTCGGCGATGAGCTTCAATTCCCGCAGAACCGGATCAGCGCCGATCGCGCGCAACAACGGGGGATCGGCGGATGGGGTGCCGTCCGGGGGCACGCGGCATAGCGCCGCGGCCAAGTCGAATCGAAAGCCGTCCACATGAAAATCCATTGCCCAATGCCGCAGCGCGTCCAGAGCGTGCCGCATCGCCGCCGGTTCATTGGCGTTATAGGTATTTCCGCAGCCGCTGTAGTCGCGGAAATCGCCGCGAGGATCGAGTAGATAATACGTCGGACGGTCAATGCCCTTGTAGGACCAGGTCGGCCCGCGTGCACCCCACTCCGCGGTGTGGTTGAGCACAACATCAAGGATCACTTCGATTCCGGCCGCATGTAGTGCGCGAACCAGGTCGCGCAGCTCACGGCGGGCTATTTCGCCCGAAGGCACGGTCGCGTAGCGCGACATGGGCGCAAGGAACGATAGGGGGCTGTAGCCCCAAAAATTGAGCAGGCCCACGCGCGCGCCGCCTTCCATGAAAAACTCGAGCTCATTGAATTCCTGCAACGGCAGGAACTCAACTGCGGTGATGCCAAGGTCACGCAGATAAGGAATCCGTTCGATGAACCCTCGATACGTGCCGGGATGCGTGCAATTCGCGGAAGGATGGACTGTGAAGCCGCGCAGATGCGCCTCGTAGATCACTGTGTCGCGCAGTGGGATACGCGGCGGTCGGTCATCGCCCCAGTCGTAGTCGTCGTGGATAACACGCCCCTTGGGGAAATGGGCGCCTCGGTTGGGCCATACGCCCGCCCGCCATCCCCGTGAATCTCCCCACGATCGGTTCCACTCGATCGCCAACGCATAGGGATCCAGCAGCCATTGATCGGGATCAAAAAAAGGCGCCGACCCTTCTATGCGATAAACATAGCACACTCCCGGCTGGAGTCCTTCCACCCGCCCCGTCCACATTCCGTCGGCCTCAGGAGTCGGAGGGGCTAATTCGATTTCGCGGTCCGGTTCAGACGCGGCGGGATCGGAGAACAAGAGCAGAAACACGCGCCCTGCGCGCGGCGCACGGATCGCGAATTCCACACCGCCATCTACCCACCGCGCGCCGAGACGGGCCGATGGCCAAGGCGTCATGACGGCGCTCACGCCCTCGCCTCCCGAGGTATTTCGATGTCCGTACGGGGCGCGTTTTTCGCCACATCCCAATACGGACAAATGCGCCGCAATGCCGCGACAATGCGTGGAAACACTTCGATGACGTAATCAATTTCCTCGTCCGTCGTATAGCGGCTCAGACTGAAACGGATCGATCCGTGCCGTGCCGTGAATGGGACCTTCATCGCCGTCAGCACATGGGAGGGCTCGAGCGAACCCGATGTGCAGGCCGATCCGCTCGATGCGCAAATGCCATGCGCATCAAGCTGGTAGAGCATGGCCTCGCCCTCGACAAAGTGCACCGCGAGATTCAGCGTGTTCGGCAGCCGCGGCGCCCCGCCACCGTTGATCTCCATCATCGGAATACGCGCCGCCAGTTCCCGCTGCAGCCGGTCCCGCCGCGCGCGCACCGCCGTCTCGTCGGCCATGTGCCGCTGCGCGAGCTGGGCCGCCGCACCGAACGCCATAATATGCGCCGTGTTTTCAGTGCCCGCCCGCTGCCCCTGCTCCTGATGGCCGCCTATCAGAAATGGCCGTACGGGCGCCCCCTGCCGAATATACAGCGCACCGACGCCTTTCGGCGCATGCAGTTTGTGTCCCGAAAATGACAGCAGGTCCACCTGGTGAAATTCGCCCGCCAGATTCACGGGAATCTTCCCGACCGACTGCGTCGCATCCGTATGAAAGAGGATATCAGGGTCCGTTTCCTTGGCGATGCGGGACAACCCTTCGATCGGAAAAATCACGCCCGTCTCATTGTTCGCGTGCATGAGGGTAACCAGCAAAGTCCGGCCAGGCCGCAGCGCCCGCACATAAGCGTTCATATCCAGCCGGCCCTCACGGTCCACCGGCACCTCCGTCACCTCATAGCCCTCGCGCACCAGCTCGCGGCAGACCTCGCGAACCGATGGGTGCTCGACCGGCGAAGTGACGATGTGGCGACGTTCCGGCCGCGCACGCGCCGCGCCGAAAATCGCCCAGTTATTGCTTTCGGTGGCGCAACCGGTGAAGAATAATCGGGACGGGTTCGCCCCGATGAGCGCCGCCACATCCTTGCGCGCTTCGGCAATGGCCCGAGCCACGCGCGCCGCAGGCGCATACATCGAACTGGGGTTGAAGTACAGGTCCTCCAGAAACGGCCGCATCGCCGCTGCCGCCTCCGGCGCCACCGACGTTGTCGCATTATTGTCCAGGTAAACGATATTCACATTATCCCAATATAATCCAGTGCACGGCGATTGAAAAATCTCTTCTTTTCCCCGCGCCCTTCCAAGGCTTGGAAGAAGTCCCCCCTGGACTTTCCAAGGCTTGGAACATTTCGATGCCGGATCTTCCAAGCCTTGGAAAAACGTGTTTACTCACAGGCTGATGAGCGTGAAGACCATGATCAGCAATGCTACGGTCTCGACGACGCCAAGCGTCATTAGGTAGTTGCTGAAGCCCTGGCCGGTCTCCGCCAGCGCATCGGCACCGGCCGCGCCGGCCTTGCCCTGGTACCAGGCCGAAACGCCGATGCCCAGCCCGCCGACCAATCCCGCGCCGAGCATGAGGCCAACGCGCGCCACCTCGCCGGCAGCGAGTTTGCCGAGCATACTGTTCATCAGGATGAAACCGTAGATGGTCTGGGACATCGGCGCACCGATGAAGGTGACCAGAATGAAGGGCGCTGCTTTGCTCTGAGCAAAGCATTTCTTCCAGGAACCGATCGCCGCCATGCCGGCCGTTCCCGTGCCGAGGGCCGAGCCGATGGCGGAGAACCCCAGCGCCATCGCCGCCGCCATTTGTCCGATTGCTGTCCATATCGCCGTTGCTTCCATCGTATGCGCTCCTTCTCTGCGTTGTTCTAACGATTTTTCGCCGGCGCGCCGTCCGCCGCTCGCGCGCGCGCGAACGGCCGGTACGGAATGCCGGTCCACTGCATGCCTAGATGACCCGAAAACTCCAGCGTGTTCAGGCGTACGCCATGCACAATCACACCCATGCCTGCCAGCACGACGTTCAAGGCGTGGCCGATGAAGAGGATCAGGGCCGCCACCAGCCCGCGCGCGATCCCGCCGCCTCCGCCGCCGAGCGCGATGCCATTGAACGCCTGCGCCACGGCGAACGTCGCCGTGCCCACTGCAAAGAGACGGATGTAGGATACCACGTCCACGAAGTTGCTGACGAGGTTGAGCGGCAGCATGGCGTGGTTGAACCATTCGGCCTTCAGCCGCGCCGGCGGCGTCATGAAAAGGACTATCAGCGCGACGGAGATGAGGGAAATCACGCCTATCGCACGGGGAAACGTCCGGTTGAGCACCATCGCGCCGGCGGCGAAATACATCGTCCAGGTGACGCCCAGCCAGCCGAGTTGCGCCAGCGCCTGCAGCGAGCGGCGCTGACGGAGGATGTTCCAGACGTGCGCGAGGCTCAACTGCGCCGCGCCGATCAGGAAACACAGCCCCATGATGCGCTGCTGCGCGAGCTTCGGATCCGCCGGCGCGAGCCAGTCGCTCCGTAGCGCGTCCAGCACGGACGGCAGACGGGCGGCACCGAACCACGAGCCAGTCAGCGCGCCCCACACGATCGTCGCCACGCTCATAATGAGCATCAACGTCACGGCCGGCGGACGTTGCGGGCGCAGCTTGCGCCGCGCCCAGAGGGTCAGACCGAGAAAGAGGAAGCCATAGCCCGCGTCGCCGACGAGCATAGCAAAGAACAAGCTGAAAAAGATCAGAAACACCGCGCCGATATCCACCTCGCGGTAGCCGGGTAGGATGCCGATCAGATCGAACACCGCGCGAATCGGCCGTACCCATCGCGGGTGGCGAATAAGCGTCGGCACGGGGTCGTCTTCCGCCGGCTCCTCTATTCGTAGCGCCCAGCCCTGATCCCGTGCCGCCGCGCGCAGGGCATCGGTGGCATCCGTGGGGGCGAATCCGCGCAACCAAGCGACGCGCTCGGCGTCACCCATGCCGGCGCGGGCTTCGAGAAAGCGCAGGCGATCTTCCGCCTCCGCGACCAGCGCGGCCACCGCCGCGCGGTCGGCGGCGTAAGCTTCGAATGCGCGGCGATTGTCGTCCAACGCCGCCTCCGTTTCGGTGATGCGCCGATCCAGTTCGGCCAAGCCCGTTTCCGGCATCCGGATTTCGGATGCGCCTTCCGGCGCCGGCGCGTCGGCCGGGCCGATGACGACGAAATAGGTCGCCTCCTTGGTTCGGCGCGTTATGCGCAAGACAGCCCCCGCGGGCGCGGAGGGTTCATAACGAGGTTCGCAGCGATACAACCGGAGCTTCAGTCCCTTCGCTTCGAGCGCGCGGGCCGAGACCGGATCGAACGCGCCGAAAGGCTCGATGCGCTGTCGTTCACGTCGTAGGGCGTCGAGTTTTTCCTCGAGATCCCGGCGCTCGTGAATGCGCCGCCAGACATCCTCGACGACGTCGGCGGCGGGTCGTCCGGAGGGTGTGCCGGCGGCACGCGGTGGCAAGGTTTCCAGCGCCCGGCGCCCGTGGGCAAGGGCCTTGCGCGCCGCCTCGATATCGTCGTTTTCCGGCGGGCGGATGGGATGCAGGTGCAGCGCACCCAACGCCCGCAGGCGCTCGAGCGCGGCGTCGCGCGCACTGGCGAGGCACAGGATCGTGACTTTTTTCATCGGCACGATCATGCGGCGCGCTCCTTTTCCGAAGACTTACCCTTGGCGATCTTCGAGCGGGCGACTTCGGCCGTCATCTGGTCGCCCAGAAAAATGCGAATAACGCGAATGTTCTCGCGCGTTTCGGGAATTTTGACTTTTTCGAAGAGATTGATGCGCTGGGTTGTGGTGCGCAGTTCCTCGGCCACGCGCCGACGTTGCTCGGTGAGCACCTCCAGCTCGATCGTCAGCCGCGCCTGCCGCTCCAGCATTTCCAAACCATCATCTACCCACGGCGGCGTTTCGAACAGGTCGGGCATGCGGCGTTCGAAGCGCAAGCTTTCGAGCACCGGGATCACGACGCCGGCGATGTTGCCGACGGTTTCGCGCCGCTCGGCCAGCCGCAGATACTCGTGAAACGGAAACGGTTCGGCAAACAGCCGGATCCACGGCGCCAGCTCTGATTTCGCCGCCTCAAGCTCGCCGCGTTTGCGTTCGATCATGGCGTCCATCTGACGGATTTCGAGCTGCAGTTGCTGTTTCTTCAACTGCAACGTGGGCAGATAGCGCTCGAACCGCCGCAGGGCGTCGCGTTGAGCCTTCAGCTCATTTTTGGTGTGTTTGATGCGCGGCATGGCGTCTCAAACGGGTTTTCAGGATGCGGCGGCCTCCACCGGTCGGGGCGTCGCATGCGACGCGACGGCGGCGTGCGTTTTCGGCCAGAATTTCGTGATGAGTTTGGTCGGGATGCCGGTTTCCTCCGGGTCGAAGCAGTCGGCCAGGATTTCCCAGCCGAGATCGAGCGCCTTTTCCAGCGGGATGTTGACGGAGAGGTCCATCATCTCGTGTTCGAAGCGCCCCCCGTATTTGAGTAGTTTATGGTCCCACGCACTCATGCGGAAGCCCATGGACTGCTTTTCAAGGGTTTCCCGATAGGCCGCGTAGAGTTGCACCATGGTGTTCATGATGGTGCGGTGATCTTCACGCGTGCGGTTGTTGACGAGCTGTTTGAGGCGGGAGAGCGAACCGAAAGGTTCGATGCGCCCGTTGCGCAGGTAGAACTGGCCCTCGGTGATGTAACCGGTGTTGTCGGGGACAGGGTGTGTCACGTCATCGCCCGGCATGGTGGTCACGGCGAGGATCGTGATCGAGCCGGCGGTATCGAAATCCACGGCCTTCTCGTAGCGGGCGGCAAGTTGGCTGTAGAGATCGCCGGGGTATCCGCGGTTGGAGGGAATCTGCTCCATCGTGATGGCGATTTCTTTCAGGGCGTCGGCGAAATTCGTCATATCCGTCAACAGTACGAGCACGCGTTTGCCCTGCAGGGCGAACTGCTCGGCCACGGCGAGGGTGATATCGGGCACGAGTAGACACTCGACGGTCGGGTCGGCGGCGGTGTGAATGAACATCACCGAGCGCGACAGCGCACCCTGGGCCTCCAGCGTGTCCCGGAAGAAGAGATAATCGTCGTGCTTCAACCCCATGCCGCCGAGGAGGATCACGTCCACCTCCGCCTGCAGCGCGATGCGGGCCAGCAGCGGGTTGTAGGGCTCGCCGGCGACGGAGAAAATGGGGAGCTTCTGTGATTCGACAAGCGTATTGAAGACGTCAATCATCGGGATACCGGTGCGCACCATGCGCCGCGGGATGATGCGCCGTGCGGGATTGACGGAGGGGCCGCCGATGGGAATGAGATTCTCATGGATCGAGGGGCCACGATCGCGCGGTGCACCGCTGCCGTTGAACACGCGGCCCAAAAGCGCTTCGGAAAATGGCACCTGCATCGTGTGGCGTAAAAAACGCACCTTGGCGTCGGTCGAGATGCCGCGTCCGCCGGCGAACACCTGCAGGTCCACGCGCCCGCCTTCGATGCGGATCACCTGCGCGAGCGAAGTCCCGTAGCGGGTTTCGATCTGCGCCAGCTCGCGGTAGGAAACGTCCGACGCCCGCACGGTGACGACGTTGCCGGCGATGCGTTCGACTCGGGTATAGACCTTATGCATAATCGGCCACCTCCGTGCGCATGTTCTCGATCCGCTCTTCGAGGCTTTTGAACTCATCGCTTCCCCATGCCGCGCGGTTCCAATCGCGCGCGGTCTGGGTCAGCCGCTGGAAGAAACGGCGCGCACCGTCCTTGTCCTCGAACTTCATGGGCGTTTTCAGCACGGTGTGGATGCGCTCGAACACGTACTGCTGGCGCTCCGCCGGCGTCGCGGCGTCCACCTCGTGAAAGGCGTCCTGCTGCAGGTAGACGTCATCGAGAAATTCCGCTTTTAAATAGACGACAAAATCCTCGATGGACGTGCCTTCCTCGCCGACGACCTTCATCATCTGCGCGACGTCGTTGCCGAGTCGCAGTATGCGCTTCGCATCCGCCACTTGTTCCGCGTTCACGACGCCGCGATACTTGCTCCAGCTGTCGAGCGGATGAATGGCCGGATATCGGCGCTGATCAGACCGCTCGCGCGAGAGGCCGTGGAAGGCCCCCACGACCTTCAGCGTGCTCTGCGTGACGGGTTCCTCGAAATTACCGCCGGCGGGACTGACTGTGCCGCCGATCGTGACCGATCCGGTGGAGCCGTCCTTCAACTTCACAACGCCGCCGCGTTCGTAGAAGGCCGCGATGACGGATTCGAGATAGGCCGGGAACGCCTCCTCGCCGGGGATTTCTTCGAGCCGCCCGGACATCTCGCGCAGGGCCTGCGCCCACCGCGACGTCGAGTCGGCCAGCAGCAGCACGTTCAGTCCCATCTGGCGGTAGTATTCGGCGATCGTCACCGCGGTATAGACCGACGCCTCGCGCGCGGCAACGGGCATCGAGCTGGTGTTGCAGATGATCAGCGTGCGCTCCATCAGGCTCTTGCCCGTGCGCGGGTCCGTCAGTTCGGGAAACTCGCGCAGCGTCTCGACGACCTCGCCGGCGCGCTCGCCGCAAGCGGCGACAATGACGATATCCACGTCGGCATAGCGACTCGTGAGCTGCTGCAGCACCGTTTTGCCGGCGCCGAAGGGACCGGGAATGCAGTAGGTGCCGCCGCGGGCGACGGGGAAGAAGGTGTCGATGATGCGGATTTTCGTCGTCAGCGGTTCGGTGGGCGCCAGCCGTTCGGCATAGGCACGGATAGGGATTTTGACCGGCCACCGCTGCATCAACCGCGCCTCGCGGATTTCGCCCTCCTCGTGCTTCAGCTTCGCGATGACGTCGGTGACTTTGTAATCGCCTGTGGGCACGATGTCCTCCACCGTCCACACGCCGCGCCAGCCGAACGGCACCATGATCCGATGCTCGAAAATGCCCTCTGGAACGGTCCCGAGCGTCTCGCCGGCAGTTCGCCGGTCGCCTTTCTTCGCCCGCGGGGTGAACGTCCAGGCACGCTCGCGCGGCAATGAATCCAGATAGACGCCCCGCTGGAGAAAGAAACCACTCTTTTCAGCGAGCAGTGGCAGGGGATTCTGGAGACCGTCAAACACCTGGGTCAGCAGGCCGGGCCCCAGCTCGGCGGCGAGGAGCTCGCCGGTGAAAATCACTTGATCCCCCTCCTTCAGACCGGTGGTGTCCTCAAACACCTGCAGTTCCGCGTAGCGTCCGCGGATGCGGATAACTTCCGACTTCAGCCGCAACTCGCCGGTGACGGCGTAGGCGACTTCGTTCTGAATCACGGGTTTTTCGAACTCGACTGTGATCAGGTTGCCGTTGACGCCGACGATTTTTCCGATGTTTTCGCTCATGGCACCGAGGGCAGGGTTGAGGGTGAAAGGTTCGGACCGTTCGCGGCCTCCGCCGGCGCCGGGCCGACCCCAGCGGCGAGGCTTTCTTCAAAGCGCTGACGCCCTTCCTCCTCGCGCAAGGCGGCCCACCGTTCCGCGATGCGAAGTTTTAGGGCATAGGAGAAAACCGCCGCCGCATTGAACACGCCGGGCGGCGCCAGTTCGTCCAACACGCGCCATCGTTCGCGATCCAGCGCCATTTCGCGCTCGTGGGGGCCAGCCTTCGTGAAGGCGTCCACAACCCCCGTTTCGACCGCGCCGTCCCAGCCGGGATGCGGTCGGCGTTCCGCGCGGGGATCGGCCCCGTAACGGGGCGCGCGCGCGGCGGCCGCCGCGCTGCGAATCTGTCGCTCGCGAGCGGCCCATGCGCCCTCGAACCCGGGCGCGTCGGTATTCGCTCGCCCTGCCAGCAACCGATCGAGAACGGCGACATCGCGCGGCGACAATTGCTCGGCGCAACGCGCGCGAAAATCCGCCGACGTCATGGGCGGCGGATCGCCGAACATGAACATTGGCAAGCTGGCCACCAGATACTCGTAGCTCATGCGCTGGCGCCTTTGGGATGGTTTTCCCGTTGGCCGGTTTCCGAGCCGTCGCTCGCGGCGCGGTGGACGATTTCCGCCAGGTGCGGACGCAGAAAAGCGCACAGGGCTTCCGCGATCGAGGCCTTTGTGAAGTCGTGCACGACGTGCTGGTCAGAAAGCGCCACACGAAATCCTTTGAAAATGCCCGTATCGGTGTGAATCTCCACGCCCTTGACCAGTTTCTGGCGATATTGATCGGCGAAGAATCGAATGATTTCCGCCTGGTCTTTCTCGCTGATCAGCACTTCGATGCGGCTTTCCACCCCGCCGCGCTCAACATAAGCCTGGGCGATCTTCAGCAGCATATCCTTGAGAAACTGACCGTCCATGGCGCGATCGAGGGCCTCGCTGACAATATCCTCAAGGATATTCTCGATACCCTGGCCGACGGTAATCAGCAAATCACGCGCCGCTTGTTCCAGGGTGCGTTGGGCACGTTCAACGAATAGCTGCGCATCGCGCTCGGCTTTTTCCACAATCGCCTTCGCCTTCGCTTCTGCCTCGCGGACGAGGGCCGCAGCCTTTTCCCGAGCCTGTTCGAGCAGACGAGCTGCCTGGGCCTCCGCTTCGCCGACGGCCTCGCGTTGAATACGCTCAATCAATTGTTGGATGTCGTCCGCCATGTGCCGACTCCCTCTGCTGAGGACGGCGCCGCCGCGGGCCCGTCACCTTGTTCTAACGAAAAGAAGAAGTTTCATTATGGAATCGCGGGCGCGGAATTTCAAGCGCGAAAACCCCTGTTGAAGATCTGTGATTCACTGGCAAGCGTCTCCGCGCGGTGAGTGAGGCACGGCGAATAGCCGGTGCGCAGCCCGGTGAGCCTCGGTCTCCGGAAGCGACCTGCAAAGGAGGGGCTGACGTCGTCTTCCAACGCCCCGTCCGATCCGCCACCCGGTCGTCTTCTAACGTCTTTTGGCAGGGAGCAGCGTACAGTTTTTCACGCGCGGTCCGCCCTTTTTTTTGCATGCTTCCCGACTTTGATGGGGGGATGATGCGGCCGCCGGGGGCGGCTCAACTTCTTGAAGCTTTGGCCTTGAGAAAACCGGCAAGTGATCGTATAAATCCCAGCTTTCTGGGCGCCGACCCCATCGTCCAGCGGTCAGGACACCAGGTTTTCATCCTGGAAACACGGGTTCGATTCCCGTTGGGGTCGCCATTCTCACGCGAATGTGGATCGTTTTCCAAGGCTTGGAAAACCGCGGTCTTCTTCCGACATTTCGTCACCTCGCATGTCGCGAATGCCGAATAAGTCGGCTTACACGCCACCGCTTCCCCGCGATTCCGTAGCGTCGCGTCATCCTGTTCGGTGGGCCAACGCAATCTTTTCTTCTCTTTTCAACCGCTTAAAAAGCGGCTAGTCCTGTGTTGCCTTGACGGAAGGCGTAATGACACCTATGCTTGATGGATTGAATTGAGGCTTCCAAGCGCGGGAGCGGGTTCGTCTCATTCCCTTGCGCGGGGGTTCTTTACAGTTTTCGGAATCGGCGCGGCCGGGGGTTTGATATGAGCAGTGAATTGCTTTCGGTTTTCGAGTATCTGGAGCGGGAGCGGGGCATTGACCGCGAGACGCTCTGCCGGGTGGTGGAGGAGGCGCTCGTTGCTGCAGCCAAGAAAAGCATCCGGCACGCCGACGATGTCGTGGTGACCATGGACCGCAAGACGTGCGATATCCGCGCCGTCGGCCGGTTCACGGTGGTCGAGACGGTGCGAAATCCCGGCCTCGAAATCGCCTTGGCGGACGCCCGCCGTCTTCGGGGCGACGCCACCATAGGCATGGTAATCGAGCAGGAGGTCACGCCGCGGAATTTCGGGCGTATCGCGGCGCAGACGGCGAAGCAGGCGATTCTGCAGCGCATCCGTCAGGCGGAACGGGAGCGCGTGTTCGGCGAGTACAAGAACCGGCCCGGGGATATCATCAGCGGTACGGTGCGCCGCTTTGAGCGCAGTGATGTGATTGTGGACCTTGGCCGCGCGGAAGCCGTCATGCCGGCGGCGGAGCGGGTGCCCACAGAGGAATACCAGATCGGCGACCGCATCCGCGCCTATATCTTGCGCGTGGATCAGAACGCGCTGGGCCCGATGATCATTCTTTCACGGGCTCATCCGGATTTTGTGCGGCGCCTCTTTCAGCTTGAAGTATCCGAAATTGCCGACAACACTGTCGAGATCAAGGGCATCGCGCGCGAGCCCGGCTTCCGCACAAAGCTGGCGGTGTATTCCCACGATGAAAAGGTGGATCCCGTAGGCGCCTGCGTGGGATTACGGGGTCTGCGAGTGAAGAATATCGTACGCGAACTCTCCGGCGAGAAAATTGACATTGTCCGCTGGCATGAGGATATCCGTGTGTATGTTGCCAACGCCTTGGCGCCCGCCCGCCTGGCGCGCGTGGTCGCCGATGAGACGACCCGCACGGTGACCGTCATCGTGGATGCGGATCAGCTTTCGTTGGCCATCGGTAAAAAAGGGCAGAATGCGCGATTGACATCGAAGTTGACGGGATGGCGGATTGACATCCAGCGACAGCCCGAGGACATTACCTTCGAGGAGAAGGTCCGCCGCGCCGTCGAGAAACTTGCCTCGATCGAGGGTATCGGACCGGAGCGGGCCGAGGCCCTGGTGCAGGCGGGCTTTCTCACGATCGAAGGCGTGCTGGCGGCCGACACGTCGGACCTGGCGGAGGTCGAGGGCTTCAATTCGGAAATCGCCGAGGCGGTCCACCGCGCGGCCGAGGCCGCGTATGAAAAGGAACATGGGGCGATTGAGTCATGAGAGTTCACGATCTGGCGAGAGAATTGAATCTGTCGAGCAAGGAGCTGATGCTCCGACTGGCCGGCATGGGTATTCCCGTGTCGAATCACGCGGCCTCGTTGACGCTCGATCAGGTACGCCAGGTGCGTGATAAACTTGGGGCACCAGCTATTCCGACCACCCGTTTTGCGCGGGCGGTCGATATCCTCCCGCCACGTCCCTCCGCCGCGCCGCCGCCCATACCCGAATCGCCGCTTCCCTCTCCCCCGCCGGAAGTACCGCCGGTCGCAACCGAGACCTCGGCACCCGCGGAAGTGGGGCCCGGATCTGCCACAGCCGGCGCGCCCGCACGCACGATCTTCACGGCCCATCCGCAGATCGTCGTAAAGGAGTTTGCCGCTCAAATGGGCGTCAAGCCCAACATCCTCATCGCCGAACTGATGCGGATGAACGTCTTTGCAACGATCAACGACAAGATTGATATTAAGGTTGCGCGGCGCCTGGCCGAGAAACGCGGGTTCACGATCGAGATCGAGCACAAACCCGCCGAACCCCCCAAGTCGCCGCCACCAAAGGCCAAAAAAATCGAGGCGCCGGAGCAGCGCCCGGACGAGCTGCTGCCCCGCCCGCCGGTGGTGACGTTCATGGGGCATGTGGACCATGGAAAGACGTCCTTGCTGGACCGTATCCGCCAGACGCGCGTGGCGGAGGGCGAGGCAGGCGGCATCACTCAGCACATAGGCGCCTACATGGTGACCGTCAACGACAAAGAGATCACCTTCATTGACACGCCGGGGCACGCCGCGTTCACGGCGATGCGCGCGCGGGGCGCCAATCTCACCGATATCGCGGTCATCGTCATTTCCGCCGAGGAAGGGATCAAAGAACAAACCCGTGAAGCCATTCAGCACGCGCGGGCGGCGGGCGTCGCCATCATGGTGGCCATCAACAAGATTGACTTGCCCAATGCCGATGTGCGCCGGGTGATGAATGATCTCCAGAAAGAGGGCCTCGCGCCGGAGGAATACGGCGGCCAAACCATCGTCTGCCCCGTTAGCGCCAAGACCGGCGAAGGGGTGGACCACCTGCTGGAGATGATTCTGCTTCAAGCAGAGATCATGGAACTGAAGGCGGCGCCGCGGCGTCGGGCCGAGGGATTCGTGGTGGAGGCCAACCTCGAACCCGGACGCGGGCCGGTCGCAACGGTGCTGGTGAAGAACGGAACGCTCCAGGTCGGCGACGCCATGGTGTGCGGGGATCACTGGGGCCGTGTAAAAGCCCTCATCAATGATCGCGGGGTCAAGGTTCGCACCGCCGGTCCTTCCCACGCCGTTCAATGCCTCGGCCTCAACGCCGTGCCGGAGGCGGGCGCCCGATTCGAGGTCGTAGGGAGCGACCGCGAGGCCCGTGAAATCTCCGAACAGCGGCTCGAGGCCCGCCGGCTCGGACAGCTTCAGCAGACGCGCCGCGGCGTGACGCTGGAAGACCTCCTTCACGCCCCCGAAGGCTCCAACGTGCGTGAGCTGAATATCGTCTTGAAAACGGACGTTCAAGGGACGCTTGAAGCCATCCGACAGGCCCTTTCCGAAATTCGAAGCGAGAAGGTGACGCTTCGCATCCCGCTGTTCGGCGTCGGCAATATCACGCTGAATGACGTGCTGCTGGCCAAAGCGTCCGGTGCTATCATCTTCGGCTTCCACGTATCCGCCGACGAAGGCGTAGCTAAGGCGGCCAAGCGCGAGGGCGTTGAAATTCGTTTTTACACCATCATTTACGAGCTGGTGGAGGACGCACGGCGCGCGATGGCGGGATTGCTGGAGCCGATTGTGCGTGAGACGGTAATCGGCCAGCTTGAAGTGAAGCAAGTGTTCGAATTGTCGCGGAAAGGCACGGTCGCCGGCTGTATCGTGCGCAGCGGGCGGATCACCTCACGCTCGCGCGTGCGGGTGCGACGGCGGGGCGAAGTGCTCTTCCAGGGAACGGTCGCGTCGCTACGGCGTTTTCAAAACGACGCCACCGAGGTGCGCGAGGGCCAGGAATGCGGCGTGCGGGTCGAGGGCTTCTCCGCCTTCCAGCCGGGCGACATGATCGAGGCCTACGAGGTTCAGCGCATTGCGCAGCAACTGTAAGCCGCGCGATGCGCATCGCGCGGCGGGCTCGGCCTTCGAATGTTGAATATAGCCTAAACACAAGCGGCCATGCGAAATCGTCGGATCACCCGGATCAACGAACTTCTCAAGCGCGAGATCGCGATGGTGCTCTATCGCGAGATGAGCGACGCGGAGATGGACCTTTCGTCCGTCACAATCACGCGGGCAGCGGTCAGTGCCGATCTCCGTCATGCGCACATCGGTGTATCCGTGCGCGGCGGCGATGCCGAGTGGGCATCGGCTCGCCGGCTGCTCAATCGCCACCGGCCCGCCATTCAAGAAGCCATCCATCGCCACCTGACGCTCAAATACACGCCCGTGCTGGTCTTCGAACGTGACGAATCCATCGCCGCCGGCGACCGCGTCTTGCGCCTGATCGAGGCCTTGTCCCCGAACCCGCCCCCATCTGAACCCGCAGACGCCTCGCCTGTTGAACCGGACGAGTCTTTATGAAACCTCCCTATCCTGCTCATGCGCGCCCTTCCGCGTCCGATCCCGTGGATGGCGTCCTGTTGGTGGACAAACCCCAGGGGTTGACCTCACACGACGTCGTGGACCGCATCCGCCGCCGCTTTCGTTTTCGCAAAGTTGGACATGGCGGAACGCTCGATCCCATGGCCACCGGCCTGCTCGTCATTCTCCTGGGGCGCGGTACCCGCCTCTCCGACCGTGTGATGGCCAGCGACAAGGTGTACGAGGGAGTGATGCGCCTCGGCGTCCGCACCGACACGGAGGATGTGGATGGTCAAGTGATTTCGGAGACGGACGCCTCCGGCGTGACCGAAGAGGCCGTGCGCGCGGCGATGGCTCGGCGCGTGGGTGATCTCATGCAGACCCCGCCGATGATCTCGGCCGTCAAGAAAGGCGGCATGCCCCTTTACAAACTGGCACGCAAGGGGCAGACAGTCGAGCGGACGCCCCGCCTGATTCACATTTACGATTTCATGCTGCTCGGCTACGAGCCGCCGCGGGCGCGATTCCGATTGTCCTGCACTAAGGGCACCTATGTGCGCACCTTGTGCGCCGATATCGGGGAGGAGCTGGGATGTGGGGCCTTTCTCGAATCGCTGCGCCGGATTTCCGCCGGCGTGTTTCATGTCTCCGACGCGCGTCCGCTGGCGGAATTGCTGGAGATGGAACCGGCGGCGTTTCTCGATTGCGCTATACCGGTGCACCGAATTCATTGGGGCGATGAGCACGGCGCGCACGTGGGATGAGCTGCGGGCGATTCCCGGCCCTCTGTTTCTCGCCATCGGCTTCTTCGATGGCGTTCATCGCGGCCACGCCGCCGTCATCACGGAGGCGGTCCGCCGCGCGCGGAAACGGCAAGGGCGTGCGTGGGCCCTGACCTTCGATCCGCATCCGCTGCGCGTCCTGCGTCCCGCTCATGCGCCGCCCGCGCTCATGACGAGTGCGACCCGTATTCGTCACATCCTCGCCCTTGGCGTGGACGGGTGCGCGCTGACTCCGTTTACGCCGGATTTCGCGCGTCAGACGCCGGAGGAATTCGTCCTGGCGCTGCGCGGGGCCGCTCCGGCGCTGGCGGGCGTGGTGATCGGCCCCAATTGGCGGTTCGGGCATGACGCCAAGGGCAATGCGGAACTCCTTGCGACGTTCGGACGGGAGGCGGGATTCGATGTGGTCGTCGTGCCCGCTCTGCAGTATCGCGGAGAGCCCATATCCAGCACCCGCATCCGCCGCGCGGTGGCGGCGGGCGATGTCATGGAGGCCGCCGCGATGTTGGGGCGCCCCTTCTCCGCGGAGGGTATGGTGGTCGAAGGACGACGCGTCGGCCGCGCCCTGGGATGCCCGACGGCCAATATCCGCGTCGAGAACGAAGTGATGCCGCCACCGGGCGTCTATGCCGGACGCCTGCGCCTGGCCGACGGGCGTCTTTTCCCCGCCGCCGCCTACCGGGGCACGCGACCGACGTTCGACTCGGAGGGGAACGCCGGTATCGTTTTGGAAGCGCACGCGCTGGATGTCGAGCTCTCGATCTACGGCGAGCGCGTCGAACTGGATTTTATTCGCCACCTGCGCGGCGATCGCCGTTTTGAGCATCTCGAATCCCTGCGCGCACAAATCACCGAAGACCTGCGCGCCATCCGCGCCGTTCTGCAGAATAGCCCCTCGGAGAGGAGCCCATAAAAGCAGACCCCTTTGGCCCATACTGTGACAACAGTCGCGAAGCCATGGTTACGAAGCCCCTATGCGTGCGAAAAAACCGATGGCGCAGCGGGGCGTGCGAACGAGGATCCGCCGACCCATCGGCTGGACACCTGGGGCTGCCACGTCGGCCTCGGCAATGATCGGATCGCTTCGCGGCATAGAGGCTGATGGGCTTCTCTTTTCTCACGCTTCACGCCCCTGCCAGTCGAGGTGATGAAAGAGATGGCGAGGGGATCCGCCACTCGCACCGCGCGTGTTATTTTGCCAGCGAACCCATCAATAGATGGGCTATTGGGTTGAGGTCTCTTATCGGTGCCATCGGCAAGGCGTTGGATGCGCGCTCACTAGAGGAGGTAAAAGGCTTCGATTTTACGTCACGTCTTTCTTTACTTTTGTCCCTTGACCATCGTTTATGAGAGTACGGCCTCGGTGGCTAACACCTTTTGGCGCTCCTCACCGACCGCTCCAATTCCAAATTTCTATTTACACCCCCTGCCTTCGGTTAAAAGGCGGCAAAGCGGGGGCGCTTAAGAAAATTGAACTCAAGTTTTATTTTATGTATTTTAAAAAGATGAAAAGATCTGGGTTGCTAAACCACGGTAGCCTTCTCTTAACGGTGATTCTTCTAACGGGGTGTGGCGGGTGTGCCGGGTTGACCCGAGGGAGGATGATAACGCCCCGCGGCCGGATGGCGGAGATATCTGCTGATCATTCCGATGTCCGAGCCGTGCGGGCGATTCTCGATGCGAACGGGCTACTGCGAAAAACAGTCGAAGGCGTGGCCGTGTTTGAGAACGGACGCATCGTTGAATTGTACTTGCAGGAAAGTGGCATCCGTGAGCTGACTGCGGATATCGGGCAGCTAAAACATCTTCGGCGCCTTCACCTTTATGGCGATCGGTCGCTCGGGCTGCCTCTCTTGGAGAGCATTGCGCCCGAAATCGGACGATGTTCGGAGCTGGAAGAACTCCTGCTCAACAGCAATGAGCTGACCACGTTACCGGAAACCCTCATGGAGTTGCGCAAACTCAGACGTCTGTCCATCGCCGATAATCGCCTCTTTCAACTGTCGCCGGAGTTACAGGTCTGGATCGAACGGCTGGAACCTCGAGGCCTGGCCGATCAACGCCCTTGAAATCCGCCACCCGCCTGATGCTCGACTGAAACCTGCTCCACCTAAGCCGATTGCGCTGTGAATTGTTTTGAGGGGTGAGACGAGGGGGTCGGAATGCGGGAAGGAGCAAAAATCTTCAGAATGCGACTGAAAAAAACCCTCAGTTTCCGCCTTCCCAACCGTCGCTTCAGCCTCCGAACAGCGCCCTCGGGATAGACCTCACCCTCCTCGGCCGTTGTTCTCCGAAGTTTCAGACTGCGTCTTACCGGTTGAGCGCGCGCAGGATCGGCGATAATCGCGTTTGTCCCAGCCGTTTCCCAGACCTTTGCCCACCCCTTGCGCCAGCAACTTCGCCAGACCGATGTGCACCAGCATCGCCAAGCCCACACGCACATGAAACGCCGCCCTCCGCGCTGTAGTAGGTCTTCGCCCCGCCGTCCGGCCCCGGCGTCCCCCCATCGTCCGAACGCCCCCGTTTCGGTCGCGCGCGCAGGTGCGTGGCGTCCCCGGCGGTATGCCGCCCCAAATCTTCCACCGCCTGGGCCAACGATTGCGCTTGTTGATC
>CALLML010000032.1 GCA_938005705.1 uncultured bacterium
CGTACCGCCTCCAACGCCACCTTCGCCTTGAACTCGTCGCTATGCCTGCGCCGTCTCGTCGTCATCGTTCCACTCCCTCGCTCTTCAGACCGTGACTTCGCCGTCGATTATAGCTTAGCCACCTGTCCAAAAAACGGGGGGAACTTCAGCGGACATCAGCAAGATCAGTTTATTTCACAATGTGTAGAATCGCCTTGAACCTATCGCCCTCCGCTTGCGTCAGCATTTCAAACAGGGCCATTTCCACGGAGGTCCAACCAGCTCCCGCCGCTCGCATACGCTCAAGCCCAAGACGATAATCATCCTCAGTTCTCGAGGATACGGCGTCCGCGACGACATCCACGCGATACCCGGCTGACAAAAGGTCTCTTGCAGTTTGATAGACACACACATGCGTCTCGACGCCCGCCAGCCAGATATATTTGCGTCCAAGGCCCTTCAGATGAGATTGAAATACAGACTCTGCCATGCAACTAAATGTATTTTTTGCAATAGGCGTGCCCTCTCCCACCAGCGTTCGAAGCGTCGGATCGGTGCCACCCAGCTTGGCAGGAATCTGTTCCGTGACGAGAATGGGAATATCGAGAACCGTTGCGCCTTTTAGGAGCCGAACAAGCCGGTCCATCAGCCGATCCCGGCGCCATATGATATTAAGTAGCCGGGTCTGAACATCCACAACCACCAGCACGCATTCTTCCGCGCGAATCATATTGTCTCCTTAATGGAAAGGTTGGTGAGCTCAAATTCAATCGTAATGTCCCGGTAGGCGCCTCGATAGGCGTCTGGCAGTGGGCGCAACCGACGAACGGCGTCGATGGCGCGACGAACGGACTCGTCCATCGCCGCGTTACCGGAAGGACGGATAATTTCGCGGCGGCTGATTGTACCGTCACGTTCCACACGAATCCGCACCTGCACGGAAAGGCCCGATGAGGCGGTGAGTCCGCTAGGCTGTGTCCAGGCCTCGTACAATGTCTGCTTTACGAGTGCGAAATACCATCCGAAAGGGAAATCATCGCGGGGCTTTGGGTCGCGCTCCGGAAATCCGCGTGCCAGTTGCTCTCGGATTTGATCGGGCGTGAGCACCGGTCGCGCGGGCATCGGCTGGTGAACAGGAGGACGTTCCTGCCGCGGACGCGACGGTTCGGTCGGCTGTCGCGGGGCCACAATCTCCCGCGGTCGAGAAGAAGGGAGGTCGCGTGAAATTTCGCGCGGTGGACGGGGCGGATCCGGTTCGCGCGGGGGAGCTCGCAGATCAGGGATCGCCGGCGAGCTCTGATGGATTGCCGTCGCCACGTCAATATAGGTCACGATTTCACGAGGCTTAGCAGGGCGTGCGCACCCACGCGTGACCGACACGACAGCAATGGCGCCGAGCGCCGCGGTGTGGGCGTACAGGCTGATCCGAAACGCTCTTGCCGTATCTTTTTCTGCAGACGGCGTCACGGCTTTTTATCCTCTTGGGTGATTAATGCGAGGCGTCCAATGCGCGCTTCATGAAGAATGCGCAAGATATCCGCCAATCGCCCATAGGCGATGCGCTCGTCGGCCCGCACCATCACGGTTGCATCGGGATCGGCCGCGCCCAAGGCCGCCATCTCCTCCCGCAATTCATTGCGAGAGACGGGCCGCTGATCCAGATAAAGCTGCCCAGTTACGTCGAGGGTAATTGTTCGCGACTTCTGATCTTGCAAATCGGCCGCCTTGCCGCGAGGCAAATTAACGGGGATGCCTTGTTCTATGAGCGGAAACGTGATGATGAACGTGATCAGCAGCAGAAATGTGAGGTCGATCAGGGGCGTCAGGTTGATTTCTTTGATCTCGTCGAGTGATACGATAGAAGTTCTTCGCGCCATTGACTTGGGCCTCAACTGCGGAAAAAGGCTCGCTGGAGCTCCGCGACAAATTCCTGCGAAAAATTATCCATTTGTACCGCGAGCTGACGGATACGACCGGCCAGCATATTGTAACCAATTGACGATGGAATCGCGACCAATAGTCCGACGACCGTGGTCAGCAGCGCGCCGGAGATTCCGGGAGCAACCGCTGATAGGTTCGCCATGCCCTTGACGGCCATGGCCCCGAAAGCATCGAGCACGCCCCAGACCGTACCAAGCAGACCGAGCAGCGGACTCGCGCTGACCGCAGTCATCAGAAATCCCATGCGACTTTCCAACAACAACGCCTGGTCCGCCACAGTGCGTTCTGTCACGCGTCGAACAACTTCGATTTGTGACGGATTCATTTCGATCCGGCGCAATCGTTCGTGGGGCGGCAACAGGTCCATCGTTGCTGCATTCGCATCGGGTAGCTCGGCGCCGATGGCCGCACAGCCCGCCTCATAAATGCGGAAGAGTGGACTCTCGTCGAAGCGCTGTTTTCGCAAGAAGATGGTCAGTGGGTGCCCCTCGCGTCGGAACGCATGCAAAAAACGTAATGAGGCTCGTTGTGCGGCGCTTAGTTCTCGGTATTTTGAAATCATGACCGTCCAGGCGAAAACGGACGCCGTGAACAAGATGATGACGATCAGTTTTCCGGACAACCAATTGCTGTTGCGAAACGCCATCAACACATCGGCTGGCGGCAGCCAAGGCAAAAAAATCATGGATTTCCTTTCTATTCTGGCATGATATTTCCGCAGACATCTTCCGGAGGGCGCCTGTCCCCTCCCCCTTTCCAATGATAAAGACGTCTACCCTCACACTAAACAAAGCCTCCTCATCGGTCAATCCGTTGGCGGACGGCGGGGAGCCGGAGTCAGGGATCAGGAATGCGGATTGCCCGAAAACATTTCAGGGGCTATAAGTATCGTAATCAACTGACAGCATGAGCTTGCGTTGTCGCTGCTGAAAGAACATGAACACAATCGTCATTGCCGTGGCCAATCAAAAGGGGGGCGTTGGGAAAACCACGACGGCCGTCAATCTTTCCGCTTGTCTGGTGGAGCGGCGCCGCCACGTGTTGCTGATCGACCTCGATCCGCAGGCGAATGCGACAAGCGCGCTAGGGCTCGAAAAGACGGCGGGCGGCAGCCTGTATCGTCCCCTGCTGGGCGGCGGTCCTCTGCGCGAATATATTCGTCCGACCGCTTATCGTCGATTCGATATGGTGCCTTCGGAAATTGACCTCGCCGGAGCGGAGGTAGACCTGGTCACGGCCCCCGATTATTTGCATCGACTGGATCGGCTTCTTAAACCTCTGGTGGCGGAGAACGAATATGATTTCGTGTTCATTGACTGTCCTCCTTCCCTGGGCATGCTGACGATCAATGGTTTGGCGGCTGCGCACGCGGTGGTCATCCCTTTGCAATGTGAGTATTTCGCATTGGAAGGCCTGGGGTCCATTACCGGCGTCATCGAAGAACTGCGCTCATCGGGTTCGAATCCTTCTTTGCGGATTCACGGCATCGTAATGACCATGTTTGACAAGCGGACGCGCATCGCTCAGCAGGTGGTCGAAGAAGTGGTACGTCATTTCCCCCACCTGGTCTTTGATACGCTGATTCCAAGAAACGTGAAATTGAGTGAGGCGCCGAGCTATGGAAAACCGATCATCATTTATGACCCGCACAGTCCAGGCGCCGTTGCTTATCGCTTACTCGCGGCGGAGTTTCTCAAGCGGTGTGAAGCGAACGGAGCGCCCACCACAGAGGCGCCGATGGTGGCGCCATCCCCAACGCCAGTTCCGATGCCTGCCGATGGTGAGGGCTCGGGAAACGCGACGTCCCACGAGTCCCCCGTGACGCCGATGGAGACGAGCCAAGGTTATGAACATATGGATTCATGAGGTTTTGGATTTTTTAAAGACGCTCGTCAACGAATCCCCGTCAGCCGTTGACTGGGCCTTGTTTGGGAGTGTGGTGATGGTTGCCGCGCTGGTGATGTTGAAGCTGATGGGATTGGCCACTGGGAACGCTCGCTCGACCTGGCTGCTCAATCTCCTCGTTCTGTTCGTTTCGGCCGCCTCAATTCTGGTCGCGGTGGCGGCGGGTCGCTTGTGGCTGGCGCCCGTCCTTACAAACACGATTTCCTCGCGGTTGTTGGACCTCCTTTGTGTAGCCTTTGGTGGACTCGTACTGGCTACCCCGCTCTTCTGTCTTTTGCAGCGCGTCCGCTATATGACGGCCTTGATGACGCTGCTGGTGGCCGGCGTCACGGCGGGTCTTGTCTATCTATGGGCCGTGTCCACGGTGATGGGAGGGCGCGGCGCCCGCAAGGTCATCGACGCCATTTACGAAAAACGTGAACAAATGGAAACCCCTGCCGTATCGCCATGAGATCTCCGGCCTCTCGACGCGGCGACACGACGAATGTTCGGAAATCCGAAGTGATCCGAATCATTCAGTCCGATCTCCTCACAGATCGACGAGGCACGGGTTTTGATCGGATACGACTGCGGCATCATGCGCTCCCCGAAATCAACCTGAACGAGGTGGATCCTTCAATCATATTTATGGGAAAGAAACTTTCTTTCCCTTTGTTGATTTCCTCGATGACGGGGGGCAGCGCCCGTCTGCTGCGCACTATCAACCGGCGTCTGGCCGAGGCCGCAGAAGAAACTGGCGTCGCGTTTGCAGTCGGATCCCAGCGTGTGATGTTTACACATCCGGCGGCGCGCGCCAGTTTCGAAGTGCGCCCATGGGCGCCCCATACTTTGGTGTTCGCTAATCTCGGCGCCGTTCAGCTCAACAACGGTTTTGGCCTCCGCCATTGCCAGGAGGCGGTCCGCACAGCAGGCGCAGACGGTCTTTTTTTGCATTTGAACCCCCTTCAGGAAGCGATCCAACCCGAAGGCAACACCAATTTCGGCGGACTGGCGGATCGTATTGCCGAGGTGGCGCATCGCCTGAACTGTCCCGTGATCTTGAAAGAGGTCGGGGCTGGGTTGTCTCCGGAAGATGTCAGTCAAATGGTCAAACGAGGCATTCGTTATTTTGATGTGGCCGGAGCGGGTGGAACCTCTTGGAGCCGGATTGAGCACCATCGTACGAAAGAGGGCGATGAAGGTCTGGGCCTTTTGCTGCAGGATTGGGGATGGCCCACACCACGGGCGCTTCTTGCATTACGGCCTTTCCGTGATCGGGTGACGCTCATCGCGTCAGGCGGTTTGCGAAGCGGTTTGGACATGGCCAAGGCCATGATACTAGGGGCGTCACTGTGTGGCATGGCTCTGCCTTTTCTCGCCGCAGCCTGCCGATCCAAAGCGCAAGTCATTCGGAAGATCCTCCAATTCAAACGGGAGTTTGTCACCGTTCTGTTTCTTCTTGGCGTCCGGCGGGCTACTTATCTGATCGGCAACCACTCGCTGCTGATGGCGGATGTCCTGTCCGATGAGGGCTGTGATGATCGACGCAGGGAGGCTATCCCATGAACGTTTCCGTGGGCATTGATGCCTTGAGCTTCTATACGCCTGCTTATTTTCTGGACCTGGGCCTTCTTGCCGAAGCACGGCATGTTGATCACCAGAAATATCTGGCAGGCCTCGGCCAAGAGCGCATGGCGGTCGCTCCGCCCGATGAGGATATAGTTACGATGGGAGCCAGTGCGGCTCGTCCGCTGCTTGACATGACAGACCCGGATTGCATCGACTGGGTTCTGTTCGCCACTGAAACGGGGGTGGATCAATCAAAAGCCGCTGCGATGTTTGTGCACGGCCTTTTGGGGCTCGGTCCGCGCTGCCGGGTAGTAGAGATCAAACAGGCCTGCTATTCCGGCACGGCCGCATTACGGATGGCAGCGGACTGGGCGCGACGCCATCCCGGACGGCGGGCCCTGATCATCGCCTCCGATATTGCGCGATATGAGCTCTGTTCGCCTGGCGAGCCGACGCAGGGCGCTGGTGCTGTGGCGATGCTGGTCGGCGCGAACCCCGGCATTCTGGCATTGGATGACGAGGCTGGGTTATATGCGGAAGACGTGCTTGATTTCTGGCGACCGAATTATCGGGAGACGGCCCTAGTGGACGGACAGTATTCCACGCGAGTCTATCTTTCGGCCCTCGAACAAACCTGGAGGCACTACGTGGCGTTAACGGGTCGAAAATGGACGGATTTCTGTCGATATTGTTTTCATCTGCCCTTTACCCGGATCGCCGAAAAAGGTTTGGTTCGACTCGCTCGCATGGACGGAGGCCCGAACCCATCGTCCGACGAAATTCGCCGATTGGTTGGTGAGACGTTGACCTATAACCGCGTAACAGGCAACACCTATGCGGCCTCACTGTATGAGGGTCTGACATCGCTGCTCGACACCGCGGAAGAGGATTTGAGCGGGAAACGTATCGCCCTTTTTAGCTATGGATCTGGTTGCACGGCTGAGTTTTTCAGCGGAACTGTAATGGGGGGATACCGACAACGGTTGCGGGGAGCCGTGCATCGCGCTATGTTGGACTCCCGTGCGGCGTTGGAATATCAACAATACGAAGATATAATGAATTTGCCGTTTCCCGTGGATGGCGGCGAGCATGTGTTTGCACAATACCGAACGGGGCCCTATCGCCTGGCGGGCATCAGCCAGCATAAACGTGTGTACGAGACATTATGAAAGCCATTGCGCCCGGCAAGCTGATCCTTAGCGGGGAACACGCGGTCGTATATGGGCGTCCGGCCATCGCCATGGCGATTGACCGAAACGCCCAGACCATGGTTACAGGCGAGGGTATGGCCGCTGAGGAAGTCCGCATTGATTTGCTCGATTTGTCAGCCAGCGAATCCTTTTCTCTCCGCGCTCTCCGTGATTTTCGGGATCGTGTCCAACGAAATTATGAAGCCTTTATACGCGGAGAAATGGGGCTGCGCGAAATCCTGCACAAACCGGCAGATCTTTTTCAGTACGCCTTCATCACGATTTTAGACGGCTTGCATCTGAAATTGAGGGGCGGCTTGCGCATCCGGATGCACTCGACAATTCCGATCGGCTGCGGTCTCGGTTCATCGGCGGCCACCACTCTCAGCGTACTCCGCGCGGTCGGTCATTATTTTCGTGTCGAGTTTCGCCCGGACTGGTACTACCGTTACAGTATGGAGGCCGAGCGGCTGCAGCACGGATTTCCGAGCGGCGTGGACACGTTTATTTCGCTGCATGGCGGATGCGCAATTTTTCGCGATGGGCAGGCGCAAAAAATTCCACTGCCCCGCTTTCGTTTTCGTCTGGTGGATACCGGAACACCTACCTGCACCACGGGCGAATGTGTGGCCGAGGTTCACCGGCGATTCGCGGACGCCTCGATCTGGGTGGAGTTCGAGCGCGTTACGTTGGTGATGGCAAACGCCTTGGCACGACAGGACGCCCAGTCTCTCCGTTCAACCCTCCGGGAGAACCACCGGCTCCTATGCGAGATTGGTGTCGTGCCCGACAAAGTGCGCGATTTCATTGCGGAAATCGAGCGGAGGGGCGGCGCGGCAAAAATTTGCGGCGGCGGGGCTATTCGGGGGGAGCATGCCGGCGTCGTTTTGATTTTCGCGGACTCCATGCCGGACGACGTGTTCGAACGGTATGGGTATCGACTGCTGTCATTTCGGGGCGAGCCGTTGGGCGTCCGGATTGTCTGATGTGCGCCCTTCGATCACGTCGCGGGTGACGCCGATGCTGCGGAAACGTCCGCAGATTTTGCTTCTCGTTCTTCGTCGGATCGAATTCGTCCGAAACGGAGGATGTCCTCGATATCGTTTCCCGACAATGTTTCGCGCTCAATAAGCGACTTGGCCATCAAATCGAGTTTTTCACGGTTGTCACGAAGAATTTGCACGGCGGTGTCGTGCGCTTCGCGGAGAATCCGGGCGACTTCGGTATCGATGCGGCGAGCCGTTTCCTCGCTATAGGGCTGTGTCCGGTTGATTTCCCTTCCGAGAAAGAGCAATTCTTCCCGCTCCCCGAAACTCTGCGGTCCCAATTCCGAACTCATGCCCCACTCGCACACCATCATGCGCGCGATATGCGTGGCTTGTCGCAGATCCATCTGTGCCCCCGTCGTGACATCGCCGAACACCACCTCTTCGGCAGCGCGTCCCCCCATCAAGCCCGTGATCATTTTGATGAGTTTCGACCGACTTTCGGTATAACGATCTTTTTCAGGGAGTTGCATCGTTGCGCCCAGGGCCTGACCCCGCGGAATAATGGTCACTTTGTGAACCGGTTCTCCTCCTACCATTTGCATCACCAGGGCGTGACCCGACTCGTGGTAGGCCGTCAGACGTTTTTCCTGGTCGTCGAGCATCCGACTCCGTCGCTCTC
Organism: uncultured bacterium; assembly: GCA_938005705.1. Taxonomy (GTDB): domain Bacteria; phylum Verrucomicrobiota; class Kiritimatiellia; order PWTM01; family PWTM01; genus CALLML01. Next base: position 8,232 of record CALLML010000032.1, read on the forward strand.
GCCCCCATCGAACCTTATCACGCGCCTCCTCGAGGTCCGACATCTGCACTGCAGAGGCCCCACGCCGCGCGGCCAGCAGAGCAGCCTCGTTGATCAAATTGGCCAGATCGGCGCCCGAAAAGCCGGGCGTACCTCTGGCGATTCGGCGCAAATCGGCTTGGGGGGCGAGCCGAATGCGTTTGGCATGGATTTGGAGGATATTCAGCCTCCCTTCCAGCGTGGGCAGGTCCACGACGATCTGGCGGTCGAACCGTCCGGGCCGCAACAACGCATTGTCGAGCACATCAGGACGATTGGTTGCGGCGATAATAATGATGCCCTCCTGCGTGTCAAAGCCGTCCATTTCCACCAGCAGGGCGTTGAGGGTCTGTTCCCGCTCGTCGTGTCCGCCCCCAATGCCGCTGAACCGGCTCCGCCCAACCGCGTCTATTTCATCAATGAAGATGATACAGGGAGCGTTTCTTTTCGCCTGTTCGAACATGTCTCTCACACGAGATGCCCCCACCCCGACGAACATCTCCACAAAATCCGATCCGCTGATGCTGAAAAACGGCACCTGTGCCTCGCCAGCGATGGCCTTGGCCAACAGCGTCTTTCCAGTGCCCGGTTGTCCGACCAGGAGCACCCCCTTCGGAATCCGCCCCCCCAGTTTCTGGAAACGCTTGGGATCTTTCAGGAACTCGACAATCTCTTGCACTTCTTCGCGCGCTTCATCGATGCCGGCGACATCGTCGAAAGTCACTTTATTCCGGGTGCGCGTTAGCAATTTAGCTCGGCTCTTGCCAAAACTGAGAGCGCCGCGCCCCGCCAGTTTCATTTGGCGATTGATGAGATAATAAAGCACGCCCATTACGATGAGAAATGGAACGGCTCCGGACAGCATCTGCCAAACGAGCGGATTTTGCCGTTTCACCTCGAGCTTTGGAACATCTTTCAAATCCCTGAAAAGATCGTCGTGAACGACTACCTCGGTGCGAAAACGGAGAGGCCTCCCCGTTCGTTCGTCTATGTCGGTGGTGACGCCTCGGATATATTGGGCGCCGGAGACGTCGAGCACTAGCTGTGCTTCCCGAATCCGTCCGTCGTGGACCAGCGCGAGGAAATCAGGGCTGTAAGGCAGGTTTCGGATCCGTTCCGGTGGTTGCGAAAAGAACTGAAATAGGCTCAAAAAAAGGCCCAGAAGCAACAGCCATAGCAATAAGCCCTTCGCGGGCATGCGGCCAGCGGGATCGGGCTGACGCTCTTTCGATGGCGGATTATCCTGCGAATTCATCCAATTTAAACCTCAATCCATGGTCTCAGTGTCACGCATTGAAACTATCATCGGGCGGAAAGGATGGCAATGGTGCATGAAAGTCGAGAGGCGCGAAAGCGCGGCGTCAGAGATTTTCCATTGGCAAATAGGGCATGGAAGAGCTAGCGTAGTAGGCGGCTCTTAGGATTGACTAGAGACCGGTGGAGTGCAAAACATGCTAGAGGGTAAGCGGATATTGATCATTGATGATGATCCCAATGTGACAGCCTACTTGACCCGGCTACTCCTGACTATCGGCTATGAAGTGGAAACGGCCGACAATGGGGGGCTTGGGCTGGAGCGCGCTTCCAAAAGCCAGATTGTCCTGATCATTTCGGATCTGTGCATGCCCGGTGAGCCCAGTAATATGGATCTCATATACAAACTGCGAGAGGTTCGGCCTGATATTCCCTTGGTTGTCATCTCTGGCTATCCCACGGCAGATCGCCTTGACGAATGTCGCAAAATCGGGGTTACAGAGTTTCTCACGAAGCCGTTCGAAATTTCTTTTATACGGACGGTTTTAAAACGGGCGTTAGCCCCGATCGCATCCACGCCGATAGGGGGCAACACGAATCCATGATAGCCAAGGCCCGGACGGGAGTTGATTTTTTTGACGAACGCTATGGCGGTGCTTACCGTGGTCGAAGTCTTCTGGTCACCGGCAAAAGCGGTTCCGGGAAATCTATTCTCGCCCTCCAGTTTTTAGTACAAGGCTTGAAGCAGGGCGAACGCTGCCTTTTATTGTCCGGGCGCCCCGCCGCTGATGTTGTTCTCTACGGACACGCCTTAAATCTACCGCTCAGCGAGGCGGTGGAGTCAGGGCATCTGATCGTGCTCGAATACAATGATTATGTGCCGGGCCGCAGTGAAGCTTTGCTGACGATCCCACCGGACGGCTTTGTCCAATTGCAAGAAATCATTCAATCCAATGGCGTGCAGCGAGTGGCCCTCGATACCTGTCTGCCATGGGTCACGGCCGCCTCCCCGGCGAACCTGGCCGAGCATGTGTTCTCTTTTGTTCGTGCGTTCGATCGGCTGGCCACCACGACCCTTCTAACGCTTCCGAAGCCTGTTTCCCCCATTGCCTACCGGCTCAAGAGCGTCTTGGAAGATACGGTGCCTATCGCTATCACCTTGCAGTTGGAGTCTGAAGAACGGCGATTGTGGCTTGTTACCAAGTATCTCGGGGAAGCGCGCTTGGACGATGGAACGGAGTTTGTGATCGCCGCAGGCATAGGCCTTCGAAGGGCCCCGCCTGTGATGGCCCCAGTTGATTCGGAGGTTGCAGAAAAAACCGCACCGGCGCCCCTGTCCGGTCCCCACGCGTTGAAGCCGGAACCAACGTCATCCGAGCTGCCTGTCGCCGTACCTCCCTCATCCTCTTCCCTTCGTGTGCGTTTTTCTAAGGTGGTATTGGGACCGAAGGCAAGTTTGGGTGATGCAAGTACGCCCAGCGCTTCGGCTACGGTCTCGGAAAAGGCGTCTTCGCCCGACGATCAACGCTCGTTTCGCTCGGGATCGACGGCCTTGCGATAGTCGCAACGCACATGTATACGTCGTTTTGGAATTTGCGGGAAGAGCCTTTCCAAAATCTTAACGACCCACGCTTTGCGTATCTTTCCGACCAACACAGCGAGGGATTAGCCCGTCTTTTGTATGTGGTGCGCGGCCGGAAGCTGGGCGGTGTTCTCGCCGGGCCCTACGGAGTCGGCAAGTCTATGATTCTGGAATTGCTTGGGAAGAATATTCGGGAGGCCGGACAGTCGAAGTTCGTACGCATGGACACTCCGCCCAGCGGAATGGCTGCTTTTGTGCGCCATTTGCTATGGGCGCTCGGTTATGACCGTGTCGCGTCCGACCCCGCCGAAGCGTTGCAATTGCTTGGCGCGCCCTGCGATCCCTCTTCCGGCGCGCCCATTCATACCGTAATCGCCGTGGATGAGGCGCAAATGATCCGTGAGCACTCGACGTACGAATTCCTCCATCTCTTGACCAATCTGCGCGTGTCCAATCCCGGAGGTGGTTCCGACTTTCCGACCTTCACCCTGTTACTTTGCGGGCACAATGACCTGCTCGACGCCCTCTCGCACGAGCAATCGCTCTGCCAGCGGATTCAGCTCGTCTGGAAGCTCAATCCGCTGAACGAGCGTCAGACGGGCGAATACATCCGCCACCGTATGCATGTCGCCGGCGCGTCTCGAGAGGCCTTTGATCCGGACGCAATCAAAACCATCCACGTCGTTTCACAGGGTCTGCCGAGACTGGTCAACAACCTCTGTGATCTCTCGTTGATGATCGGCGCCGCCCTGCAGGCGTCTTTCATCACCCCCGAGATAGTGAGCGAGGCCGTCATGGAAATGGAGGCGATGAAACTCCTTAAAACTGAATCGCCGCCCTTTTCCGCCGTCTGACCGGCGACCGAGACATTCGCGTCGCGCCTCCCAACAATTCTCGGATACTTTCGGCCATCAGGCGGCGGTCTATATCATCGGTCTCAAATGTGCGCCCAATCTCGCGAGGAAGCGTCACGCACAGGTGTCCCCCGAGGTGCTCCCGAAAGCGATCCAGCCCTTCCAGTAGCGTGGACATGGTGCGGTGGTCCCAACGCAGAGGCACCGGGGGGATGCTGAAAAATCCGCAGCGATCCAAAAGACTGAAAATCGCGCGCGCCGCCGGTTCCGGCAACCAGCCCCGGCGCCATGCATAGAGCGTATCCAAGCGTATGCCGAACGCCACGGCATGCCCATGGTTTGTGCGATATTCCGACAACGATTCCAATGCATGGGCCGCCCAGTGCCCGAAATCGAGCGGTCGCGCCGCGCCCCGTTCAAAAGGGTCGCGTCCCTGGCGGATATGCGCCAGATGAAGGGCCGCGCACGTGCGGATGACTGGCTCCATAGCGCTCTCTTCCCGACGGCGCAGACGTTCCGCCAAATCCTCCAGCCGGTGAAAAAATGACCGGTCACGAACAATTGCCACCTTGATCGCTTCCGCGACGCCGGCTATCCAGTCTTTATCGGACAGCGTTTGCAGAAAATCGAAATCGTTGATGACGGCAAAGGGGGGAGCAAATGTGCCGATCGCATTCTTCACCCCGTCGAAATTGATGCCATTTTTCACCCCCACCCCGGCATCAGCCTGTGCGAGCGTCGTGGTGGGCAAGCGGATCAGTCGCAGGCCGCGATGCGTCAGCGCGGCAGCGAATCCCACCGTGTCCAATACAGCGCCGCCGCCTATGGCCATGACAAAGGAGTGACGGCACAGACCCGCGCGGAGAAACGCTTCGACCAACCACCGGAATACTCCGGGATCATTCTTGGCCCTTTCTCCGCCGGGCACCAAGAGAATGGGTCGCGCCATCTCAACGCGGTCGTCGTGGGCTTGGAACCACGCCTCGATCTGTCCCCTCAACTCCGGCTGCGCCGTGGCCAAACCGTCGTCGAGGCAGATAGCGACCCGGCTTTTCCGGCAGTCAGAGGCGGCTTGGGTTAAGGACTTAAGAAGCGCCTCATGTTCTTTCCGGAATGCTCCCCGCGTGAAGAGAACCGGATACTCAAAAGGAACAACCAGACGCTGATGATAGGTTTCCGTTCTGTTTCTGTTTCGCATCAGAAAGCACCTTGAGCCAGCCACGTCCGAAGTGCGCAAGCAATATGAAGCAAATCCATCTTTTCCACATCCAACTTCACGGACGAGGCCCAGGCAATCAGACGTCCGGGGCCGGCACGGCCGTGAGTTCCTTTTACCCGAAGGGCGTCGAGGCTCGTTCGCGTTGGCAAGCGGCCAAAAAACAGTTCGCACGGATCGTAGCCGGGTTTGTGGTGGATATCCACATGCGCGGCGTAATCCGGCGCATCCCGATCGTGTTGCCACCACGGATAAGCAAACCAACGGCCTTCCTCTGCAAGAAGGATGAAATCGGGCCGCACAACATCGTCATCCGCATTCGAGCTGGCGGGCGGAAATTCGGTCACCGACGCAACGCCTGGAAGGCATTTTAATAGGTCTTGCGCACATTTGGCCGCCGTGGAATCACGCCCATACACCAAGGCGACCTCATGATCGACTACGGCGAAGGCCGCGCTTCCGGCGATATCCGGATATAACCGTCCCCCGACGCGCCGAGTGGACAACAATCCCATCTCCGCTAGCGTGCGGTTGAGAAAGACCGGAGCCGCCGACACATCGGTCATGGCATAGTCGCCAAACACCAGCATTTCATATCCGTGTGTACGTGTTGCCCATCGGAGTCGGCCCAGCAAACCCCACAAGGTTTCCAGCGCCCGATGGGCTTGGGGATGGCTAGGACCGAGGCGCTGAAGGTCGTAATCCAGATGCGGCAGATACGTGAAGATCATATCCGCGCCGGCCGACACCTTGTCCATGGCGGCGATTACGGCCTCTGTGATCCACTCACTGGAACGGCGTCCGGCCAAAGGTCCCCAATACGATCGAAGATGGAAAGGTCGTCCGAGGTGCGCGAAAAGCTGGCGGTACCATTCGGCCGGCACACTGTAACAATCCTCAAGAACTCCCCCGTGATGGCGGTGAATGGGGCGTGGCGTCAGTATGATATCCACGTTTTCGCCCATGCTCTGTTGCCAGAACAGCATCGCCACACGACCGCCGCGCCGCCGAAATTCTTCCCAAATCCGTGCGCCGCGAATGAGGCGGGCGGATTGCTCCCAGAAAAAGACCCGTCCGAGACGGCGGTCCAAGAAGCCGTTGGCGAAGAGGCCATGAGCAGCGGGGGCCATCACAGTTCGAAAAGAGGCTTGAACCGGGCAGGTTAGGGCCGGAAACACCGTTTCTGCTGATTCGAAGCGAAGATCCTCGAGCGACGTTCGGCGTGCCCGGTTGATAAAATCCCAGCCGAGAGCAGCTACGTTCACGACGAGCATTTTATGCTGACGCGTCATCGCATTCATCTTCCATTGTGATTGAGCGATTGGACAGTTCTCTCTTGCGCTGGGGCTTTGTACTGCTTATAGTGAGAATAGTGCGCGGATGAAAAAGGCGAAGTCGCCGGCTCATCGGCGCGGAAGCGAGTGCCTTCTTGCTCCAGAAGGCCAAAGCGGATTTTCCTGCTGCGGATCGCGGCGGAATAACATGGAGAAGCCAAGTGATGGAAACGACCGTTAACGTCGGCGCGGCAGTTTTTGACGCGCCCGCGTCCTTGTCTGTCAAAGACCTCCTCGAAGCGGGGGTTCACTTCGGACATCGGACCAACCGTTGGAACCCGAAAATGAAGAAATTTATTTTCGGTGCGCGCAACGGCATCTACATCATTGACCTGGAGAAGACGCGGGAAGCGATTGAGGAGGCGCGCGAATTTCTGTGCGAAGTCATTGCATCCGGGCGGCGCGTCCTGTTCGTCGGCACCAAGAAACAGGCCCAGGAAACTGTCCGCTATGTGGCGGAGAATCTTGCGCAACCGTATGTGGTCAACCGCTGGCTCGGCGGTATGTTGACCAACAACCAGACGATCCGCAAGAGCGTCGCGAAAATGCGCCGCTATGAGGAGATGGCGAAGGACGGGCGTCTGGACCAGCTTCCCAAGAAAGAGGCGTCCCATATCCGTCGTGAAATGGCCAAGCTTGACCGCGATCTTCGGGGCGTGGCCGACATGGAAGGCATGCCGGGCGCGATCGTTGTCTTCGACACTTGTCGTGATGCCATTGCGGTCAAAGAAGCGGAGAAAATGAACATCCCGATCGTGGCGCTGTGCGACACAAACGCCGATCCCGAGCCGATCGCGTACCCGATCCCGGCCAACGACGACGCTATACGTTCGATCCGCTTGATCGCTTTTTATCTGGGTCGGCATATGCGCGAAGCACTGGATCAGTATGCGCAGCAGGCTGCCGAGATAGCGCGACAGCGCACCTTAATGGAGGCCGAGGAACAAGCCCGTCAGAAAGCCGCCGAGGAGGAACGCCGTCAGCGGGAGCGTAATCAACGCAAGGCTCGGCAGGAAGCCCTTGCCCGGATTAAGGCCGGCGCCACCGAAAAGGGATCTTCGGGGTCGCCGTCCGATACCCTGGCGGACGTTTCACGGGACGATGAAGCGTCCGATAATGCCAACGCTGATTCTGGCTGAGGGGCATACACCTAGGGGTCTCCGCGTTCTTGAATTCATAAACCAGAAGGAGCAAAGGTCATGACGGTCATTTCAGCGAGCTTGGTCAAGGAGCTGCGGGAAGCCACGAACGTGGGTATGATGGAGTGCAAAAAAGCGTTGGAAGCGACTGGTGGCGATCGGGATAAGGCCATTCAATGGCTGCGGGAACGCGGTCTGGCAGTTGCCGGCAAGCGAGCGGGACGCGTTGCCAAAAGCGGAATCGTCGCCGCGGACACGTTCGACGGCGGACGGGTCGGGGCGATGATTGAGGTCAATTGCGAGACGGATTTCGTGGCGCGTAATGAGAATTTCAGAAATTTTGTAATGGGACTGCTCCAAAAGGCTCGTTTCGCAGAGGGCGATCTGGCCCCTGCCGTCCAGGTTGACATTGCCGCCAAAATCGCCGAGATAGGCGAAAACATCGTCTTCCGCCGCAATACGCGGATAGTGCTGGGAGAAGCGCTTGGAGCTGTCGGTTCCTATGTGCATATGGGCGGAAAGATCGGAGTGCTAGTGGAACTCGGCTGCGGCAAGGCGACGACGCCATCACATCCGCACTTTCAGGAACTGTTGCGGGATTTGACGCTGCACATCGCCGCTTGCACGCCAGTGGCGCTCGATCGCGTCAGTATCCCTGCAGAGACCCTCGCACGCGAACGGGAGATTTACGCCAAACAGGTCACCGGCAAGCCCCCTGCGATTGTGGAAAAGATTGTGAACGGCAAGATGGAGAAGTTCTACCGTCAGATATGCCTCTTGGAGCAGGCGTTCGTCAAGGATCCGGACCTCTCCGTCTCCGCGCTGCTTCAGAAGGTCGGCGAGTCGCTCAACGATACAATCGTCATTCGCCGTTACGCCCGCTACCAACTGGGCGATTGACGCGTTCGGCCGTCCCGCGTCGCAGGGCGTCCCGAATATCCCCAAGAGCACGTTCTGGGTCCGGAGCGTCAAACACAGGCCGGCCGACGACAATCGCGCTGGCCCCATCGCGGGCTGCTTGTTCGGGGGTGGCTGTTCGTTTTTGATCCTCGCGATTGCCACCGCCGAGGCGTATGCCGGGCGTGATCAGACAGGCCTCGGGGCCCAGTCGGCGGCGTATTTCCGCGACTTCCATGGCCGAACAGACGACCCCATCGGCGCCATGAGCTCGGGCCAGATCCGCCAGACGTTTAACCTGATCGCTCAGATCCTCCCGGAAGCCAATCGCGGCCAGGTCCGAGGCGTCGAGGCTCGTGAGAACGGTCACCGCGATGATTTTCGGCGCGTGGGCTTCGATGGAACGCGCCGCTTCCACCGCCGCCCGAATCATCGCCGGTCCCCCGCCCGCATGAATGGTCAGCATTTCCACATTCCACCGCGCCGCGGCGCTCACTGCGCGCTCAACGGTCCGTGGAATGTCATGCAGTTTCAGGTCGAGGAAAACGCGGGCATTCCGCTGCCGGAGCTCCGCAAGAATCGAAGGCCCCTCCGCGCAGAAGAGTTCCAGCCCTACTTTGAAAAAGTCCGCGGCCGCAGGCAGACGATCGAGGACCGTTTGCATGGCGCGCCGGTCGGGCACATCAAGCGCGAGAATCGTCTCCGGAATCAGCACATTGTCGTTCACGATGGCAGAACTCCCCATTCGCGGAGGCGACGGCGGGCGTATGCCGTGTTCTCGTCTTCTTCGCCAGCTTCGAGAAACCGGCGATAATACGCAATGGCTTCCGGTCGCCGTCCCATGCCCTCGCAGCAGCGTCCCAGATAAAACAAGGTCTGCGGATTGCCGGGTAACCGCCGCTCGTACTCCGTGAAATCGGCCAGCGCGGCGTCAAATCGTTTCAACTCGATCTGGGCGCGGCCACGCGCGTGAAGGCTGCGCGGTTCCGCCGGATAGACAACAAGCGCCTGTTCCGCCAATGCCGCGGCTTCGGCCGGCCGCCGTTGCACCAGGCGGCTGGTTGAGAGTTTCAGGAGCGCCTCGTAATCGTTGGGCGCGTGGGACAGGGCGGCGGCGTAACGATCCGCCGCTTCCGACACACGCTTTTCGGAGAAAAACCGGTCCCCTTTCTGAATCTCGTCTACGACCGGTTTCAGAGCCCGAAGACACGCCGTTTCATCGAGATAGCGTTCTCGGCGGCGGGGCGCGTTTGCCATAGGCGCGAAGTCGCTGCGTTGAGCGCGCTGCAGCGCTGTTTGGTAGCGCTCCTCACTCATCGGATGACTCGCGAACATCCGTTCGACGGCATTCGGCCGCTCGTTCGCTTCGCGCCGGAGGAGGTCCATCAGTCCCACCATGCCCGATGGCGGATATCCCGCCTTTACGGCGTACAGCATACCGAGTTTGTCCGCCTCACGCTCGTCTTCCCGGCTGTATCGCGCCAGCAACAATCCCGCCCCTACCTCACCCAATCCCATCGCAAGGTCGGCATGCTTCTGATCCTTGATGCCGGTCGCCGCGCCCAGTCCGACGATCACGAGGCCCGTGACCATGACCTGGGTCATGCGTTGGGCGGCGTGGCGCGCATTCACATGGCCGATCTCGTGTCCCAGCAGGGCGGCGAGTTCGGCTTCATCCTCGATTGCAAGCAACAGAGCGCGGGTCACCGCAATACTCCCACCCGGAAAGGCGTAGGCGTTTAAATAGGATGCATTCACACCGCGAAAGGTATATGGCATGTGGGGACGATGAGAAACCCGCGCCAGCGCCATACCTACTTCTGCGATGTAGGCGTTCAGTCGGTCGTCCTGCAACGCTCCGAAATCAGCGGAAAATTGATGGGGTGCATATTGATGGTCTAACCGAATTTCATCATCTTCCGAAAGAAACATCAACTGGCGCCGGTTGGTGACCGGATTGGCCGCGCATCCCGCGCCGAGAACCGCGAGAACCCCCCACCCGGCTCCGAGAAAACGACGCCGCGTCCATCGACCTTCGAACGCGTTTGCGTCTCCCGCCACGTTAGGTTTCGGTTTTTTCGGCGACATTTTTTCGCTCCGGACTTGCGTCTGACGCACTTCATGATAGAAGTTCTCCGAAAGAGAGTCCAGCGTGCGGATGGTGCTGTTGCGCGCCGGAGGATCAGACGCATATGGATGGAGGATTAAACAATGGACTTTGAGGAAGAGGATGAGATTTTCGTGGGGTTTGGCGGGGGATGCCCGATTCACGGCGACGAGGCCATAGTCGAATGTTCTGTGTGCGGCGCCGAATTCTGCTCCCGCTGCCGTCCGGGGGCCGAACTTTGTGAGGATTGCGCGGAGAGGCCGGAAGACGAGTTGTTGGAAGAGGAAGAGAAGGTCAGTGACGAAATCGAGGAGGACGACGAGGAAGCGGAACGCCTGTTGAAGGAGGCCGATCTCCTGCCTATCGAGGAATTGGAAGTGGAAGAAAGCGAACAAAGTGCCGAAGCGTCGTGGACGGATCAGGGTTTAAACGAACCATCTGGTGAGGCCAAGAAACGCGTGGTTCGAACGTCGCGGCGGGGGGCGAAAAAACGGGTGGATTCGACAAAGACCCCGAACTCCTGCCCAACGCCTCCTCCAGTTCGCGCCAGGAAAAAGCCGGAAACATCCCCGACGACCTCGTCCGGGAAACCCGCTTCGTCGCGCGGCGGCACGCACAAGGGACGCCGTCGAAAATAAACGAATATGCCACCCTCTCCTCGCGCTTCGGACGCCATCACACCGATGATGGCGCAGTATCGTCGCTTGCGCAGCGAAGTGCCTGCCGACACATTTCTTTTTTTTCGGCTCGGCGACTTCTATGAGATGTTTTTTGAGGATGCCGTAGAGGCCGCCCGTCTGCTGGAAATCACGCTTACCCGTCGCCAAGGTGTGCCGATGTGCGGTGTGCCGTACCATTCCGCCTCCGGCTATATCGCCCGTTTGATCGAGTGCGGACGCAAAGTGGCGATTTGCGAACAAACCGAGGATCCGGCCACGGCGCGCGGGCTGGTTCGGCGCGAGATCACTCGCATCATCACGCCGGGCGCACTGCTCGAGGAAAACCCGCCGGAGGCCACACGCAGTCATTATATCGCCGCGGTTCATCGGTGGGAAGCGAGCTACGGGCTGGCGATGCTGGAAATTTCCACGGGACGCTTCTGGGTCGAGGAATACAATCAGTCCGACGAGCTGGCGGAAGCGATCGGACGATATGCCCCCGCCGAATGCGTCATGCCTGAATCTCAACGTGACGACGAAACCTTGCGCCGCGCCGTGGAATCGTCGGGCGCCCTGTGCACCGAAACGGAGGACTGGACCTTTCATCCCGACGCGGCCTTGGAAAAGTTGACGCGTCATTTCGGCGTGTGTTCGCTCGATGGTTTCGGTTGTGCGGATCGGCCTGCGGCGTATAGCGCCGCGGGCGCGCTCCTCGATTATCTCGGACGTTGTCTGCACCGTGATTTGTCGCATATCCGCTCGCTTTCATTTCACCATTCCGATGAATATCTGTGGATGGATCCGGCAACGGCCGCGCACCTGGATTTGATCGGCGCACCGAGTGGCGGACGACGTGAGGCCGAAATGACCCTAGTGGGCGTGTTGGACAATACGCGGACGGCCATGGGCGGTCGATTGCTGCGCGAATGGTTGCGTCAACCGCTCGCACGCGTGGAGCCGATCCGCGCGCGGCATGAGGCTGTGGCGGCTCTCGTCTCAGATCGGCAACTCCTTCGCGATATCCGCGAACCGCTCGGACGCATTCGCGACCTGGAACGGCTTATCTCCCGCCTGAGCGCCAACGCAGGCAATGCGCGTGACTTGTTGGCGGTCGCCGAATCGCTAGAGTCACTCCCCCCCTTGAAAGAAAAGGCCCTGTCGGCCAATGCCCCGCTGTTGTGCAAACTGGGGGCCGACATCGAATTGCAGGAGGCCCTCGCGCGCCGCCTTCATGAATGGATCGTGGACGATCCGCCGGTTTCCACACGGGAAGGCGGCATGATTCGCTCCGGTTGCCATGCGGAACTGGACGCCCTGCGCGAGGCCGGGCAGGAAGCCCACCGCTGGCTCGCGGATTTTCAGGCGGCTGAACAGCAGCGAACCGGCATCCGCAATCTCAAAGTCCGTTACAATCAAGTGTTCGGCTACTACATCGAGGTCTCGAAGAGCCAGTTGAACGCCGTGCCGCCCGAGTACATTCGCAAACAGACCCTCGTCAACGCCGAGCGATTCATCACCCCGGAGCTCAAACAGTACGAAAATCGAGTGCTCGGCGCACGGGAACGTTCCATTCAACTGGAGTACGAATTGTTCCAGCAGTTGCGAGTGGAGACGGTGGGCCTCACCCCCTCGCTGCAAAAAACCGCCGCAGCCGTCGCCGCACTGGACGTGCTTTCGTCCTTCGCCGACCGTGCGATCGCTCACGACTACACCTGTCCCATCGTTTCCGAGGGAACGGTCATTCATATTCGCGATGGGCGACACCCTGTGATCGAGCGATTGCCGTCCGCTGAGCGCTTCGTGCCGAACGACACACGGCTCGATTGCGATGAAAACCAGGTCATTCTGATCACCGGTCCAAACATGGCGGGCAAGTCCACCTATATTCGGCAGGTTGCCCTTATCGTCGTCATGGCGCAGGCCGGCTCCTTCGTCCCTGCCGCCGAGGCGGAAATCGGGATGGTAGATCGGCTCTTCACCCGCATCGGCGCCAGTGATGATCTCGCGCGCGGCCGCAGCACGTTTATGGTGGAGATGCAGGAGACGGCAAATATTCTCAACCATCTGACGCCGCGGAGCCTCATTGTTCTTGATGAAATCGGACGCGGCACCAGCACGTTCGACGGCATCAGCATTGCCTGGGCGGTGGCCGAATTTTTGCTTCGCCATCCATCGGCTCGCGCGCGCACTCTATTCGCCACGCATTATCACGAGCTCACCGATTTGGCGCTGACGTTGCGCGGCATTAAGAACTACAACGTGGCCGTGCGCGAGAGCGGCGATCGCATCGTTTTTCTGCGCAAAATCGTTCCAGGCGGCGCCGACAAAAGTTACGGCATTCATGTCGCACGTCTGGCTGGCATGCCGCCGGAAGTGTTGGATCGGGCTCGTGAAATTCTGGCGAATCTTGAGGAAGGGGAGTTCGCCGATAGCGGTCAACCGAAGATCGCCCGCCGGCGGCCGCGTCGCCCGCGCGAGGATGAGCGTCAGTTGTCGCTGCTCTGACGCGCACCTCGTGCGCCTTTGCGCCCATTTTCCAAGCCTTGGAAACAATTGCCCGCCGCTCTTCCAAGGCTTGGAAGACGCCCCCGATGCCGTGCTAGTGATACAAGGAAACGACGTTGACTTTTGCGGCAAAAAAGGTTAAAAGGAACTCTTTGAATAGGGCAGGCGGCCAGTGGCTCTGTGGCTTTTGAAACACGGCGTGCCGCCAGGTCAGTGAGGTGTCGAAATGGATGCATATGCGGTGATCGAAACCGGCGGAAAACAATATCGCGTGAAAAAAGGCGATACACTGAAAGTCGAGCAACTGGACGGCGAAGCGGGCACCACGGTGAAACTGGATCGCGTCTTAGCGTATTCCGATGGAACCCAGCTGATGGTAGGACGCCCGTGTGTCCAGGGGGCGGCAGTCGAGGCGGAAATCATCGCTCAGATTCGCGGCCCGAAACTGATCGCCTACAAAAAGAAACGCCGCAAAGGCTACGAACGAAAGGTCGGTCACCGCCAAAAACTGACCCAGATCAGGGTCAACGCCATCGTCGCGGGCTGATCGCGGCGATGGGAAAGGAGCGGTGTCATGGCGCATAAAAAAGGCCAGGGAACTAGCAGAAACGGACGCGATAGCGCCGGGCAGCGGCGCGGCGTGAAACGATTTGAGGGCCAGCGGGTCGTCGCGGGGAATATTCTCGTTCGACAACTCGGCACCAAGGTCTACCCCGGCGAAAACGTCGGTATGGGACGTGACTTTACGCTCTTCGCGTTGAAGGACGGCGTGGTGCGGTTTGATCGGGACGGCCGGCGCGTGCATGTGATCGCCGCCGGCGTTTGACGCAGCGTTTCCCTTCGTCGAGCGAGGGCGAGTGCCCCCATGTCGGAGACTCGCGACTCGCATTCGTCCCTTACGCCATGAAAGTCCCCACGTTCATCGACCACGTGGAAATCCATGTGCGGGCCGGTCATGGTGGTGATGGCGTAGCTACGTTTCGCCGGGAACGCTTCGTTCCTTATGGCGGGCCTGACGGTGGCGATGGCGGATGCGGGGGCTCCGTTTATCTCAAAGCCGACGAGAGCGTGGATTCACTGCGCGCCCTCTTTTTCCAGCCCCATCAACGCGCTGGCCACGGCGGACCCGGTCGGCATCGACAGTGTTCCGGCAAGAATGGAGAGGACCGCATCGTGCCGGTGCCGTGCGGCACCGAGGTCCGCGACGCCGAAACCGGCGATTGGATCGGGGACCTGTTGAAACACGGCGAGACCCTTCTGGTGGCAAAAGGCGGTCGAGGTGGTCTCGGCAATGTCCACTTCAAAACTTCCACCCACCAAGCCCCGCGTGAATGCACGCCCGGAGAAAAGGGCGAAGAGCGCCGCCTGCGATTGGAGCTGAAACTCATTTCGGATGTCGGACTTGTGGGTTATCCGAACGCGGGCAAATCAACGCTGGTCTCGCGCCTCAGCGCCGCCCGACCGAAGATCGCCCCCTATCCTTTCACGACACTGCATCCGGTCATCGGTACAATCGAATACCCGGATTATCAGAAACTTCGAGTGGCGGATATCCCCGGCCTGATCGCCGGCGCGCACCGCGGCGTGGGGCTGGGCCACGAATTCCTGTGTCATATCGAGCGCACGCGCTTTCTGGTGTTCGTGATCGACCTGGCATCCACGGAAGCGCCGTGCCCCGCGGACGTGTATTTCAGCCTGCAGCGAGAACTGGAAATGTATAACCCGGACCTATTGGCGCGGCCGTATCTCATTGTCGCCAACAAGATGGATATACCGGGCGCGCGGGAAGGGTTGCCTGAATTTGCGCGGCGCACGGGGCATACGCCCCTTCCATTGTCCGCCCGCACTGGCGAAGGAGTGGACGAGCTCAAGCAAATGCTGTATGAACGATTGCTGAAGGGCCCGGCGGATGGCGGCGATTCAATCCCGCCGGTTGCGGTTCCTGGTCAATAGCCATAGCGATGGTGTCTATGAATCGGATCATGCTGAAATCAAAAATCCACCGAGCCACCGTAACGGATGTGGCGTTACATTATGAAGGCAGCATCGCCATGGACGAGACGTTGTTGGAGGCCGCGGACATCCTGCCCAACGAGCAGGTGCAGGTATACAACATCAACAACGGGGAACGATTTACGACCTACGCCATCTGTGCCCCCCGCGGCTCTTGCACCATTTCGCTCAACGGCGCGGCCGCACGACTCGGCGCACCCGGCGACAAGATCATCGTTGCCGCCTACGCCTCGCTGCCGGACGAGGAAGCGCGCCGTTTCATTCCGAAGGTCGTGTATGTGGACGACCATAACCGCCCCCGGCGCACCGGCCGCGCCCGCGCCGCCCGGCGAAAAACATAACTGGACGATCCGCAATCGCCAGAAGCCGAGTCGGCCGGGGTTTTCCTGCCGCCACCGATCTTCTCCCGGTGTTCAATGAGAGGAAGATGCGGGCCTCGCCCTCGCCTCCGCGATTCGTCGGAGCGTGAAAACACCGTTTCCGACTCGCTCCGAATCCTTGAGCCGCGAAAAGACTATGGAGACAGAATCGGAATGACCATGCCGGAGCTTGCCGAAAACGCGGATCGAGACAGAACCTGCCTTATCGCTTCCGCGAAATGCCATTCCCCTCAGCGTTCCACGCGGGCCCCGCCACCGCCCATCAGTTTTTCGACTTCCTTCAACGTAGCCATTGAGGTATCGCCTGGCGTCGTCATCGCCAGCGCCCCGTGCGCGGCGCCGCAGCGGACGGCCCAGGCCGGATCTCCTTTTACCATCAATCCGTAAATCAGGCCGGATGCAAAACTGTCGCCGCCGCCGACCCGATCGAGAATCTCGAGATTCTCATAGCGCTCGGACTCGTAAAATGCTCCTTCCGCCCAACAGATCGCGCTCCAGTCGTTACGACTCGCGCTGTGGACGGCCCGTAGGGTCGTCGCGACGACCTTGAAGTTCGGGTAGGCCGCCGTAGCGCGTTCGATCATGCGCTTATAGCTGGAGACGTCTAATCGCGTGAGGTTGGCGTCGACGCCTTCCACCTCCAAACCGAGGCACGCGGTGAAATCCTCCTCATTGCCGATCATCACGTCGACCAACGGCGCGAGGGCGCGATTGACCATGCGGGCCTGTTCCAGGCCCCCGATGCCCTTCCAGAGCGACGGGCGATAGTTCAAGTCGTAGGAAATGATCGTTCCGTAACGCTTCGCCGCCGTCATTGCCTCTTCAATTACGCCTGCCGTGGTGGGCGAGAGCGCCGCGAAGATGCCCCCGGTATGGAACCATCGCACGCCTCGCTTGAATAGGCCTTCCCAATCAAAATCGCCTTTTTTCAGCGATGCTGCCGCCGTGTGACCGCGGTCAGACACGCCGACAGCGCCGCGCACACCGAAACCGCGCTCGGTAAAGTTTAGGCCATTTCGCACCGTGCGCCCGATGCCGTCATACGGCACCCACTTGACCATCGAGAGATCCACACCGCCCTGCAACATCAGGTCCTCCAACAGGTGGCCGACCTCGTTGTCTGCGAACGCCGACACCAGCGCGGTGCGAAGCCCGAAACAACGGCGCAAGCCGCGGGCCACATTGTATTCCCCTCCTCCTTCCCAGACGCGGAAGGAACGTGCCGTACGGATGCGACCCTCCCCCGGATCCAGCCGCAACATCACCTCACCGAGCGACACTTCATCCCATACACACTCATGCGCCGGTCGAATCTTCAAGGTCTTCACAAGATTTATCCTCCATAATAATCAGGCGCTGAACATAATAAAGTTATCGTCGCACGGTCAATGTCGTATCGAATGCCCGGCAGGATATGAAAACCATCCGGCGGCTTCACGACTCAAAATAGGTGTACCCGCGCAGTCCGGACTCATAGGCATCCATGATCTCGCGCCGTTCCTGGGCGGTGATCCGTCCGTCGCGCACGGCGCGTTCGGCCTTAGCCCGCATACGTTCGATGAGTTGCGACGGATCATATTCCACATAGCGGAGAACGTCGGCAACCGTGTCGCCTTCGCACTCATGCTCATATTCGATCGCCCCGTCGGCGCGGACTCGGACGCTGACCACATTCGTGTCACCGAAGAGATTGTGCAAATCGCCGAGCGTCTCCTGATAGGCGCCCACGAGAAAGACGCCGAGATAATACGGAGATCCATTCAACTCATGAAGCCGCAGGGTCGGGCTGACATCCCGCAGATCGGCGAATCGGCAGATGCGGCCGTCGGAATCGCAGGTGATGTCGGCGATGGTCCCGCGACGAGTCGGGCACTCGTTGAGCCGGTGAATCGGCATCACTGGGAAAATCTGGTCAATGGCCCACACGTCCGGCAGCGATTGAAAGACACTGAGATTGCCGTAGTACACGTCGGCGACAGCGGCATCCAGCCCTTGGAGTTCTTCCGGCACGTATCGCCGGTTTTCGGCTTCGCGGACAATAGTGGCGATAATATTGCCGAAGATGCGATCGGCCAGGGCGCGTTCGCGCAGGGGAATCATGCCGTGTTCGAAGCGAGAGCGAATTTCATCACGATAATTGACCGCGTCGTGATAGCTCTCCTGCAGATTTCGCACTTTGAGATTCTGCGCCACGTCCATCAAGTACCGCAGCTCCTCGCAGGACCGCTCCGGTATTCGGCCAGGCAGCTCCCCCGCGACGAAGCGGGAAACGCCGAGGACGTTGAACAGCAGTGTCGAATGATGCGCCACCATCGCCCGTCCGGATTCGGTAACGATGGTGGGATGCGGCACTCCCGCTTCGTCGCAAACCCGCATGAAGGCCTCGACCATATCGGCGGCATATTCTTCCAGCGTATAGTTGCTGCTACTGGCGAAATTCGTGTGCGAGCCGTCGTAATCCACGGCCAATCCGCCGCCCGCATTCAGATAACCCATCGGGGCGCCCTCGACGAAAAGGTTGGCGTAAATGCGTGCCGCTTCGCGGCAGCCTCCGATGATGCTGCGGATATTTGGTATCTGTGAGCCGAGGTGAAAATGCAGCATCCGAAGGCAGTCGAGCATGCCTTCCGCGCGCAGGGCATCCAAGGCGTCCATGATCTGCGTTGGCGTCATGCCGAATGCGCTGCGATCGCCGGCCGATTCGTTCCAATGGCCGGAGGCCCGGCTGGAGAGTTTGGCGCGAATACCGAGCAAGGGGCGGATATTCATGCGGCGAGCGCGGCCGAGAATCAGCGGCAGTTCGGTCGGTGTCTCTAGCACCAGAAAGGCCTGGACGCCCATTTTTAGGCCGTATAGCGCCAGGTCCACGAACTCTTCATCCTTGTAGCCATTGCAGACCACCAGCGCGTCGGGATCGTCAATTTGGGCGAGGACGGCAATGAGTTCGGCCTTGCTGCCGGCTTCAAGCCCGACGTGGTACGGGCGCCCGTGCGTGACGATGCGGTCCACCACTTGGGCCTGTTGATTCACTTTGATCGGATAGACGCCCCGATAGGCCCCACGGTAGTTTGCGTCGCGCATCGCGCGCGCGAAGGCTTCCTGAATGGCCGTCAAACGCGCCTGGAGAATGTCCTCAAACCGCACGAGCACGGGCATGTTAATGCCTCGGTCGCCGAGGCCGGCCACAATGTCCATGAGACTGACGGCCGGCGTATCCTTCCCCGTAGGACGGACCAACACTTCGCCCTTTTCGGAAACGTCGAAAAATCCGGCGCCCCAGTTGCGCACGCCATACAATTCCGCCGCGTTCTCCTGCGTCCAACGCGTCAACGCCTCGTTTCGGATCATCTGTCGCGTCTGCCCCCGCTTCGATTCCCCCGCTCAGGCGCCATCGTAAGATGCCCCAGCGGAAAATCAAGCCGACATTGTGAAAGGGAAACACCGTGGAGACGGTAGAGTAGAGAGGGGGCCACGGGATGAGAGGCTTGCGCCAATGACCGCCGACCGCCCTCCCCCCTCGTCGAACCGGACGTGCAGATTTCCCGCATCCGGCTCTCGCAAAAGACTTTTATCATCGGCTTTCACAGGTAGATCAGTCCCATTCGATGGAAATGCTCGTAATCGTTCACTCCCTCGGCGGGCCGGTATCCGCGTTGGCTCCGTCGTTGCGCATGGCGCGTAAGGCGCTCGCGCACATGTCGGTTGATACTCGTCGTCTCATAATGGTCCTGACATGCTCGTTTACGGCGTCGCGGTCTCAGCAAGCGGAGGCCCTACATTCTTCGGCCAGACAAGCTATGGGGAGTAAAGGTGAAAAATGGGGGGTTCATGGGGATGCATTTTCGAGCAAAACGGGCGTGAAACGGGTGCCGGATTTGTACATGCCGCACAGGACCTCGATGATTTTACGGATGAGGTGGCTGATGGCG
>CALLML010000033.1 GCA_938005705.1 uncultured bacterium
CTCCTCAAAAAAATACGAATTTTTCGACCCTTGGGCCTTGACGCGGGCTTAGGTTGCGGGAGCCATCGTGGATGGCGTTGAAGCCGACCCTTCAATTCCATTGCAGGTCATTGGAGGGTCAGGTTCCACTCCGGCCATAAGGCTGAAGCGACGGCTGGGGAGGTGGGAACCGATTTTTTTCGGTCCAATTACGGAGTCTCCCGTCCTGTTATAGGTTGACATGCATGGGAGGGGCGGGACGGGATGAAAAGGGTGAGCGTGAGGTACAGCGAGACGTTCAAGCGGCAGGGGTGGATCCAATTGCGCGGAGGAAGTACGATACGGTGGAAACGGCCCGGCGGGCGTACGGGATCGGAGGTTCGATGACGGTAGGCCGATGGGTATGGCGGAGGCGCTGAAGGCGATTGAAGAGGTGGTGTGGCTCTATAATTACCGCCGACCGCACACGGCGTTGAACGATCGAACACCGGAAGAGGTGTATCGGGCGGCGGCGTGAAATAAATTTTTTGCCCCCCATTACCATTTCGTCTACGGCGCATGGAAAACGCGACCCATCACGTTCCCTAGCAAGATTCAGTCAAATCGAGACATCCGAAGGTATGGAGATACGGTGTGCTTCGCAGTTATTCTCCACCAAGGCCCCTCATTTCGGAAGAGGTGAAGGATCTGAAATGCCGGAAGCGTGTAGGCGGCCAAGGACATGGCCGCCAAGCACGGCGCCGATGTATAAGGTGGGATCGGCTAACGGAAGGGGGCTTTCGGTGGAGCCGCCGAGGTAGGTCCCGTAGGCGGGATATAGGATGCGATAGCCTTCGCGTTGCAGCGCCGGGTTCTCCTCCGCATGTAGATAGCCCAGCGCATCATTCGTCGCGCGCGCCTCATGATAAAGCGCCACAAAAGGGATCGAATAGACAAACGCGTAGGTGCCTTTCCATCTGCGGCCAGCGAAATCCTTGGCGTGTCCGCCCTCATGAACCGCCACCGCCGGGATGTTGGAGTAGAGATGAATGGTGTTGGTGTAAGGGTTGTAGTGGTCGCCCCCGAATATGCGACCGGGCAAAAGTGTATATTGGAGCCACGAGAGCATTCCCAAGGTATAACGCCAGCCCCAGCCCACCGACCGATTGTGAATTAACCGGCGCCATTCATCCCGGACATGGTAGGCGTTAAGCCGCACCTTCACATGTTCCAGGCGATTCACCTCAAGATAGCGGCGAATGACCGCCTCCGTTTGCTCGTCAATCTCGTGGCTATCCACGCGCCGATCCCAGAGCACGAGTTTTCCAAGTAGACTCCCCGGCCAGATATAGTCGGTCCGATCCAGTAGCCAGTCCGGCCGGCCTCGCACAATCTGATTTTCGGGCGTCAGTGGCGGCACGTCGGCGAGACGGGGATCGTTATAGGCGACACCGTAGCGATAGGGCTGTGTCGCGCATCCGCACGTCAAGAGAAAAACCGCCGCCGCATACCCCCTCAGATCTCGCTTGTAGCGCATATACAGACTCCGCCTCAGCCGATGCCTTCGAAAAGCACCGTCGAGAGATACCGTTCTCCAGCATCTGGCAGGATGACGACGATCGTTTTGCCGGCGGCGAAATCCTCGCGCGCGAGGCGGTTGGCCACCGCCATGGCCGCGCCACACGAAATGCCGCACAACAGGCCTTCTTCCCGCGCCAGGCGTCGCGCGTACTCGACAGCGGTGGCGCTATCCACCTGCTCCACACGATCCACCATGGAAAGATCGAGTGTGTCGGGGATGAAGCCGGCGCCGATACCCTGAATTTTGTGAGGTCCCGGTTTCAATTCCTGGCCTGCGAGTTTTTGTGAGATAACCGGGCTCTCCTTCGGTTCGACGGCTACGGAGAACAGGGGGCGTTTCTGTTCGAGCTCGAAATAGCGCGAAATGCCCGTGATGGTCCCGCCCGTGCCCACGCCCGACACGAGGATATCCACCTGGCCTTCCGTATCCTCCCAGATTTCCGGGCCCGTGGTCCGCTGGTGGATTTCGGGATTGGCCGGATTTTTGAACTGCTGCGGCATGTAATAGCGGTTGGGATCGGTGGCGACGAACTCCGTGGCACGCCGCACGGCGCCGCCCATGCCTTCGGTGCCTGGTGTCAATACCAGCTGTGCGCCGAATGCCGCGAGAACTTTGCGCCGTTCGATGCTCATCGTCTCCGGCATAAAGAGCGTCAGGGGATAGCCCCGCGCCGCCGCCACGTAGGCCAGTGCGATGCCAGTATTGCCGCTTGTTGGCTCGACGATTTCCTGGCCGGGCCTCAACTGCCCGGCTTTTTCCGCCGCCCACACCATGGAGGCGCCGATGCGGCATTTGACCGAATAAGCCGGATTGCGTCCCTCGATCTTTGCCAGCACCCCGGCGGCCTTGGCGCCCTGCGTAATGCGATTGATACGCACCAGCGGGGTGCGTCCGATAGACTGCGAATTGTCCGCGAATATTTTCATAGCTTTGTTCCTTTCTCAAAGATTGGCCAGCGCCTGGCGCAGGTCGTCTACCAAATCCTCGGGGTCCTCGATACCCACGGAAAGCCGCAAGAGGTTGTCGCCGATGCCGCGCCGCCGCCGTTCGGAAGGCGGAAACGCCGCGTGAGTCATTTGGGGCGGATAGCAGACGAGCGATTCCACCCCGCCGAGGCTCTCCGCCAGAATGAATAACCGAAGACCGGCAACGAACCGCTCCACCATTTCGAATCCGCCCCGTAATTCGAACGAAATCATGCCGCCGAAACCCGACATCTGGCGCCGGGCCAGCTCATGCTGAGGGTGGTCGGGCAGACCCGGATAATGGACTCGCTCGACCACTGGATGCGAGGCCAGAAATTCCGCGACCGCACGCGCATTGCGCTCGTGCGCCCGCATGCGCACGGCCAGCGTCTTGATCCCCCGTAAGGTCAACCAGCAGTCCCATGGTCCCGGAACCGCACCGGCCGCATTCTGGTAAAAGCGAAGCTTCCGGTGAAGCTCGTCGTCATTGACGATCACCGCCCCGCCAACCAGATCGCTGTGGCCGCCGAGATACTTCGTGCAACTGTGCACGACGAGGTCCGCGCCCAGTTCCAGCGGACGTTGCAGGTAGGGACTGGCGAATGTGTTGTCCACCGCCAGCCATGCGCCGGCGGCATGAGCCGCCTCGGCCATACGGCGGATATCGGCGATGCGCAGGAGGGGATTGGTCGGCGTTTCGATCCATACCAGGCGCGTCTCCGGGCGAAGGGCGTCGGCCATGGCGTTGGCATCCGTCGTGGGTGGATAGTTGAATTCCATGCCCAGCGGGCGGTACACGCGTTCGAACAGGCGATAGGTGCCGCCATAAAGATCGTCACCGGCAACGACATGATCGCCGGGTTTCAGCAGACTCAGCACCGCCGTGGTCGCGGCCACGCCAGAGGCAAAGGCGAGGCCGTGGCGTCCGTTCTCCAGCGCGGCGAGCGCTGTTTCAAGGGCCGCGCGCGTCGGATTGCCCGTTCGCGAATACTCATACCCACGCGGCCGACCGATACCGTCCTGCTGGAAGGTCGAGGTTTGATACACCGGCACCGTCACCGCGCCCGTCGTGGTGTCCGGGGCCTGGCCGGCATGGATAGCGATAGTTTCAAATCTCATACTCGGCGCTCCAGGGTGATTTTCGCTGCGCTGGACGATGCATAGCCAGCAATGCAATGATATCGGCGCGCGTGATGACGCCGATCGGACGACCCTCATGGGTGACCAGCGCCGCCGACACGCCGGAAAGAAACAGGCGATAGGCCTCGGCGATGTCGGTCTCCTCCGGCCTTTCGGGCAGCGGTTGCCCCATAACGGCGGACACCTCCTGATGGTCAAGGTCGAGGCCGTCGAAAAGCCGGTTCATCACCGTGGATTCGGTGAGGCTCCCGACCGACCGATCGCCGTCCAGTACCGGCAGCTGGGAGATGTTGTAAAGGTACATGAGGTCCACAGCGCGCCGGAGCCGATCGCGCGGTCCCACGGCAATCAGGTTGGGCATGGAACCTTTGACGCGCAACGCGTCGGCCAACGTGACGTGCGCATCGCTCCCCGGCGGCCAGAAACCGTGCTCGCGCATCCAGTGTTCATCGTACAGCTTCGACAAATAGTTGCGTCCTGTGTCGGGCAGCAACACGACGATCGTACGCGGTCGGGACAATCGTTGAGCATATCGCAGCGCCGCCGCAAGCGCCGTGCCGGAAGAGCCGCCAGCTAGAATTCCTTCCTCGCGCGCGAGACGACGGGCGGTGACAAATGACTCGCGGTCGCTGACCCGCACCATCTCGTCCACCACCTGGCGATTGAAGGTTTTGGGGATGAAATCCTCGCCGATACCTTCCACGAGATATCGCCTCGGCGCATCGCCCGAAAGAATCGAGCCCTCCGGATCGGCGCCGACGACGGTGACTTCCGGCTTTTTTTCCTTCAGAAACCGCCCGACCCCCGAGATGGTGCCGCCTGTGCCCATCCCCGCCACAAACACCTCGATTTCCCCGCCGGTCTGCTCCCAGATTTCCGCAGCGGTCGTCCGATAGTGAGCGAGTGGGTTTTCAGGGTTTTCAAATTGGTTGGGTCGCCAGGCGCCCGGCAGCTCGCGGGCGAGGCGGTCGGCCACGCCGTTGTAACTTTCCGGTGAGTCCGGCGGAACGCTGGTCGGCGTGATCACCACCTCGGCCCCATAGGCCTTCAACAGGCGGATTTTGTCTTCGCTCATCTTGTCGGGCATCACGACGATCAAGCGGTAACCTTTTACGGCTGCCGCCAGGGCGAGACCGACACCTGTGTTGCCCGCAGTGGCCTCGACGATCACACCGCCGGGGCGCAAACGGCCGTCGCGCTCCGCGGCCTCGACCATCGCGATGGCCACGCGATCTTTCACGCTGCCGCCCGGATTCAGCATCTCGGCCTTGACGTAAATCGGCGAGGGCACGGACGCCGCCACGCGGTGGAGCCGAATAAGCGGCGTCCTTCCTATCACGTCCAGGATGCTGTTGGCCCCTCCGGACACGGGCACTCTCTCCTCAGGTCTTTCGTTCCGCAACCAACGTCACGGGCGTCGGATGCGAGAGATTGTCGGACACCGGGCATCGGGACTCCACTTCACGAAGCCACCGCTCCACGGCATCGGTATTGGCCTGCGTACGGAATCGCAGCGTCACGCGAATTTCCTTGAATCCGGCCCGGTCGGATGTCGGCTGATTCAAGAACCTTTCCGGGTTCAGACTCCCGGAGGCTTCGATCTCCAGATCGGAAAGCGGAAGCCCTTGTTCCTTCGCCACGAGATGCGCAACGACATTGAGGCAGCCGGTCAAAGCCGCCAGAACCGTCTCCACGGGGTTGGGACCTTGGTCCGTTCCGCCGAGTGCCGGCGGCTCATCCACCACGAGCGTAAACGTCCGCGCCGTGACCCGTGTGCGGGCGGGTGATTCTGATCGTGCCTTCACCGAGAATGTAAGATTTCCCATCGTGTGAGCTCCCTTCCCGCGTGTTTCAGGACTGCGAGGCTTTGAGGGCCTGGTCAATATCCGCCTGTATGTCTTCGAGGTCTTCCAGCCCGATAGAGAGCCGGATATAATCCGGCGTTACGCCGGTTTCCGCCTGTTCTTCAGGGGTCAACTGCGAGTGCGTTGTCGAGGCCGGATGGATCACGAGGCTCTTGGCATCGCCAATGTTGGCGAGATGCGAAAGCAGCTTCACCGAAGCGATGAATTTTTTGCCCGCCTCCAGACCCCCGCGAATGCCGAATCCAACCAAGCCGCCGAAGCCGCGTTTCAGGTATTTCGAAGCCACCACATAGCTCGGATCATCCTCCAGTCCCGGATATGTCACCCACGAAACCAGCGGGTGTTTTTTGAGCCAGCGCGCTACCGCGAGGGCGTTCGCCGAGTGACGCTGTTGGCGCAGCCCGAGCGTTTCTATCCCTTGCAGGAAAAGGAACGCGTTGAACGGGCTCAGGCACGCGCCGATGTCGCGCAGGAGTGTCACACGAACCTTCAAAATGAAGGCCACGTTCCCCATTCCAGGAACGTTGGAAAGCGCATCCCAGTAGACCAAGCCGTGATAGCTCGGGTCCGGCTCCGTGAACTCCAGGAACTTCCCGTTATCCCACTGGAATCGGCCGGAATCCACGATTAGCCCGCCGATCGAGGTGCCGTGGCCGCCGATGTATTTTGTCGCCGAAAGCACGACAATATCCACGCCGTGGTCAATCGGCCGCACCAGACCGGTCCCGACGGTGTTGTCGGCGATCAGCGGCACGCCCGCCTCGTGGGCGATCTGCGCCAGGCGCTCGAAATCGGGCACGTCGAGCTTCGGATTGCCAATCGTCTCGATATAGAGCGCGCGGGTTCTAGGGGTGATGGCCCGCCGAAACGCCTCCGAATCGCGCGAATCCACAAACTTCACCGTGCGCCCCAGTTTCGGGAACGTGTAGTGAAAGAGCTGGTAAGTGCCCCCGTAGAGGTTGTTCGCCGAGACAATCTCGTCGCCGAGACGTGTGATGGCCAATAGCGCATAGGTGATGGCCGCCTGGCCCGAGGCCAGTGCCAGCGCCCCCGTGCCGCCCTCCAATGCCGCGACGCGCTGTTCGAGCACGTCGGTCGTCGGGTTCATGATCCGCGTGTAGATATTGCCGAATTCCTTCAGCGCAAAGAGATTCGCGGCATGCTCCGGACTTTTGAATACGTAGGACGTCGTCTGATAAATCGGCACCGCGCGCGCGCCCGTCGTGGGGTCGGGTTGCTGCCCCGCATGCAATGCCAAGGTGTTCAGTCCTTGCTGACTCATCTTTTTCTCCTTTTCGGTTGTAATAGATCGGTATGTGTTATGATTGATTTGGATGATGATACGACACCCGTGCCCTTCGAAAGGGTGCAGAAAGCCCATTAGATATCGGCCGCGGGACGGGTCCGACCCGCGGCCGCGCGCATGGCCATCCGGTTCTCCATCCCCGCGGTACGGCAGAGAATTCGCTCAAATCTCATAGTTGATAGCGGATGTGTTTCTCGCCAGGCGGTATTCATCAGCCAATTCCTTCAACGTCACTTGTTCCATGCTATGAGCCAAATTGTCGGTGAAACGCTGCCACATTCGCCGCACCACGCACGTGGCGCTAAGGTCGCAACCGGCGGCGTCTTCGATACAATCGGTGATGGCGAGTCCTCCCTCCAAAACGGATATGATTTCTCTCAAGGTGAGATCGACGGGGTTTCGTGCAAGGCGATACCCCCCGCCCGCGCCGCGCACCGATTGGATGATGCCGGCGGCTTTCAGCGGGTTGACCACTTGCCAAAGATACTTCTCCGATATACCTTGCCTCGAGGCCACCTCGCCGAGAGAAACAGCAGAGGCTGACTCGTTGACGGCCAAATCGAGCATGAACCGAACCCCGTATCGCCCACGTGTTGATATCTTCATAGACTATGAACTCTATTAACTATGCCAAACAATATCCGGCAAAGCCACTTTGTCAAATATATTTATAGTTTTTATGGTTAATATTTTCGCCAGGCCATGCATGACAAAACGCGATATTCTCGATTGGCTCTCAACGCCCGAACCCGAGCGTGAAAGCCTGTATCGGCAGGCAGACGAGGTTCGCCGCACGCACATGGGGGACGCCGTTCATCTTCGTGGAATTATCGAGTTTTCGAATGTTTGCGCGAATGATTGCCTCTACTGCGGGTTGCGACGGTCAAATGTCGCATTGCGGCGCTACCGCATGGCGCCCGATGAAATTCTTGACGTGGCGCGCCGCATGGCGGAGTGGGGGCAGATGACCGTTGTCCTGCAATCCGGCGAGTCACCCTCGCGAGCGGGCGACAGGGCGTTGGGCGAACTCATCGCCCGCATCAAACGCGAAACTCCGCTCGCTGTGACCGTGTCCGTCGGCAACCGTCCGCGCGGCACCTACGCCTATTGGCGCGATTGCGGCATGGATCGCTATCTGCTCCGTTTCGAGACCAGCGACGCCGACCTATACCGCCGCCTCCACGATGGCGGCTCGCTGGAAGAGCGCCTCGCCTGTCTGGAATCGCTGCGGGCGCTGGGGGTGCAAGTCGGCAGCGGGTTTATGATCGGACTGCCGGGCGAAGATCTTGATCGCCTCGCCGAAAACATTTATCTGTGCGCCGCGCTGGATCTCGACATGATCGGCATCGGCCCCTACATCCCGAATCCGGATACGCCCATGGGAAATGAACCCAACGCATGGGCCGCCGCCCCGGAGATGTTCTTCGTCGCCATTGCCGTGCTGCGTCTCGCCTGTCCGACCGCTCACATTCCAGCCACGACCGCCTTCGATGCCGTTTTTCCGGGGCGTGGTCGCGATCTGGCACTTCAGCGCGGCGCCAACGTCTTCATGCCCAATAGTACGCCGGGACGCTACAGGCGCGATTACCAGCTCTATCCGAACAAACCCTGCGTGGATGAGGAAAGTGGCGATTGCGCGGCTTGCGTGCTCTTGAGATTGAAAGCTATCGGCCGCACCATCGCCATCGGCCCGGGGCACAGTCGAAGGAATACGGCGTGGGCTTCAACGGTGGCTGATTCCCGCAAGAAAAATCCGGGCCCCAGCAACTTTTAGAATGCAGAGGAACGGCGCGACAGATACTAATGGTCTCGAAATGGCGAAATTGTCTTTACATGTTCGTTCCCCGCGGCGCGAGCAAGCTTGCGCCCCACGACCGGGGACCGTAGGCGGCCTCAGCTTGCTGAGGCCGCGATGCCGTACACGAGCATGTCAGGACAATTGTGAGACGACTAGTAATTCAAGGAGAGACGAAAATCACCTCAAGGATTTTGCTTATGAGCCCGTTCGCTGAGACTCCGCTTTCGCCTCCGCTGCAGGAAAAACAGGAAAGACTCTACGCGCTTCTGCGCGAGTTCGGTTCGGTGATCGTCGCCTACAGCGGCGGTGTGGACAGCACCTTTCTGGCGGTCACCGCCGCCGATGTGCTCGGTCCGCGCGCGTTGGCGGTTACCGCCGAATCGCCCTCCATCCCCCGACGCCGACTGGCGGAAGCGCGTGAATGGGCCCGGCGTTTCGGGTTTTCGCACCGCGTAATCCTCACCTGTGAGCTCGATAATCCCGCTTATGTGGCCAACGCGCCCGATCGCTGTTTTCACTGCAAATCCGATCTTTTCGGCCGGCTCCTCGCACTGGCGCACTCGGAAGGTTTTTCGGCTGTGCTCGACGGCGCAAATGCCGATGATCAGGGCGACTATCGTCCGGGTTCGCAAGCCGCTCGCGCTCTCGGCGTGCGCAGTCCCCTTCAGGAATTGGGCTTCACAAAAGCCGATATTCGGGCGCTCTCGCGTGTGCGCGGATTGCCGACGGCGGATCTGCCGGCCTCGGCTTGTCTGGCATCGCGCATTCCCTACGGCACGCCGGTGACGGTGGAAACGCTCGAACGTGTCGAACGGGCCGAAGATGTTCTGACCGATCTCGGTTTTCGTCTGGTGCGTGTCCGGGCCCATGGGGACGTGGCGCGGATCGAGGTGGATAACGATGAGATCGTCATACTTCTCGATGAAAATATCCGGCGTCGCGCCGCCGAAGCCGTACGCGCCTGCGGATTCCGCCATGTCGCGCTCGACTTGCTGGGATATCGCACCGGCAGCCTCAACGAGTCGTTATCTTCATAAGGGGTTACGGTCGCCGACCACACTTGAGCGTTGCATCCAACCGGAAATCTTGGTTCTCCACTACTCGATTCATTCGCCGTCCGCCATTTTTCACTTTCACCGTTCCCGCCAGAAAAAATAGGACGGCGGGCGTGCGAAGTGCGAATGGAGGCTTGACCAAGTGCGTCTCCGGCGTTAGTGTCCACAGGGCAAAAAAGGACACGCCATGAGCCTGAATCCCCATCTCGATGCCTTCATGAGCGCATTCCGTCACGAAGCGATGACATTCGATGATGTCTCGCTCATCACCCAATATAGCGAAGTGCTGCCCTCGGATGTCTCCATCGCCACCAAGCTCACGAATCGGATCACACTCAGCATTCCGTTCATCAGCGCGGCGATGGACACCGTCACTGAAGCGCGCATGGCGATGGCGATGGCCATGCTGGGAGGTATCGGGATTCTGCATAAGAACCTCACCGTCGAACAGCAGGCGGAAATGGTGGATGCGGTAAAGCGCTATCTGAACGGCCTGATTTTCAAACCGGTGACGTTTCCCGTAGATGCCACGCTGAAAACGGTTCGCGAAACTCGGGAAACGAAGGGCTACTCCTTCACCGGATTTCCCATTGTGGACCAGGAGGGGCGTCTCGTTGGCATTCTGACTGCGCGCGACATACGCTTTGCGCGAGATCCCGATGCGCCTGTGGCGGATGTGATGACACGCAACCCGATCACTGCACCGCCGGACACGACCCTCGAACAAGCGTTCCAGATCATGCAGCGCCACCGCATCGGCAAGCTGCCGCTGGTCGACGCCGAGGGCCGGTTGGTGGGGCTCTACAGCTTTTCGGATGTGCAGACACTAATCCGCAACGTCAAGCCGCTATACAACCGCGATGCGAAATATCGCTTGCGTGTGGGGGCGGCAGTAGGACCTGGCGATTATGCCCGCGTGGAACGGCTGGCGGAGCGGGAGATAGACGTAATTGTGGTGGACACCGCCCATGGGCATAGCAAGGGCGTGATCGAGATGACGCGCTGGATCAAGGGGCATTTCCCCGACCTGGATGTAATCGCAGGCAATATCGCCACCGGCGAAGCAGCGATCGCGCTGCGCAATGCTGGCGCCGACGCGGTAAAGGTGGGTATCGGTCCCGGTTCGATCTGCACCACGCGGGTGGTCGCCGGCGTCGGCGTGCCGCAGATTACCGCCGTCTATGAATGTGCGCGAGCGCTGGAGGATTCCATTCCGGTCATCTCGGATGGCGGCATTCGGCATTCTGGCGATGTGGCCAAGGCGCTGGCTGCGGGCGCCAACTCGGTCATGATGGGAGCCGTACTGGCCGGCACGGAGGAAAGTCCTGGCGAGAAGATCATTCACCAGGGCCGCCAATACGTCATTTATCGCGGCATGGGCAGTCTCGAAGCCATGCGCGCTCGTGAGGGTAGCCGCGAGCGATACGGGTTGGGCAGTGTGGCGGAAGATAATCTCGTACCGCAGGGCATCGAGGGCATGGTCCCGTATGCAGGGACAGTCGAGCGTGTGCTGATTCAGTATTGCGGTGGATTGCGTGCCGCACTGGGGTATTGCGGATGCCCGACTATTGAGGACCTCCGCCACCGCGCGCAGATGGTGCGGGTCACCCACGCGGGCGTCATCGAGGCGCACCCGCATGACGTGAAGATCATCAAAGAAGCGCCGAACTACCGCACATGAGCCGCGGCCATTCAGCCATCGCGGCGCGTGCCCTCTGCGCAAACGCGGCGGCGCGCGCGCGGCGGCCCTGGCGAAGACGGTTTCCCGACGGCAGCGGAGGCAGAAGGCCCAGGCTGGCCTTAACCGGCTGAAAGCGGGAAGGATCACCTTCGGCCAGCGCTCGGCAAAGGGCACCGAGCATCGTTTCTGCTGGCGGGACAATGGGCGTCTCTCCGCACAGACATCTAGCCGCATTGATGCCCGCCAGCCAGCCGGTGGCAATCGCGCCAGCATAGCCTTCCACGCCTGCCATTTGCCCGGCGAAGAACACGTCCTCGCGTGCGCGCCATTGCAGGGTTGGTTTCAATACGCGCGGAGCGTTCAAATAGGTGTTGCGGTGCATCTGACCGTAGCGGTCGAACTCGGCACGCGCCAGACCGGGAATAAGCCGGAAGACCCGGCGTTGTTCGGCCTCCGTCAGATTGGTCTGAAAACCCACGAGGTTGTATCGATCGCCTGCGAGGTCTTCTTGCCGGAGCTGAGCAACGGCATAAGGGCGCCGGCCGGTGCGGGGATCGATCAGGCCCACTGGCCGCATCGGTCCGTATGCCGGCGCGTCAGGATGCCGAGCCGCAAGCACTTCAATCGGAAGACAGCCCTCAAAGTACCCGGCCGTGGGCGCGCCACGGTCAATATCGGATTCGAACGCGCGTAACGGCGCGCGCTGTGCCGCTCGAAGCTCAGCGATGAATTGTTCGTATGCCTCGCGCGTGAAAGGGCAGTTGATGTAATCCCCTCCCTCGGTTTCTTCCATATGGTGGCGTGCACCGCGAAACACAATGGAAAAATCAATGGTCTCTGCCCAGATCACCGGTGCAATGGCATCGAAAAAATAGAGGTTCCCCTCGCCGGTGATCTGAGCCAAACGCGAGGCCAACGACGGCGATACCAGCGGCCCTGCCGCAATGACGGCCGGCCCGGGCGGGATGTCCCCAGCCTCTTCGCGGCGCAAGGTGATGCGAGGATGCGCCGTGATCGCCGCAGTCACAGCTTCGGCAAAAAGCGCACGGTCCACCGCCAACGCTGAGCCTGCAGGCACGGCGACCTCTCGTGCGCACCTCATCAGAAGGGAGCCGAGCACACGCAATTCATCCTGCAGGATGCCGGATGCTCGGTCGGGAAGTTGCGATCCCAATGAATTCGAACACACCAACTCCGCCAGAAGATCGGTCCGATGGGCGCCGGTGGAGCGGGCGGGACGCATTTCGAAGAGCGTCACATGTACGCCTGTTTCGGCCGCCTGCCAAGCGGCCTCAGCGCCGGCCAGCCCGCCGCCGATGATCGTCAGATCACTCACTCGCCAACACATTCCTTTCGCAACACCCGCACCAACCCGCCGATCATCGGAGACAACACGGCGATGCCGGCGATCAACGCCCCCCACCATCCGAGTATCGTGAGCGCGGTGACGATCCCCCCCGCCGCCAGTACGCCGAGAGCAATGGCCCACAATGCGTGGTGCATCCG
This sequence comes from uncultured bacterium, assembly GCA_938005705.1. Lineage (GTDB taxonomy): Bacteria > Verrucomicrobiota > Kiritimatiellia > PWTM01 > PWTM01 > CALLML01. The sequence goes on from CALLML010000033.1 coordinate 12,857, forward strand.
CACCCCCAGGAGAAACGCCGCGATGGCCCCCGTCCACGCACCCGTCGCCGGCAGAGGGATTGCCACAAAAATCGCCAAGCCGAGTGTTTCATATTTTTCAATTCCAGCAGTCTTGCGTCGAGTACGGGCAAAGAGCCATTCGAAGAAATGGCGGCCGAATCGACCGCGCAAGGCGAGACGGGACAGTGGACCGAGCAAGAGAAGAAGGAAAGGGACGGGAAGCATGTTGCCCGCGATGGCCATCGGCAAGGCCTTCCACCAGGGTATATCGAGCACGTGGACGGCCACGGGAATCGCCCCACGCAGCTCAACGATCGGCAAGGTCGAGATGGCTGCGACGATGGCGTTATCGCTCCATCCGCGAGCCCGCAGGCGGCGCGCCATGCGCTCTCGCAATGGTTCGTAGCGACTCTCCACCGGTTGATCCGCAGCGGCAGATCCGTAGGGTTCGACCGCGAATGCCACCACGGCTGCCAGTGCCGCCCCCATAAGGACGGCGCGCCGCCATTGCCTTCGATCGCTTATCATCGCTGATGCCTCTTCGCCAGCGACCAGCAGAAATATCCCTCTTTTTGCTGATCGGCAAGCCCCGACGGCGCCTGCAAAATTCCCGCATGAGCTCGGAATGGTTATGGGCGACGGTTTTCGATCACCCTTGCATGCTCTTTTTAACCCGTTTATCGGCTTCATGCCATCGGCTTTCAAAGCACTATTCGCCGCCGATTTTAGCCGGTTGCGCTGTGGATTGTTTTGGGGGGGGAGATGAGGAGTCTGAATACGGGAGTGGGCAAAAACCTTCATAATTGGACCGAAACCTCAGTTTTCGCTTTCCCAACCATCGCTTCAGCCTCCGAATAGCCGTGCGTGGCGGCGAGGAACCCGCCCCACGTGTGCGCAGCATGGGCATGGACTGGTTATCTGGGAGGAGATAACCGGATGAAGTGACGACCACCGTAGGGAGGGGCCAGGCGGAGGCCACGAAGCCGATCGCTGAAAGAAGCCCAGAGCCGAGGCGCGACCG
>CALLML010000034.1 GCA_938005705.1 uncultured bacterium
AGCGCCGCTTCAGGGGCCCATACCGCAGGCCGCCGCGGCGGGGCCCCAACTCCGCCGTGGCGCCTGTCTTACCCGGCCTGTGGGATGGCATCAATGCGAAAAATCCCGGGGGTTCGGGGCAGTGCCCCCGAGTCTTGCCCATACGAAACAGCGAGGAGCCTGATTTGATAATCACTTGCGGGTAGCACAAGCCGAGCGCCTGCGTTTTGATCTTGCCCTCACAGGGGCGATTTGATAATTCGCTCGGTCATCTTGCCTATACTTTTACCAGTTTTGATCTTGCCCTCACAGGGGCGATTTGATAATCAAAAATTAAGGCGATGTTGTTTGAGGAGACGGTTTTGATCTTGCCCTCACAGGGGCGATTTGATAATACTCTTGCCCTATCAACGGCGAAACTAATTCGGTTTTGATCTTGCCCTCACAGGGGCGATTTGATAATAGGTGTGCGGAAGTGGTTATATAAGAGCCACTTCCGCGCTACCATATCAGCACGGATTCGTGTAGCTGACGGATTCGGTTCGCCGTCTCGATGGCTTCCGTGATCAAGATCTGGGCGCTCCAAACACTCTCATCCATGGGAAAGAGCCGAACGTCGCCTACCACAAACGCCGCCAACCGCTTCATGTGGCGAATGACGCGCTCGCATTCGTGGTCCTCGCCCTTGAACAGATAGATGCTGTACTGCACCCGTTGCGCCCCCAGTTTCTCGAATTCCTTCCGCAGGAACGTCTGGTGGCGGGTATCCGGACAATCATAGGCAAGCATCACGAGCATGCAGTTCGAACGGGTGGAACTTCTCCCGCCCTCCCAACGAACGGACGAAAGACTCGATCATCAGCCGAATAATGGAGCGCAACCGGTATGCCTTGCCTCGGTACAGAAACCGCTCCTCCATCATCCCCGCGAAATGCGCGGCCATGCGCTCCGGCGCCTCCATGTCGTCCCAGTGCCGCAACAGCGTCAGCTCCACCGTACAGCGCAGCGGCTCGATCAGATCGCACACCAGGCTCGGACGGCTCCGCCGCAGCCGGTGAATCAGACCCACGCTCGTGTCCAGCCCGCACGCCAGACACTGCCAGGCAATGGCGTGGTAGAGAAATCCATATCCGTAATTCAGCGCCACGTTCAACGGCTGGGTCGGCGCTCGGCGCTCCCGCGCGAACAAATCCTGCTTCATTGCCTCGAAATAGCGCGGCCAGAAAAAACGCGCGTACCGCGATTCGAGGCTCAGAATCCGGCTGTAGGAGTTTTCCTTGAGCACCGGTTTGTCCGACAAAATGGGATTGAAAGTCCTCAACATGAGGTGCTGGTTGCAAACTTTCGTGTAGAGCAGATCACTGGCGTATTGCGTGGCCTGCCGCGGCGTCAACCGGCACAAACGCCAGAGGACCGTCGGATTGACATGCCGTTCGCGGGGCGCGAGCGAGAAGGTCGCCCATTTGCGCGCGCTTCGGTCCCATCTCGCCATGACTACGGGACATTGCGACGCCAGCCGCTCAAGCGCCGTTTGGGACCATCGCGCGCGGTGGCTGAAGCACTGCACACTGCCAAGCGCGGCAATCGCCACCCGCTTGTCGCCGGATATCAGATGATCCGATTCCACCCGGAGATCCGGGCTTTCATAGACGAGAATCAGATGATGAATCACGTGAACGCATCGCCTCGGTCTCACGGAGCAAACGCGCCAACAAGGATGGTGAAGAAGGCCGCCAACCCGTTTCGACCTTGTCCGTCGCCGATTTTTTCAACGGCGTGGTCTGAAAATCTTCGTGTTCGGCCAGAGTCATGGTGATTTCGCCCGAGTCCTTGATCGCAGTGACTCTGAGCCATAGCCGTGCGATCGGTTCCCTGCCCTCGTCGGTCAATCGAAGCTTGCCGTCCTCGCGGGGCCCGAACGGTGCGAGCAGCAGATCGCCTTTGCGGATGACCCCCACTCTCTCGGTCGCGCCCTCGGGGCGTCGAATCGCCAGCGGTCGGCCCCACATGCGCCGGTAGGCGGCGATATTACGGGCCGTGGGAACCGGAAATGAGTAGTATTCCCATACCGGTTGTCCTTGCGGGTCGAGCTTGGGCTGGCCCTTGCGATCCCGCTTCAGTCCGCGCCAGATTTCGAGTCTGTCGAAGGTTTCCGTCGCGCCTTTGATACCGATCAGTCGGTATTCTCGGCGGCCATCGCGACTGCGATAGGCGGGCGCGCCGGGCGCTGTGCGCGCATCCGTCAGGTGCGGAAAACGCGCGAACTCGTTTTTCTGTTGTTCGATGGGGAGCCTCAGACAGTACACGGGAGTTCCATCCCGCAGTCGAAGGGGATGCTCCTCGATGGGGCGCGGATCGTTGACCCAGCGTTCGATCTCGGCGTCCGATAGTTGATCGGGACGCAAGCCTGCGAGGCGAATGTACTTTTGAAGCGGATCGGGAATGTACTTTTGAAGCGGATCGGGGTTGACGAGGATATTTTCACTCCCCTTTTTTTTATTCTTCGTTTTGCTGATCGCGACCCGTCGCCACGAGGAACATTGTTCATCCTGCAGGCTGACCGGCTGCTCCAAACTACGCGCCTCTTTGGAATGCCGCGGTCGAATTCGAAAAACCCGGCAGGAAAGCGGGTCGGCCTTTTCGATCGAGGCGATGTTCGGCGCCAGTTCGGGCAAGGGAGTGAGCCGTGCGGCGTCGCCCTGAGATCGGGTTTCGAAAATGCCGCCATACAAGACATGATTGAGTCCGTCGCCGGGCGGAATCTGGGCCAGCACGCCGGCATCCCACATATGATGACGCAGGTTGCCCCGGTTTTTAACCAGAACGGTGGGACCCGGAATATCGAGCGCTCGAAAGTATTCATCCGGCAGGTTTTCTTTCCAGGCCTCGCGGCAGGCGGCGGTCAGCGCGCCGGCAGGGGTCGCCACGCGGCGCCGCTCTTCGCGTTCGCGTGCGCGCGCGCGCTCCGTCGGATCGGGGATGTGCGCCACGCACTGTTCGATGCCCAGCCACTCGACGACTCTGCGCCGCAACTCCCGAGCCAGTTGGGCCGTCCGCGTGAGGTTCTCCCATGGCGGACAGCCCTCTTCGTTCCACAAAAACACCGCCTTCTTGCGCTCGCTCCACCGCATTTTCGCGCACCCTTCGAGCGCCTTTTCATAGCCAAGCCATTCCACGGGCGTTCGGTTCCCTTTTTCCTTGTTCGTCGCGCGGCGCGTGATGACGAGGTTCTCCATGAGCGTCAATCCGCCCCGGCTCTCGGGATAGATGTGCTCAAGTTCCAAATCCGGCGCCAGCGGGTCTCGCCCCAGCGATTCGCCGGTGTAGGGGCAAAAGCCCTCACCGGCAGCGTTCGATTGTTCGTGAAATAGAAAGAGCCGACGCGCCTGCTCGTCGTTCAGGACATGAAAATCGTATCCATATTTCTCGGCAATGGCGCGGCGTTCCTCCCGACGGGCCTTTTGCTCGTTTTGTAATTCCCTTCTCTGTTTGGTGTTGCGCGGCAGGTCGCGAACGCTTTCGATCACGACATAATCCGGAACGGTTTTCCCGTCCAGACGGTCGCGCAAATCCACAGTCTCGCCCGTATCCAGGCGCAACTGGCCGGCGAAGAGACGCCGCAAAATACCGTGATAGCGCGGAATGCCGTCGCGCCGGTCTTTCGGCTGGCCGGTGACGGGGTCATACTGCCGTGGGTCGCCGAGCAAGAAGTCCACCTGCGGGTGGAAGGCGCGCTGACCGCCCGGTTGCTTGCGCCATTCGTAGTAGCCGCTGTCGCGGAGACGGGCGCGGATCGCTTCCGGGTCGAGATTGGCGCCCCTGTTCGTCGCCAGGTCGAACAGCGTTTCCGCGGTCTTTTCCGCGAGGGGCGCTTTACCGCGCAAGGTGGAAAGTTTTGGCTTGAGCAGATCCTTGAGTTGGTCAAAGAAATCCTTGTTCATCCGGCTCGCGGTATCGGGGACCAATTGGCCTACGGCCTTGCCGATCATTTTTTTCACATCGGGAGCGCGAGGCCGCGGTTGCCGCCCCCGCCAGGCGGCGCCGTCGGCTTCGACAAAAAGAAGCGCTTCCCGAATAATTTCCGGGGAGACGTAGGCGCGTCCGCCCGTGGCCAGCTCCACCCGACGTTCGGCCAAAAATTGTATCACTTTCCAGCGACGGATCGCGCCGGCGCCCGCGGACGCGCGCCGATATTCGCCCGGCGGCAGGAGGCCGGCGGCGACCAAGTGCGCGGCCAGGAGGCAACGGCCCTCGCGCCGCTCCCAAAGCTTTCGCGCCTCGATCGGCGTGCGGCGGTGGTAATCCATGATGCTTTCGTGGCGGGGGTCGTATTCTTCCTCACTGTTTTTCCGTCTGCCAATTAGTTTCACCAGGGCTTCCTCGAAACGGTCAGCGGGGAAAAAATGCCGATGCCGCTCGCAAATTTGGCGCAGATGCGCTTTGACCAGTTCTCTCGGAAAATTATGTCCGCGCGCCGCCACCCGCAGATTGACATGCTGCCGCTCTCGCAGGTGTTCTTCCAGCATCTGGCGGATGGGATCGGATTGATAGCGCGCAATCGTTTCATCAAGAATCCGTAAGGCCTCGGCCCTTTTTTCCTCGTTCAAATCGCCAAATTCCTGGACGATCATTTTCAATTCAGCGCCATAGTCCGACGGAAGGACGCCGCGCTTGCCCCATGCGCGGATGTTTTCGAGATTTAGATCATCTCCCCAGGGATAGGCGGGGTTCTCGTCGCGAAACAGGAGATGGTAGTCATAACCGCGATGCCGCACGCAGTGGCGGATGCAAACGACCAGGGCTTCAGGGCTCGCGAGCGCTTTATCCTCCGAAGCGGCCCGCCAGCGATGATCGAAGGCCCGCTCGAACGCACGCGGATTTGCCCAAAGCGCCTCGGCGCGCTCCGCGCTGAGCAGGCCGTATTCCACAACCCAGCGTTTCAACAGCCGATCTCGACGGCGGCGCGACTGGCGCGCATGGCGCGCCGCGCGCAATTGACGGCGATGTTTGAGCGGCGCCGCCTCCGGCAGCGATGCCAGAAACGTGCCGCGAAACAGACATTCCGGCCCTTTACGCAACCAGACCCCAATGCCTTCGATGCCGATGTCGAGGCCCAACACCAGCGCAGAGCGGTAGAACTCATGGTTATGCCAGCGCTCCAGAATCGCGCGGCGGATGGCAACGGCTTCGGCGGGCGTTCTCGTAACTTCGTCTTTCATATTGACCTCCGGCATGATGATGTCGCACTATAGTCCCGGATCAAAACCTTGTGGAGAGGGATTTTCCCGAGGGTCGGCCTGAGAGCCCCAACGCGAAAGCGTGCCACAACTCCGGCTTCTGAAACGACCGCCGACGGCGGTCGTTTCTTTTTTCATCTTCCCATGCCCTGTATACCTGCGACCGCCGCCCCATGGCGCACGATGGGGATTCCATTTGATTTGTGCCGACGCCGTCGTATGGTGTCGGGTATAGATTCTTGTCGTTGCGATAGTAGTTCTCATGCATAAGTCCGCGATCCAGCATTTTGCGGCGGGCCTGTTGATGGCGATAGCGGGCACAAGCGCACGGGGCGAGCCGGTATCTTCCCGTCCTGTTCCGTCGGCTCCCCCGTCTGTATCCGTCGAAGGCGTGGCGCTCCAGATTGCGCCAGCCAATACCGGGGCAGGTGGCCGTCTGAGCACCTTTGAATACGGCGGCAGTGGCAGCTACCGTTTGGCCGTACCGTTCGGCTCCGTACGGATCGGGGGAGGGTGGCGGCGCGTCCGCATAAATGCGAGCGGCTTTGAAAATGTGAAGTGGAAAGATTTGGAGGGCGACTACGAACGAAAGTCGGTTCGTCTGTTCTTTCTGCGTCCGGGCCGATGGACCTGGACGGCGACCGCAAACTTGGAAACATCCCACCGCGCCGGCGCTGATCATCAGGAAGGGCTATCCGCCTTCGGGCTTGTTGCGGCGCAGACCGAGGTTTCTCGCAAACTCCGGCTTGGCGGCGGCGTGCTGGCCCTCTTTCCCCTCGATGGCGATCCGCTAGTGATACCCGTTCCGGTTGTCGAGTATCGTTGGAGTCCGGAATGGGCGCTGTCGCTTGAACGCGGTCTGGCGCTGTGGTATCGCCCAAGCGGCGGTTCTCAATCGTTTTTCCTGCACGTGACGCCCGAAGGTTGTCGTTATCGGCTGCCGATGGATTCCGCCCATGCGCCAGACGGAATGCTCGCGCATGAGCGGATTGACAGTCGGATTGGATGGGTTTGCTCCCTTGCGCCCGGAGTCCGGTTTCGTGGGTTTGTCGGGACCACGTTTGCCCAGGAATTCGCCGTCAAGGATTCCGATCGCCGCACCGTCGAACGTGCACGGACAGACCCGACTCTTACCGCCGGTCTTGAAGCGGTTATTGCGTTCTGAGGATGGAATTTGCCGGAACGGCCCGCTCGCGGCTACGGCGCCGGAAGGGCGGCGGACTCGGCGGTCGCCGGCGGTTTCGGAGAGAGACGGCGGGCCAGGTTCGCATCCATGCCCGTGAACCCCATGAATGCGAGGGCGAGAATGCCGGCGATGATCATCGTAATGCCCGGTCCCTTCAGAGGCGCCGGCACATCGCAATGATCCAATTCTTCCCGAATGCCGCCCATCAAAACGATCGCAATGAGAAAACCGAATCCAGCGAAGAACGCGAATATAATCGCTTTGTCCAGCCCCCAGGGTTCCGTCACCGGCGCGCCGGTCACGGGGACATGTTTCATGACCTCAAGGCAGGAAAACAATATGACGCAATTGGTCGTGATCAGGGGCAGAAACACGCCGAACGACTTATAGAGCGGCGGGAAGAATTTCCGCACGTACAGCTCGACGAACTGCACAGCCCACGCGATGACGAAGATATAGACGATATAGTTCAGAATGCTGAGGTCCACGGTCGCGGTGGATCCGGGCCGCACCGCTCGCCACACCCACGTAGTCAGTGGCGCGCCCGGGGCCAGGATGAAATAAGTCATCAGCCACGAGAGCGTGGCCGCAATGGTCACAACAAACGTCACCGCCGCGCCCATGCCGAAGGCGGTGTCTAGCCGCCGCGAGACACCGATGAATGGGCAATTCCCCACGAAATAGTGGAAAACCATGTTGTTGATGAGCGCTGTCGAAATCGCCAGCAGCAGGATGGAAGTGAGGTAGGTCATAGTTGTCTCAGGCCGACTTTCGCCGCGCCGTCAGGATGTTGAACACGCCGAGCAGCAACCCCAACGTCAAAAAGGCGCCTGGCGGAAGAATCATGATAATCCAGGGAGACCATACTTCGGCCGGCGCCGTCGGAATCACGCGCCAGCCGAGCCATTTGCCGAACCACGTGCCGAAACCGAGAATCTCGCGGACGGTCGCGATGCTCATCAGGCCCAGAGCGAAACCGAGCCCCTGTCCCAGCGCATCCGCCGCGGCCGTGCCCACCGACTGTTTGGAGGCGCAAATCTCGCACCGGGCGATGATGACACAATTGACGATGATCAGCGGAATATAAGGCCCGAGCTGTTTGCTCATGTCGTAGAGAAACGCGGCCAGAAAGCGATCGGCGATTGTGACGAAGGTGGCAATCGTCAGGGTGAAGATCAGAATGCGCAGGTGAGGCTTGAGCAGAGGGCGAATCAGGCTGATGAGGACATTCGAACACAGTAGCACGAACAGCGCCGCGCCACCCATCGTCAGCGCGCCTTCCATGCTGTTCGTCACCGCCAGCGAGGGGCAGATCCCCAGAATCTGGCGGTAAACCGGATTCTCGGGGATCAGACCGCCGATGAAGCGTTCTACCGGCGTAGGTCCGTCGTTTCCGCGATCGCTCATGGCGTAGCCTCCGGGCGTTCGCGGCGAAACTGCGCCACCGCCCCATTCACGATGCCAACAACGCTCTGAGATGACACGGTCGCGCCCGTCACCGCTTCCACTTCTCCGGCGCCACCGACGCGGCCTTTGACAACCGACAGCGGCGCCTGGGCGGACTGCCCGGCAAACCGTTGGCGAAACTCTTTCTCCGTGATTCGATTGCCGAGGCCCGGCGTCTCGTTCTGCTGCAACACGTAAAGACCGGTGATCGCCCGCGCTTCCCGGTCGAGGCCGATCAGCAATTCAATACGATCGGCAAACCCCTGCCCGCCGGCGGGTAAGACCCAGCCGACGGTCGAACCGTCGGCATCCAGGGCGCGATAGACGATTTGGTTGCCCACCTCCATGGGCGCGCCGCGCGTCGCGCCAGGAATAAGCGCGGGAATTTGAGATAGGGTGTCATTGAGTCGGTTCGCCGCGATCCGGGGTGACAGCGCCGCATGGACGCCCGCGAGCGCCGCACCGAAAAAAAAACCCAGCACGATCACCGGCCAAGCCTGTCCGATGTAGGATCCCTTCATGTCACTTTCGCTCCGGAACGGGGCCGCCGACGGGGACCGGCACGGTCCATCGGTTGATCAGCGGGGTGACCGCATTCATCAGCAACACGGAAAACATGACGCCCTCAGGGTAGCCACTGAGCACGCGCATCATCAGAACAAGAACGGCATAGCCGGCGCCGAATATCCATTGCCCGCGCGCGGTCAGTGGCGAGCTGACCGGATCGGTCAGGATGAAAAAAGCCCCGAAAAGAAAGGCTCCGGCACAGAGATGATGGGCCACCGTCCATGGGGAAGGGTGAATGAGAGAGGCCGCGCCCGTGAGAAGCGACATCGCGATGACCGCGGCCGTCGGAATCCGCCACGCGGCCGTGCCGCGAATGCACAGATATAAGCCGCCAATCAGGGCGGCAAGGGCACTGGTTTCGCCTACCGACCCCTTGGCAAGTCCTAGAAAAAGCGGAATAAGAGGAGGCGTTTCACCACTCATTTTCAAGGCCGTCAAGGGGGTCGCACCTGTGGCGGCATCCGCGCTGAGTCCCGGCGCCACGTAGGTGGCCACACCGAATGCGGCGGGAAAGGCAATCATCACAAAGGCGCGCCCGACCATCGCCGGATTGAAAATATTCTGTCCCAAACCGCCAAATACGATTTTGCCGAAACCTATGCCGGCAAAAGCGCCCACTACGCTGACATACCAGGGCGCGGCAGGAGGAATCGAGAGACCCAGAATCAAACCTGTTACCGTCGCTGAGAAATCTCCCAACGTGCTGGAACGGTGGCGTAAGGCGACGAAAACTCTCTCGGCGACCAAGGCGCTGACCACGCTGAGGCCGATTTGAAACGCGGCATAGGCCCGAAAGACCCACAGCGACACGGCCACCAAGGGGAGCGACGCGAGAATCACATCGAGCATCATGCGGCGCGTCGTCAAAGCGCCGTAGGCAATGTGAGGGCCCGGCGCAACCGTCAGCGCGGGCGCCGGCTCCTCCGGCGCCGGTCCAGCAGGCGCTGATGTCGAGGCGACGGGATTGGCAAGAGATTCCGCCATATGTGATATTCGGGGGCCGCGCGGCCTATTTCCCGACCTCCTTCATCATCTGCACCTTGCCCATGCGAATCAATTGCACCAGCGGGATGCCGGCGGGACATACATAGGCGCAGCAACCGCATTCCATGCAGGCCATCAGGTGATGTCGTTTCGCCAGCACCCAGTCCTTGTGGCGTGCCGCCATCGCGATTCGGGTAGGCATCAAATCGAGTGGACATGCCTCAACGCACCGACCACACCGGACACACGGCGTCTCTGCCGCACGGGCGACATCCTCGGCCGTCAAAACCACCAGACCGCTGGTTCCTTTTGTCACCGGCACATCGAGCGTCCCGATGGCAAAGCCCATCATAGGCCCACCCGCGACAGCCCGAGCAGCCTCGGGTTTCAAGCCGCCGCAAAATTGGAGCAAATCGTTATAGGAAGCCCCGATTGGCGCGAGAATATTGCGTGGTTGCGCCACCCCCTCTCCCGTGACGGTGACCACGCGATGGGTCAGCGGTTTTCCACGCCACACGGCACGAGCGATGGCGGCGGCGGTTTCGACATTGATAACCACCACCCCGACATCGAGCGGCAGCCCACCAGTCGGAATCGTCCGTCCTGTAGTCACGCGAACGGTCTGTTTCTCGCCGCCCATAGGGTAGCGGGTGGGCACGGCCATGACGATGATGTCAGTTCCGCCGGCGGTATCGCGGAGGGCCTGGATCGCCTCGGGTTTATTGTCTTCGATGGCAACAATAATCTTTGAAGCGCCCGCCGCGCGAGCCGCCAGCCGCGCGCCGGCAATGACCGGCGCGGGGGCCTCCACCATGACCCGGTAATCCGCCGTCAGATACGGCTCGCATTCGCAGCCGTTGACGAGGATCGTATCCACCGGCTTTTTCGGATTTTGCGCCAGCTTGACATGCGTCGGAAAAGCGGCACCGCCCTGTCCCACAATGCCAGCGGCACGAACGGCACGGACGATTTCCTCTGGAGTGACCTCTTCGAGTTTTCGATCCAGCCAGGCGCCGCCAAACATGTCAAGCAGGAGCTCTTCGGCCGGGATCTGCTTTGAAGAGGTCTTGATCGGGATCGTTTTCACATGGCGGGCGTTCGGCAGTGTGGCCACGCCCTCGCGTTGGACAACGCCGGCGGCGGACGCGTGAATTGGCGCTGAAATGAAGGCATCGATGTCCGCAATGAGCTGTCCAAGGACGACTTCGGCGCGGGGCGCGACCACCGGTTTGCAGGGAGCGCCCGTGTGTTGAAGCAGCGGAATATTCAATTCAGGTGGCGTCGGCAAGACCTCGATGGGCATGTGCCGGGACAGCTCCTTGCGGTCCGAAGGATGAACGCCACCGGAAAAACGTCCCGCTGGCGGCGCTAGGGGGGCCACGGCGCTCATGAGGGGCGATCCTTTCCGCGTTTTTGGCTCATCCGCAAACCGGCGCGCGCGATGGCGACACCCACGGCGCCGCCCACTACCGCGCCCATCATCTGGCGTACGCCTTCATGGCCGGCCACGGCTGCGCCGGCAGCCATGGCGACAATCGGAAGGAAAAATACCACCGCCGACCACGCCGCCAGCTTCGCTCCCTCTATTTCCGGACTCTGCTTTTCGGATGGGGCGCCATTGCAAAGCGAGCAACGTCCATCACATCTGACGTCCCATAATTCCCGATCAATGGTGCTCATCATTTCAAATCTACCGCGGCCACGCCACTTGTTTCAAGAGGGAATAAGCCGATTGCGGTGTGGGGAAATTTGCGGGTGATGGGTCGGCATGGCCGCCTTTTTCGTGGCAGATCGCGTTGCCAAACAGGGCGGCCTACAGGGTGTAGGCCATGTTTTTGGCGCTCTGCGCGCCGCGGGGCGTCAAAACAACTCGGGGAAAAATGTGATGGAGGACTGGAATGGAAGACGGAAAAATGGATGACGAAAACCAGGATGGATCGGGAACCCGGCAAAAAGACCGAAAGTAATCGGGGTGAATGGCTTGCCTAGCCTTCGCGGCAGCCCCTCTATTCAGCACAGCGCTATAATGCCAGCGATTGCGTTTCCATAGTGCCTCATGCGCGATCGATTGCACTATGTTTTTTCCGCATCTGTTTCGCCGCGGCAGTGATGATCAGACACGATCTCCAATTCCACCGGCGGCGGAGGTAAAGGACGGTGAATCCACGGGCCGATCGTCCGATCATACACTGCCACGACCCAACGAAACGGTGAATACAGAATACGCAACCGACAGATTGCCACAAACATGTCTATGGAGGCGCGGAAAATTGGCAGGCGCGATCCGGCCTCGTCGTGCCAGACTGTAGGCGTTTCGCGAATGTGATATCCGGCTCGTGCCAATTGATAGAGCAGATCCACATCGAAAGCCCACCGCGTGAGACCTAGTTTTGGCAAAATCTCTTCTACCGCTTCTCGACGTAACGCTTTTGCGCCGCACTGGGTATCGCGAATCGGCAGCCCAAATAACAAGCGCACCAGCGCGTTGAATACGCGGGACGCCACCCGCCGCCGCCACGGTTGCCTCATAATGTGAGATGCGGGATGCCACCGATTAGCCAGGATGCAGCCGGCATCGCCGATTTCGTGCACTAGATGATCGAAGGCCTTAGGCGGCGTGGAACCGTCGGCATCTACAAATCCGATGATTTCACCGCGCGCTTTGCGCAATCCCTCCATGATGGCCCCGCCCTTTCCGATAGGACGCGGATCCACCAATACCCGCAGCGTCGGCCACTGTTTCATCCGTGAGCGGGCGACGCCGGCCGTGTCATCGGTGGAGCCGTTGACGACGACAATCACCTCCGCCTGATCCCCATATCGTTGTTTAAAATAGGGGAGATAAATGTCGAGCATCCGTCCCAGCCGTCGCTCTTCGTTGAAGGCCGGCACGATGATACTCAATCGCACAGCCGGGCCCTCCTCCGATAGATGCGTAAGGTCGTGTACGCCTGCCCGAAATCGGATATTTCGCGCACCCACTCGTATTGCTGCTCCAGCGCCGCCTCGAGTCGGTTTCGTTCCCGCCGCGGTAATTCCACCACGCCGGGCGCCGCGATGCTTAGGCCATAGCCGCTGAACGCGGCCCAGCCCGCCTCGGCGCGCGCGATCGTTTTCAACAACAGATCGCAGTTCAATACGCGCAACCGTTCCGCCCGATCTGGTGGCAAATCAGGAAAATAACTGAACGGTCCCAGTTCAAACCCTTGAGGGACGCGGCGTCCCGCCTCAACCGCCAGATACAAATCTTGCGTCAGGAGCGGTTCGTTTTCCGGGATACGGCATCGCAGCCATTCAGCGGCGCGCCGCAGCACAAGGAGGTCCGGTTCGCTCTTGGTGCGCCACCAGATGCGGTCCCGACGAAGAATGGCCCACTGGTGATTGGCCGGCGCTGCGAGGAGCCCAATCAGCCCCAGGCCCGTTAGCCAAACCAACCGCCGGCGCCGTTCGCCGCGATGGTCGGAGGGCGCTGGACTCGGAAGCTGAGCGGCAGCGGCCGGCCTGCGGGGGATGAGCCGCACGCCGAGCCAGGCCGCGAAAAGCGGGTAGGCGACGACCTGGTAGTCATCATAGGGAAATGGCGCGAAGAGATGAACAGCGCTCATCGCGGTTGCGGCCCAGAGAAGGGCTTCGGAGGGGTTCCCTGCCGCCGGATGCTTCTGTTCATCGCCTTCGTTCGACCACACGCGGCAGGCCCATGCCGCCACCACTGCCGGCCAATAGGCTAGTAAGGTGCGGGATATAAACCCGGCGCGAAACAGCCAGAATGCCCATCCCTCTCCCGCGGATCGGCCGGCGTGGTATTCGAACATTCCGAACAACAATCCTTCGCGCGCCCAAAACCAATAGGGGCCGAAAACGGCCGTGCCGCACACCGCGGCCCCGATGACGAAAGATATTGCCGCGCCGCGCGCCACCTGCCGTCGGTGCAACACCAGCCACAGAGCGATTGCAAGACCGGCAGCCGCCGCCGACAACCGCACCGCCGCAGCCGCCGCGATCGCAATACCCGCGGCAAATGCGTGCCAGGCGCCGCGAGGGTTCTTTACGCCTGCAAGAGCCGCCATTCCCGCCGCCAAGAACAGCGACGCGAGAGAATACGTCTTCACCACCGTGGTGAAATAGGACTGGTAAGGATTCAACGTCAGCAAAAGCCAGGTCGCGACGCCCGCGGCCGTCCGGCTCGGCGACGGCACAAGGCGGGCGGCGGCCCATGCGGCCAGCGCGGACGCGAAAAACGCGAGCAGAGCTGTGAATGCGCGCGCGGCCCCCAACCCGCCCCGTTGGACCAATGGAACGAACCACGCATAGATGCGAGGAAAAAGCGGCCCTTGTGTAAACGCAAAATCCAAATAGGGGACCCGACCCTCCGACGCCAGACGCGCCGCATAAAGATACCATCCCTCGTCCTGGTTCAGCTCGCCGAAGAAGACATTTGTCACGGCCAGCGTGACAAAGATCAGCGCCCCTAACCCCGTGTAGATTTGGTATGATGAAACGGCCCGCATCGAGCCCTCCACATACATTCATAGCGCATTCACGTGCGCCACGCACGCCTCCCTTCGCCGGCGCCTGTATTTACCACTCATTCCCCACAGCGCAATCGGCTCCAGACCAGCGAGTAAATATTGACAATCGTCTCGGAGGAGTATAACGTTTACACTCATTTTTGTGGAGAAATGGATACTGAAAATGAAGACGACCATCCCTAAGGAAGAGGGCATTGTTCGCGCCTGGCGGCTTGTGGATGCGGCGGATCAGCCGGTCGGGCGACTGGCGGCGGCGATATGCGATATGCTGCGCGGCAAGAACAAGCCGGATTATACGCCGCATGTGGACATGGGCGATTTTGTCGTGGTGATCAATGCGCGGCGTGTCAAATTGACAGGCAATAAAGAGACGCAAAAGATCTATAAGGATTACACGGGCTATCCCAGCGGCTTGAAATTGCGGCCCGCGTCCGTTGTGCGGCAGCGTCATCCGGACCGTCTGATTAGGCAGGCGGTGCGCGGCATGTTGCCCAAAAATCATTTGGCACGGCAACAGATCCGGCGGTTGAAGGTGTATCCCGACTCCGAACATCCGCATGCGGCGCAGAGCCCGCAGCCTATGATGTGGGGCCGATAGAACGATGGAGGGACATGCGGTGATTGATGCAATGGCGTCCAATTGGGAGACGGGGCGGCGGAAAACGGCGGTCGCGCGTGTGCGACTCGCGCCTGGATCCGGCCAGATTCTTGTGAACGGCGAGCCTTTCGATCGGTACTTTGCCTCGGATGCGTTGTGCCGTTTCATCCAACAGCCGCTGGAAGCGGTGGGGGCGATAGATAAATACAACGTGAACGCTCGGGTCTCGGGCGGGGGCAAAGCGGGACAGGCCGGAGCCTTGCGCCACGGCATTTCCCGATCATTGGCGCGGACCGACGCGGCCTGGCGGGCCACTTTAAAGGCTGGGGGCTACCTGACGCGCGATCCTCGGATGAAGGAGCGCAAGAAATCCGGTCAGCCTGGCGCTCGCAAACGGTTCCAGTTCTCGAAGCGCTAAGCCTCCTGATTCGTCCGATCTTGCGAACACCCCGACCACTGCCGCCGGATATGGATCAGCCCGGTGGGGGGTGGCATTCCATTGAAGCGAGGGAATGGCCTATGACAACCACGATGCGCGAAGGCCGCGAAGAGGTCGTGTTGCCTTCCGGTTTCCGAGCCGCAGGCGTTGCGGCAGGAATCAAACCGTCGGGCTCGCGCGACATGGCACTGATCGTTTCGGATGTTCCGTCTTCAATCGCCGGCGTCTTTACCACCAATCGCATCTGCGCGGCTCCAGTGAAATTGGACCGCGAACGCCTGCGCCATGGCATCGCGCGGGCCGTCGTGGTCAACAGCGGAGTCGCCAATGCCTGCACTGGTGAGCCGGGCTTGCGTGACGCCCGGCGGACCGCCTCGCTGGCAGCGAGACGTCTCGGTGTGCCCGAACAGGAGGTGTTCGTCTGCTCGACCGGCCGCATCGGCACACGGTTGCCGATGGAGGCGGTGGAACGAGGTATCGAATCGCTTGTGGCGTCGTTGTCCGACAAAGGGGGCGAAGAGGCGGCACTAGCGATCATGACCACTGATACTCGGCCTAAGCGCTGGACGGCGGAGTTTTCCGCCGGGCGCCGCGTCGCGCGGGTGACCGGCCTCGCGAAGGGCGCCGGTATGATTGAGCCAAACATGGCGACAATGCTTTGTTTTCTCCTCACCGACGCCGCCATCGAGCGAGTCGCCCTGCAGCGCGTGTTGAAAGAGGCGGCGGATCAGAGTTTCAATCGCATCACGGTGGACGGCGATCGGAGCACGAACGATACCGTGCTGCTGCTGGCCAATGGCGCGGCGGGTGGGCCGGTTCTGCGGCCAGGACGTCCCGGCTGGAACGCGTTTGAGGATATGCTCTTCGATACGACGCTTCGGCTGGCCCGCATGATCGTCGGCGATGGCGAAGGTGCGACGCGTGTCGCCGTCATCCGTGTGCGTGGCGCGAGATCCGATCGGGATGCGGACCTCGTGGCTCGTGCCGTGGCCAATTCGCTGCTGGTGAAGACGGCGTGGGCGGGGTCCGATGCGAATTGGGGCCGCGTGATGGATGCCGTCGGATACAGTGGGGCGCATGTGATAGAGTCAAAGGTGGATGTGGATTTTGAGGGGCTTCCCGCTGTGCGCCGCGGAATGGCCGGCTCCGTCACCGATGCGTCATTACGTGCTGCGATTGCGAAGCCGGAATTTAGCGTGGATATCCGCTTGCATCTGGGCCGCGGCGAAGCGACGGTGTACACGTGCAACATCACCGAGGAGTACGTGCGCATCAACATGTGAGCGCCCAGGAGAATGGCCCGCCATCGGAATTCCAGGGCCGGCGGTTGAGGTTTGCCGTTACACGGGAAGAAGCCGTTATGCAACAGGTCATCAAAAAAGCCTCCGTGCTGATCGAGGCGCTTCCATACATTCAGCGGTTTCGCAACGAGACCGTGGTGGTTAAGTTCGGTGGCAGTATCATGGATGATGAGGAAGGGGTCCGCGCGATTCTCAACGACGTCGCCTTCATGGCGGTTGTGGGATTGCGTCCGGTCATTGTACATGGGGGCGGCAAAGCGATTTCGCAACGGATGAAGGAGGCCGGCCTTCAGCCGCGTTTCGTCAAAGGGTTGCGCGTCACCGATGAAGAGACCATTGGGATCGTCGAACGGACGCTCAACCAGGAGATCAACCCTCAGATGGTTGAAATGCTCGAATCCTTCGGGTGTCGGGCGCGCGGCTTGCACGGGGAAGACATTCTGCGCGTCCGCCGTCACACCGAGACCAATCCCGCGACGGGCGAGGTATTGGATTGGGGGTTTGTCGGCGACGTGGAGGAGGTGGACATCGAATTGATCCGCGCTTATCTCGATGCCGGTCTTACGCCGCTGATTACGCCGCTGGGACGCGGCCCGGACCGCCAGGTCTACAACGTCAATGCGGACGACGCGGCCTCCGCCATTGCGCGCGCGATGCGGGCGCGGAAACTCGTATTCCTTTCGGACGTGCCGGGACTCCTGCGCGATCCGTCCGATCCCACTTCGATCATTTCGAGCCTTCGCGTGGATGAGGTGGAGGGGCTGGTGGCCAGCGGAGTGATTTCGGGCGGTATGTTGCCGAAGATTAGCGGGGCAGTGAATGCGGTTAAGGCGGGGGTGGCGAAGACCCACATCATTGATTCGGCGATGCGCCATTCCCTTCTTCTGGAACTGTTCACGGAGGAAGGCGTCGGGACCGAAATCGTGGGACCGAACGCCGCGGAGACACGGTCATGACCGCGGGCGAAGACATCATCCTCCGACATCGGCAATATGTGATGTCCACCTATGCGCCGACGATTCCGTTGGTGCGCGGGCGCGGCGTTCACGTATGGGATGCTGACGGACGCGTATATCTTGATTTTCTCTCCGGCATCGCGGTGACGGCCATCGGGCATTGCCATCCGCACCTGGTGCGGGCGATTCGCCGACAGGCGGGTCGTCTGATCCATGTGTCGAACATCTTCTATAACGAATGGCAACCCCGGCTCGCCGAGGCGCTCATTGTCCGATCGTTGTCCGGCGGACGATGTTTTTTCTGCAATTCGGGCGCAGAGGCCAATGAAGGGCTGATCAAACTGGCCCGGTTGTGGGGTGCGGCATCCGGCCGATACGAGGTTGTTTCCATGCTGAACTCCTTTCACGGCCGGACGCTAGCCACGCTGACGGCGACAGGACAGGAAAAAGTTCAGAAAGGATTCGAACCGTTGCCGGTCGGCTTTCGCTATGCCCGCTTCAACGATCTCGAATCTGTGCGCGCGGCGATCGGCGAGCGAACGGTCGCGGTGTTGGTCGAAGCCGTGCAGGGCGAAGGCGGAGTGCTGCCGGCCGCGCCGGAGTTTATGCGGGGACTGCGGCGGCTCTGCGACGAACTCAACCTGCTGCTGTTGTGCGACGAAGTCCAATGTGGCATGGGGCGTACGGGCCGATGGTTTGGCTGGCAGAACTATGATATCGAGCCGGACGCGTTTTCGTTGGCCAAAGGGTTGGGCGGCGGCTTTCCGATCGGTGCGGTCGTTGCCGGTCCCAAGCTGGCCGACCTGTTTCGTCCGGGCCATCACGCCACGACATTCGGCGGAACCCCGTTGGCCTGCACCGCGGCGCTGGCGGTAATCGAAACGATCGAGAGTGAAGGGCTGCTGGATCGTGCCGCGCGGATGGGCACTCTCTTTCAGGAGCTGTTGCGTGAGAGGCTTCGTCCGTTCTCCTTTGTCCGGGAGGTGCGCGGGCGCGGCCTGATGGTGGGGGTCGAGCTGGATCGACCGGCGCGGCCGCTGCAAGACGAGCTGATGAAGCGCGGGTTACTAGCGCTGGCCACCAATATCCGCGTCATGCGGTTTCTGCCGCCCCTGATTGTGACGGAAGCGCAGGTGCGACGCGCAGTGCGGATTGTCAAAGCGGCCTGTCGGTCGCTAGAATCGCTTCCGGCTGATGCGGTCGGCTGATGGCTGAGCCGCGAGGCGTCAGAAAGAGCAGCAACATGAAAGTATATGTCAACGGGCGTTTGGTGCCGGAAAAGAAGGCTGCCATCTCGGTTTTTGATCACGGACTGCTGTACGGCGACGGGGTGTTTGAGGGCATTCGGGCCTACAATGGGCGCGTGTTCATGCTGGACGAGCACCTGGATCGTCTTTATGCCTCGGCGCGGGCGATCGCGCTGACCATTCCCGTGCCGAAACCGCGGATGTCAGAGATCGTGGTCGAGACCTGTCGGGCGAATCGCGTGAGGGACGGCTATATTCGGCTCATTGTCACACGCGGGGTGGGAACGCTGGGGCTGAATCCCTACAACTGCCGGAGTCCCCAGATCATCTGCATCGCCGGCGCGATTCAGCTATATCCGAAGAAATTGTATGAGAAAGGGCTTTCCATCATCACGGTGGGTACGGTGCGCAATCATACTGAGGCGATCAACCCGAGGATCAAGAGCCTCAACTATCTGAACAACATTCTCGCCAAGATCGAGGCGATCAATGCCGGCGTAATGGAGTGTATCTTGCTCAATCCGCAGGGGTTTATCGCGGAGGCGTCCGGCGACAATGTCTTCATCGTACGGGGGCAGGAAATCCTCACCCCCCCGACGTGGTGCGGAGCGCTGCGCGGTATCACGCGCGATGCTGTGATGCGGCTTGCCGGGGAGCTCGGGTATACCGCGCGCGAAGAGGTGCTGACCCGCTACGATGTCTATACCGCCGACGAAGTGTTTCTAACCGGCACGGCGGCGGAGATTATCGGCGTTGTTGAGGTGGACCGCCGACGGATCGGCCGAGGACGTCCGGGGCCGGTCACTTGTCGTCTGGCGGAGGCATTCTCGAATCTGGCGCGGAGTAGCGGCACACATATCCGGTAATTGAGAGGCCACGATGAAGTGCGAAATGTGCCATATTAACGAAGCCAACGTCCACCTGACCCAGGTCGTCGGTGGAGAGGTGCGCAAGCTTCATCTTTGCGAAAAATGCGCGAAGGAAAGCGGCGTGGATATCCAGGATCCGATGGCCATCGCCGATCTCTTTCTGGGTTTGGGTCAAACCCCTTCGGAAACCGGACCGGGAGAGGTCACCGGCTGTCCGCGCTGCCATCTGGGGCGGTCGGATTTCAAAAAAACCGGCCGCTTAGGGTGTCCCGAATGTTATGTGCATTTCCGCGCCGAATTAGCGCCGCTGTTGAAGGCGATGCACCACGGGGATCGCCATGTCGGCAAACGGCCTTGCGGCGCGGCTGTCGCGGAGCGCCAGTTAGAGTCGCTTGATGACTTGCGCCGACGACTGGACGAAGCAGTCGCTTCGGAAAATTTCGAACTGGCGGCGAAATTGCGGGATGAAATCCGGGCCCTCAGCGGGGAGCGCCCACCCGCGTCTCCATGAATATTCGCGAGATTCTCGAACATCCGCATGTCTGGCTGGCCGAAGGCGCAGAGGCTTCGGTGGCGATCAGTAGCCGGATTCGACTGGCGCGTAATCTAAGCGACGCGGCCTTTCCAGGTTGGGCAGGCGAGGAGGAACGGGTGCGGGTGTGGGAACATTTGCGCAGCGTGCTTTCTCGGTTGCCGGCGATGGAAGGGGCGGTCTTTGCCGGAAATGACGAGCTGACGGAGATGGATCGATTTCTATTGTTCGAGCGCCACCTCATCAGTCGTGAGCACGCCGGGCGAGGCCGCGGCAGCGGGATCGTCCTGCGGCCCGACGAAAGCGTCGTCATCATGGTCAACGAGGAGGACCATCTGCGCATGCAGGCGCTGAGCGCAGGGTTGCGTCTGTCGGATGCCTGGCAGGCGATCGACACGGTGGATAGTCAGCTCGACGCAAAAGTATCGTATGCTTTTTCGCCTCGGTGGGGGTATTTGACAGCGTGCCCCTCGAACGTGGGAACAGGTCTGCGCGCCAGCGTCATGCTGCATCTGCCGGGGTTGGCACTCATGGAGGAGATAGGTCCGCTTGTCAAAGGAGTATCGAAAATTGGTTTGACCGTGCGGGGCCTCTGGGGCGAGGGGACGGATGCGCACGGCCATATGTTCCAAATTTCCAATCAGGTCACGCTGGGCGAGCGGGAGGAAGATATTATCCGGAATCTTGAACAGATCGTCAGCGAAATCATAGGTCACGAACAGAATGCTCGAGGTCGGCTTTGGCGCGATCGCCGAGCGGTGTTACTGGATCATGTCGGACGCGCCGCGGGTATACTCGCCAACGCTCATATTCTTTCCTCCCGCGAAGCCTTGGATCTGCTGTCTGTCTTGCGTTTGGGCATGGACATGGGTATATTATCCGGCGTATCGCGTAGCGATGTGCAGAAGTTGATGTTGGTGTCTCAACCGGCGCATCTCCAGTGGCATGAAGGCCGTCCGCTGGAATCCTTCGAGCGCGACCAGGCGCGCGCGGCGCTCGTTCGCGGGGTGTTGGCAACGGTGCTGGGGGCGGTTAAGCGAGGTCGTCGAAAGAAAAAATGAATAACTTCACTCCACGAGCACAACAGGTTCTCCAGTTGGCGCGGCAAGAGGCGGAGCGGTTCAACCACGGTTATGTGGGCACCGAACACCTCTTGTTGGGGCTGGTGGCACTGGGGCAGGGGGTTGCCGTCAATGTGCTGCAAAAGATGAACATAGACCTCGAGACCCTCCGGCTCGAGGTGGAAAAAGCCGTCGGGGTCGGACCGGAGACGAAGACGATCGGAAATGTGCCCTTTACCCCCCGCGTGAAAAAGGTTCTCGCGCTCGCCAGTAGCGAGGCGCGGGCGTTGAATCACTCTTATGTGGGGACGGAGCACCTGCTATTGGGCCTGATTCGCGAAGGGGAGGGGGTTGCGGCCCGCATTCTCAAGAATCTGAATGTGGATTTAGAGAAGGCGCGGATCGCGATCATGAAGGAGCTCAACCCCGATTACCAGCCTGAAACGGAGACCCCCGAGGCGGGTGAGACTTCTGGCGAGGAGGCGGGGACTGTGCCGTCGCGCAAGACGAAAACGCCGGCCTTAGCGACTTTCGGTCGCGATTTGACCGAACTGGCTGCCAAGGATGCGCTCGATCCGGTCATCGGACGGCAGATGGAAATCGAACGAGTCATTCAAATCCTTTGCCGCCGCACCAAGAACAACCCTGTGCTGCTGGGGGAGGCGGGAGTCGGCAAGACTGCAATTGTCGAAGGGCTCGCTCGAGCCATTGTCGCGGGCGATGTACCGGAACTGCTTCGGGACAAACGCGTTATCACCCTCGATCTCGCTCTCATGGTCGCCGGTACAAAATATCGTGGACAGTTCGAGGAGCGCATCAAGGCGGTGATGGATGAAATCCGCCGCTCGAAGAACGTGATTCTCTTCATTGACGAATTACACACGATCGTCGGCGCAGGATCGGCCGAGGGCGCCATGGACGCCTCCAACATCATCAAGCCGGCGCTCTCCCGCGGCGAGTTGCAATGCATTGGGGCCACGACTCTCGCGGAATACCGCAAGTACATCGAAAAGGATTCGGCCTTGGAGCGTCGCTTTCAGACCGTCATGGTCCGCGAGCCGACGGTTGAGGAAACCATCGAAATTCTCAAGGGGCTTCGGGGGCGATACGAGGAACACCATCACGCCAAATTCAGCGACGAGGCCTTGCGGCTCGCTGCAGAGCTTTCGGCCCGCTATATCTCGGATCGCTATCTGCCGGATAAGGCCATTGATGTCATTGATGAAGCCGGCGCTCGCGCGCGCATCCGCTCGATGACCCGTCCGTCTGACCTCCGCGATATGGAACGGCGCATTGAGACGCTTCGGCGCAGCAAGGAAGAGGCGATCCAGCGTCAGGAATTCGAACAGGCGGCGGCGTACCGCGACCAGGAACGCCAGGCCCGTGAGGACATGGAACGACGTATGGCCGAATGGCGGAAACGCCGCGATGAACAGGTGGTATCGGTGGACGGCGAAGATATTCTTGCCGTGGTCGCCAAATGGACCGGCATCCCATTGACCCGCATGGAGGAGCAGGACATGGAACGGCTCCTCCATATGGAGGAGGAATTGTCCAGGACCGTCATCGGACAGACAGAGGCCGTCGCCGCTATTTCCAAGGCTCTTCGGAGGTCCCGCGCAGACTTGAAGGATCCGCGCCGACCGATCGGCTCGTTCGCGTTTCTCGGCCCGACTGGCGTTGGCAAGACGCTCCTGGCCAAGGCGCTCGCGGAATTCATGTTCAACGATCCCGACGCGCTGATCCAGATTGATATGTCCGAGTACATGGAGAAGTTTTCCTCTTCCCGGCTCGTCGGTTCGCCGCCTGGCTATGTGGGCTACGAGGAAGGCGGCCAGCTCACCGAGCGAGTCCGTCGTCGTCCGTACTCTATCGTCCTGTTCGATGAGGTTGAAAAGGCCCATCCAGACGTAATGCACATGTTGTTGCAGATTCTCGAAGAAGGCAAACTCACCGACAGCCTCGGGCGGACGGTCAGCTTCAAGAACACCATCATCATCATGACCTCGAACCTCGGCGCCGAGTTTGCACGCAAAGGAGGCGCTCTAGGGTTCGGCGGCGGCGATGTGAAGACGGACTACGAAGCCCTGAAAAGCCGGATGATCGAAGAGGCCAAGCGGGTGTTTAAGCCGGAGTTGTTGAACCGCATTGATGACATCATCGTCTTTCGCCCGCTGGCGCGTGAAGAGATTGTGCGTATCCTCGATCTTGAAGTGGAAAAAGTTCGTGCGCGGATGGCGGCGAAAAAGATGGAACTCCGATTGACGGCCGAGGCGCGCGAATTTTTGATCGAGAAGGGATTCGACCCCCAGTATGGCGCACGGCCCATGCGGCGGGCCGTCGAGCGGTACCTGGAGGACGCACTTGCCGAGAGTCTGCTGCGCGGGGCTCTGACCGGAAGCGGAGTTGTGGAGGCCCGCGTGGAGAACGGGGAAATCCGGTTCAGCCAGCTGGTCGAGGCCGATCGTTCCACACCGCCAGGCTGAACTCCTCGGCCGCGAGGTTCGATTGCGCATTCTTCTGGACAGCTTGGCACGTATTATTTCTTCGTTGTCGGCGTCTGCGGCGTATTCCTTCGGAGAAACTTTGGGTTTTGCCCTGGGATCGGTGATTCGTTATCGCCGCCGCGATGCTTCCGACGCGCTTACCCATGCGTTTCCCGACTGGTCTTCGGCGAAAAAAAAGGTCGTGTTGCGCCAGATGTACCGTCATTTCGGCCTTAACATCGTCGAAATGCTCCGTCTGGAGTGGGAAGAACGCGAGGCGGTGAAACAGCGTATGGAATGGTGCGGGCGCGAATATCTCGACAGGGCGCTTAATCAAAAACACGGCGTGCTCGTGCTTTCCGCGCACACGGGCAATTGGGAATTGGGCATCACCGTCCTACCCGCCCTCGGATATCCCTTGAACGTTGTCGTGAAGACCATCCGAAATGTCGCGGTCCGAGAACGGGTGACGCGTATCCGGCGCTCCTTCGGCCTGAAGGAGATTCCGGCGCGCGGGGGCTATCGGATGTGTCTGCGCGCGTTGCGCAACAACGAAGTGATCGGTTTTGTTCTCGACCAGAACATGACGCGTGCCGAGGGAGTTTTTGTGGAGTTTTTTGGACGGCCCGCCTGCACCACGCCAGGCCTGGCGCATCTAGCCGCCGTCTCCGGCGCGCCGGTTCTGCCGGTTTTTCTCGAGCGCCTGCCGGACGGACGCCATCGCTACAATTGTTTCCCTCCTTTGGTCCCTCCGTCGGGACGTCACCCCGACGCCTTGAAAGAGGCCACGCAACGCTACACCCGCACGATCGAGAAATTCGTCCGCGAGCATCCCGATCAGTGGATCTGGATTCATCGGCGATGGAAAACGCGGCCTTTGCCGACCTCCGAAACACCAACCCTTCCAGCGCACGCGTGAGAAAGGCATGGCGAGGGGTGCTGAAACCGTACGCGGTTCTCGATCGGCGATAGCGAAAAAGGCCGCGGCGCCCGCGGAGACCCCGTGATGGTTATCATGGGCGACTATTTCGAGAACATCAGTAACTCCTTCATGTTCCAAGGTTTGGAAAATCAGCGAACGTGGGCTTCCAAGGCTTGGAAAATGAAGCTGACTCGCGCCCGCCATATCTCTCCCCTCTCGCAGGCCCTTCCTGCAAGCTTGGATGGGGCGCTTGGCCCCCTATGGCGGGCCTGTATGCTTGATCAGTGACCTGTCCATCCGGCTGCGCCCGAGCGGCACGAAGAAGGCGCGTGTTCAGGAGGTGGCAGCCCGCCGGCGGCGGAGCGCCGTAAGGACGTCATTCCATTCGGGCGAACGCACCGCCCGGGACAAGAGGGCATACACGACCATTCCGATCGCCATTGCTCCGACCACGGCGCCGATCTGGGCTGGTTTCGCGCTCGCACCGGCGGCCGTAAGCCGACGATACATGGCACCTTGCGTTGCGGCGGCGACCGCACCCATTACGCCCGCGCAGGCGAGGGAACGGAGGACGCTCCATCCGATCTCGCTCCATCCGGGAGAGCCAAGCCGGCGATGTAACCGCAGGGCCAGCCACAAACCGTTGAGAGTTTCCGAGGCGACAGTGGCGAACGCGATGCCCGCGTGTTTGTATTCAAGAGGCCAGGTCAACATGAATGCGATGCTGAAGATGATATTCAACAGAACCGTCCAGACGCCTACGCGCACCGGCGTGCGGGTGTCCTGCAACGCATAGAAGGCCGGAACGAAGACTTTGCCTAGGCTGAAAACGATCATCCCAGCGGCATAGAATCGCAGCGCGCGCGCGGTCAGCAGGGTGGAATGCGCATCAAAGGCACGCCACTCGAAGCTCATGCGGACAATCGGCCGACTAAGCGCCCACAGCCCCACGGCGGCCGGCGCCATGACAAACATCAGGGTCCGCAAGGCGTGATTGACGGCACGGCGAATGGCGGTCTCGTCGCCGCGCGCGGCATGACCGGAAAAGAGCGGCAGCAGTACCGTGCTGAGGGCTGTGGCGAAGATGCCCATCGGCAGGTAAATCAGCCGTTCGCTGAAATACAGCGCGGCGGCCGCCCATTTACCAATGGCGGCGGCCAGAAAAGCATCCACCGCCACGTTCACCTGGGTCACGGCGCGTCCGAGTGCCACCGGCCCCATGAGCATCAGCATTCGCGCCAGTCGCGCATCTCTGTCCGGACGCAGCGGCCAGGGGCGAAAGCCGAGCCGAATCATCGGCGGCAGTTGCGCAGTCCATTGCAGCAGGCCGGCCACGAGTACGGCCCAGGCAACGCCGTAAATTCGTTCCTCCGGTGTGTTGCCCAAACGTGGACAGACGAACCAGATCGCGGCAATCCACACGGCGTTTAAAATCCACGGCACCGCCGCCGGCAGCGCAAAATATCCGAAAGCGTTCAAGGCACCCATCGCCACCGCCGCCAGACAGATAAAGAACATGTAAGGCAGCATCACGCGAAGCAATGACAGAATCTGGGCCGTCCGCTCGGAAAGAGCCGGCCACCGCAGCGCGACAGTAGCACCCACGAGTCCAGCGGCTACAAGGGCCGCGAGGGCGGTGCCGGTGGCCGTAAACACTTTGCGCGCCAATCGCCATGCGCTGGCGTCGCCCTCACGCTCGCGCGTCTCGACGAAAACCGGAATGAATGCCGCCGACAGCGCCCCCTCTCCGAACAACGCACGGAAGAGATTGGGGATTTTGAACGCCACCACAAAGGCCGACATCGCCGCGGACGTGCCGAAAAAGCCCGCCATCAGAATGTCGCGCACAAAACCCATCAGCCGGCTGATGAAAGTCATGGCGCCGACAATCCCGGCCGAGCGAATGACGCGGGCCGTATCCATTTTAACGGACGACGCCAAACGAGTAGCCGCCCCGTTGGAGCAGGATTTCGGCGCCAGACGAGGGATGGATGGAGCACAGCAGCCGGCGGGGCGGCTCGGCAATCCATGCGCCCAGCACCTCCGCCGCGAATATCGTATGATCGCCGGTTTCCAGGCGTCCCCTTACCCGGCATTCAATATGCGCCGCGCATTCGGCGATCAGGGGCACCTGAATGTGCCGCGCGGGGAGTGTCGTAAAGCCCATTTCCGCGAACTTGTCGGTGTTTTGACCACTGTGGGTGCCGCAGAAATATGTCGCTTCTGCCTGGTCTTCACCTGGCCAGGAGAGGACGAATTCGCCGCTCGCGGCGATCAGACCGTGCGTGAAGCGCTTGGGCGCAATGCTGACGGCAACCATCGGCGGGGCAAAGGACGTCCGCATCTTCCAGCCCAATGGGCATATGCTGCGGCGCCCCTCATGTTGGGCGACGGCCCAGGCTATGATCTCGGGCCGCGAGGCGAGCCGCCAAAATTCGTTCAGTTGAACGGATTTCATTTTTGCCTGCTCCGAGCCGGCACTCCGGCCGTTCCGGCAAAAGAGTATGCGGATTGTGCACGGCCGTGTCACGCTGAGATTGTAGCCCGCGGTTCGGTTGTGCCTCGGCCGCGGCCTCCGGGATCGAAGACCGGGCACGGCTGGCGTGGCGTCCGCTATAATCCGACATCGCCATCCGATTTTGTTTGCCTACGGTCGCTAGTTCGTATAAAAACCGATCGTTGACTATGCTGTCTCAAACGGCCATCTACGCGATTCGCGCCCTGCTATGTTTGCAAAAGTCCACATGCGCGAGACGTCGTACCCGCGATATCGCATTATGTGCGGGCATTCCACCCGCTTATCTGGCCAAGGTGCTTCGGCAGCTGACCGACAAAGGGTTGTTGACCGCCTCGCGGGGACGGGGGGGCGGTGTGGTGCTCGCACGGGACGCGGCGAATATTTCGCTGGCCGAAATCTGCGAGGCGGTGGATGGGCCGGATTGGCTGCCGGAGTGTCTGCTCGGCCGTTTTTTCTGCGCGGAACCCAGACGCTGTCCGATGCGCCGAATCTGGCATCCGTGGCGAACGCGTGTCCGACGTCAGCTTCGTCTCATCACCCTGGCGCATTGTGCGGAGAGTTCCCGCGTCAAGCCCGTGAAATCGCGGAGGACGGAAGTTGAAGACCTGAAGGAGAATCATCCGTGAATCAAGAGACGGACGATTGCTGGGTGGAACAGAGCGACCGGTCCATGGATCGGCGGGAATTTGTTCGTGCCGCCGCCTTGGTCGGCGCCGGTATCACCGCCGCTGCAGCGGGCGTGGTGATGCATCGTCGGCGGCCGCCGCCGGCGGATCCCACCGGGCCGGCGACCCGACGGGCGGTTCAGGCGCTGCCCGCTCCGCCGACAGGCACGGCGGAAGACCCGTTGTTGAGGATGCAGCGCGATCTGGCGCACGCATTGGCCAAGCCGGTCGAGCAGCGCCACTGGATCATGATCATTGACCATCGCAAATGCGTAGGTTGTCATGCCTGCACGATCGGCTGTGTCGCCGAGAATAAACTGCCACCGGGGGTTGTTTACCGACCGGTGGTGACGGAGGAAGCGGGGGAGTATCCGCGGGTACGAATGAAATTCACGCCCCGCCCCTGTATGCAATGCGACAAGCCTCCCTGTGTGCCAGTCTGCCCGGTACGCGCGACCTGGAAGCGTCCGGATGGCGTGGTGACCATTGACTATGACCGGTGTATTGGGTGCCGCTATTGTTTGACCGCGTGCCCTTATGGCGCGCGGACTTCGGATTTCGGCGAGCATTACATGGCCGGTGCCGCGGAAGGCGCGCCGAGGGGAACAGATCGCCCGGTGGAGGGCTCCGAGACGCCGGCCTATGCCGAGCGCCCCGCTCCTGAGTACGGCAAAGGCTGGGTGCGCAAGGGTCACGCTTCGCCCATCGGCAACGCGCGCAAATGCCATTTCTGTCTGCACCGGCTAAACGAGGGCCTGCTGCCCATGTGTGTTACGACCTGCATCGGCCGCGCGACCTATTTCGGCGACGCCAATAATCCCGACAGTCTCGTCTCCGAACTGAAGGCCACGCACGATACACACACTTTGCTGCCCCATAAAGGAACAGAGCCCCAGGTGTTTTATATCGGATAAATCACGCGAATAAAAACGGATACACGCCATGCATATGTTCACCTCACCCCCGTTACGCATTCCGGATGCCGGGCGCCGATGGGTTCATATGGCCCTGGTCATCGTTTTTGGGGCGTCGGCGGTCATCGGCGTCTGGGGGGTGTATGAACGCGTCGCCCACGGACACCTGCCGGCAGGCTATGGATCCTATGTGCCGTGGGGATTGTGGATTGCGCTTTATTTTCACGGTGTCGGTATCGCGGGCGGGGCCTTTCTGCTGGGGGGGCTGGGCTATGTGTTGCGGTGGCCGGGATTCCGCCGACGGGCAGCGCTGCGCACCGTGATTGTGCTCAGCGTGGCGGCCTTTGCGGCCTCCTTCCTCGGTATCTGGTTCGATCTCGGCCACATGGACCGAGCCTCCTTCATCTTCACGCGCCCGGCGTTCACCAGCATGATGTCGTTCAACGCCTGGATCTACGGAGCGTTTATGGCCTGCGCAGGAATCGCGTATGCGCTGTCGTGGATCGACGACCGCGGTTGGCTCAAGCCGTTTCTGTGCGTGGCGGCGCTGTTCTCGGTCATGTTTCCGAGTCAGAGCGGCGCTTTCTTTGGCGTTGTGGACGCGAAATCCTATTGGCACAGTCCGTTGCTGCCGGTTCTTTTTCTGACCTCCGCGGTCGTCGCGGGATCGGCCACACTCCTGCTGGTCAAATGGCTTTTTCCGGACGGCGAGATCGAAATGGATGGCGCGCTGAGGCGTCTCCGATCGATCCTGCTTGGCAGCCTCATCGTCTATTTCGGGCTTGAACTGGCGGAGTTCTCGCTCGGGCTCTGGAATCCCTACACGCACGCACCGGCTCTGGAATTGATTCTGTGGGGCCCCTATTGGTGGGTGTTTTGGATTGTCCACCTCGTCGTGGGGGGGGGGATTCCGTTCGCGTTGCTCCTCACCCGTCGCGTCCCTGCGTGGCTGACGGCGGCCGGCCTCATCGTGGTGGCCTTCGTGAGCGGACGTCTCAATGTCTTGATCCCCGGCCAGGCAGTGGGGGAGATCTCGGGCCTGCAGGACGCCTTCCACCACGACCGGTTGAAATACATATACCATGCCACACCTGCCGAGTATGCGGTGGGATTCTTTATGCTGGCCGCAGGGATGGCGGTCTTTTTTGTGGGACGGGAAGTGACGCGCCTCATAGCCCGGCGCCTGAGCGCTTCCACGCCCGTCTTGCAATCCTCCCCGCGCGCCGCAACACCCGCAATGAAGTGAAAAAAGGTCCCCATGTGCGCATTTGAAGACATGAATCTCAATCCCCGGACACCTCGCCGCATCAACCGCCGCCGTTTTCTTGCCGACGGCGCCCTCCTCGGCGGCGCCATGGTAGCCAGCGCCATTCCTGAAGCAGAGGCGGCTGAAGGCGCCATTCTCCGAAGCCGGCGCCCGGATCATCCCTACGATCTCATGGACCCTGAAAATCATATCCTTTCGGTATGTCTGCAATGCAACACGGGGTGCGGCATCCGGTGCAAATTGCAGGACGGTGTGCTTACGAAAATTGATGGCAACCCCTACAATCCGTGGACGCTTCTGCCCCACCTGCCGGCCGAGACGCCGCTCGACGCCGCGGGCCGCGTGGATGGTTCCATCTGCCCCAAAGGGCAATCCGGCATGCAGACGGCCTATGACCCGTACCGCATCCGCAGGGTGCTCAAACGCGCCGGACGCCGGGGAGAGAACCGCTGGATTGCCATTCCGTTTGAACAGGCTATCGCGGAAATTTGCGAGGGCGGGCGGTTGTTCGCCCATGTGCCGGGTGAAGAGACCCGTGAGGTGGAAGGATTGCGCGCCTTGCGGGCCCTGACGGATCCGGCCCTTTCCGCCGCCATGGCCGCCGATGTCGAGGCGATCTGGGCGGAGAAAAACCCCGAGCGAAAAGCCGCTCTCGTGGCGGCGTTTCGGAATCGCTACGCGGCGCAGGCAAGCGTCCTAATGGATGCGGTCCATCCTGATCTCGGGCCGCGCAACAATCAATTGGTGCTGGCATGGGGGCGGCTCAAAGGCGGCCGGGGTGATCTCTATAAGCGATTCGCCGACGCCTTCGGCACCGTTAACGCCCATGGCCACACGACTGTATGCCAAGGGTCCTTGTATTTCACCTGCAAGGCCATCAGCGAGCAGTACGAGGCGGGAAAATTCACCGGTGGCAAGAAATTTTATTGGCAGGCAGACACGGAAAACGCAGAGTTCGTGCTGTTCGTGGGTGCCAATCTCTTCGAGGCCAACTACGGTCCGCCAAACCGCGCAGTGCGCATGACCCAGCGCATGATTGAAGGCCGCCTGAAATTCGTAGTGGCCGATCCACGATACAGCAAGCTGGCCTCCAAGGCGTGGAAATGGTTGCCGCTCAGACCGGGAACGGACGCGGCCCTCGCCCTCGGAATCCTTCGCTGGATGTTCGATCATGACCGGTTTGATCACCGCTTCCTCGCTTGCGCCAACCGCGCCGCCGCAGGGGCTGCGGGGGAGACCTCATGGACCAACGCCACCTGGCTGGTAGAGATGCATCCTGACGGCGCCGGTCCCTTTGCACGCGCCGCGGAGCACGGGCTCGCCGCGCCAGAAGAGCGGAAAACAAAGGACGGCAAATCCTACGTCGAAAAGTTCTTCCTCGTTCGTTCCGGCGGTTCGTATCGAGCCTTCGATCCCAACGATATGACGACAGCGGTTGAGGGGGATTTGTTCGTGGACGCGGCGCTGCCGGACGGTACGCGCGTCAAATCCGCTCTCCAAATCGTGCGCGAGGTCGCCGAGGCACACACCGTGAAGGAATGGGCAGCCGTGGCCGGTGTACCGGCGGCTGATGTAGAGACGGTCGCATTCGAGCTGACCAATCACGGCAAACGCGCCGCGGTGGACATTCATCGAGGCGCCTCCCAGCACACAAACGGCTTTTACAACGTGCTGGCCTGGATGACAATCAATCTCCTTCTGGGCAATATTGATGCACGAGGCGGCATGGTCCAGGCGGCAACTTGGGATATCCTCGGCATGGGCGGATGGTTCGACTTGAAGGCCCATCCGGGCAAGATTCGGAGCTTTGGTATCAGCTCCATTCGTCATGAGCGGCGCTATGAAGAGACGACGCTCTTCGCGGGTTACCCGGCGAAGCGAAACTGGTACCCCCTCAGTAGCGATGTCTACGAGGAAATCATTCCGTCCATCGGCGATGCCTATCCCTATCCGGTCAAGGCGCTGATTATGTATATGGGAGCGCCGACGTACGCGTTGCCAGCGGGTCATACGAATATCGAAATACTACGCGATGTCGAGCGCCTGCCCCTGTTTGTCGCGTGCGATATTCTGGTGGGCTCCACCTCGCTGTACGCTGACTACCTCTTTCCGGATTTGTCCTACCTGGAGCGATGGGAATTCCAGGGCAGTCACCCGTCCATGCCGCTGAAGGTACAGCCGGTCCGACAGCCGGCGATCGCTCCGATTCCAGAAGAATGCACGGTTTTCGGGCGATCCATGCCGATCAGTTTTGAGGCTATGTTGCTCGGCTTGGCGGAAAAGCTCGGCCTGCCGGGCTTCGGGTTTGATGCCTTCGGGCCGGGGCGCGGGTTGACCCATCCGGATGAATATTACCTTCGGTGCGCCGCCAACCTCGCGTGGGGGGAAAAGCCCGACGGCAGTCAACGGCTGCCTCCGGCCGACCAACAGGAGATGCGGATTTTCCGCCAGGCCCGACGTCACCTGCCGCCGTCCGTCTTCGATGAGTCGCGCTGGCGCGCCATCGTCGGCGACGAATTATGGCCTTCCGTCGTCTTCCTTCTTAATCGCGGCGGACGCTTTGAGGAGCACGCCCAAGGATGGAAGGGCGACCGTCTCGCGCATCCTTTCGCCGGCCTCTTAAATCTATACCAGGAAAAAACCGCTCTGACCGTCCATTCGGGCACCGGACGCCGCCACGCCGGCTGCGCCGTCTCGCTGCCCGTGCTCGACTATCACGGACGCGAACCGGATGAGCTGAGGCGGGAATTTCCCCTTGCCCTTATCACGCATCGTATCATCAGCCAAACCAAGAGTCGCACCATCACCAATCCCTGGCTTACGGCGCTGATGCCGGAAAACGGCGTGCTGATTCATCCACAGGATGCGGCGCGATTCGCCTTGCGCAATGGTCAAATGGTACGCGTGGTCAGCGCCACCAATCCCCGTGGCGAATGGGAAATCGCTCCGGGCGTGCGAAAGCCGATGATCGGGCGCGTGTGCGTCACACAGACGATACGACCTGGCGTGGTCAGTTTCGCACTGGGCTACGGCCATTGGGCGACGGGCGCCTCCGATATGACCGTCAACGGCATCGTCATCCGCGGCGAAGCGCGGCGCGCCCGAGGCCTTCACGCCAACGCCGCCATGTGGACCGATCCAGCATTGAAAAACACCTGTTTTCTGGATCCGGTGGGCGGAAGTGTGAGCTTTTACGATACATGGGTGCGGTTGGAACCGGTTTGAAACAGACAGATCGAAATGGGAAAGGTGGCATGAAAAGCCGGCCATGTCGCTCGAATGAAGGAAAATTATGTGCACGGGACATTCTCTGATCGGCCCATCGCCTGACGCCGTCTGGACCCAGATGCGAGAATTTCTCCGACCCTGTAAGCCGGAGTGTGTGCCGGCCAGTGAGGCCCTCGGTCGGCGCCTCGCCGTGCCGCTGCGCGCCGACCGCGATATTCCCGCGTCCGATCGCGCGGCGATGGATGGTTTTGCCGCGCGCGCCGCCGACACGGCAGGGGGCGCGGCGTGGCTGCGGGTGATTGGCGAGATCGCCGCGGGCCAGGCGCCTTCCGTTCGTGTGGGGCCGGGGGAATGCGTTCGCATATTCACCGGCGCATCAATCCCCCCGGGCGCGGATGTGGTGGTGCGCGTGGAAGACACCTCTCTCGGCGCCTTCGGACCGGACACGGCCGATGCCGTCTCAGTGCAGATGCCGGAGGTGAAGCCCGGCGCCGATATTTTCCGCTGCGGCGAATGCGCTCACGCCGGTGATCTCTTGCTGGAAAGCGGCGCGCGTCTGGGTCCGGCCCAGATTGCGCTGGTCGCGGCGTGCGGTCAGACGGAATTGATGGTCTTCGGCCGACCCCGTGTCGCGGTTATTGCCACCGGCACGGAACTGCTGGAAGCCGTGGAACCGGCGCCCTTGCCCCACCAAATCCGCGATTCCAATGGTCCCATGATCGTCGCGGCGGCGCGCGCGGTCGGCGCGGACGTCACGGGGGTGGAACGCGTCCCGGACGATGCCTCCCTCATCGCCGCAGCTATTCGGCGCGCTTTGGATG
Organism: uncultured bacterium; assembly: GCA_938005705.1. Taxonomy (GTDB): domain Bacteria; phylum Verrucomicrobiota; class Kiritimatiellia; order PWTM01; family PWTM01; genus CALLML01. Next base: position 33,753 of record CALLML010000034.1, read on the forward strand.
AGGCCGATGTCGTCGTGCTGGCCGGCGGTGTGTCCGTCGGCCGCTACGATCATGTCGCCGAGGCGGCGCGCGCGGCGGGTGGGCAGACAATTTTTCATGGCGTCGCGATACAGCCGGGCAAGCCGGCGTTCGCGGCCCGTTGGTCGGATGGGCGTCTGGCGTTAGGATTGCCCGGCAACCCGCTCAGCGCTCTGGTGGTGCTGCACGAATTCATTTTGCCCTCGCTGCGCGTGTTGCTGGGCGATGCGCCGGATCGCGCGCGCCGCAGCCTGCCGCTGCCGCTGGCGTCTGCGCTTTGCCCACGGCCGGATCGGTGGCGAGGCTGCCCTGCGCGTCTGGTTAAGCTTTCGGCGGGCGTTGCGCTTGATCCCGTGGCTTTTCAGGGTTCGGCCGATCTCGTCGGCGGCGCGCGCGCCGAGGGCTTAGCCTGGTTGCCGCCGGGGGGGGGATCTTTGCCGGCGGGCACTCTGGTGGAGTTTCGACCATTTGGGGAGCTTGCGTGAAGGATTCAATCGGTATCCGCCTTCGCTGGTCGGTGACACCGCGCTGTTCGCTTCGTTGCCTGTATTGCCGTGCCGCGGACCCCTGCGCCTCGGCCGACGGCGCGGAGGAAATGGCTGCAGAGGAAATCGCGATGTGGATCGGCATTTTTCACGAAATTATCGGTGTGCAATCCCTGCGGTTCACGGGAGGGGAGCCGTTGCGGCGTTGCGACCTGGAGACCCTCATTCGCGCGGCCGCACGGCACGGTATTTCCGATATCGCGCTGACCACCAATGGCGAGGATCTGGCCGAGCGCGCTGTTCCTCTGCGCGCCGCCGGTCTGCGCCGGGTGAACGTCAGCCTCGATTCGCTCAACCCCAAAACTTATTCTCTCATCACACGCGGTGGCCGTCTGCGGCTCGTGCTTGCGGGCATCGACGCTGCGCGCACCGCCGGCTTGGAGCCGGTCAGAATCAATATGGTCGTCCTGCGCGGGATCAACGACCACGACGTGGAGAGTCTCCTCGAGTTCGGTCTGGAGCGCGGTCTGGAAGTGCGATTTCTGGAACTGATGCCCATCGGCGTTATGGCCTCGGAATTCAAGCGGTTCTTCATCGCTTCGAGCGAGATTCGACAGCGGTTGTCGGCGCGGGGTCAATGGGCCCCCTTGGGCACGGCGCACGGCGGCACCAGCCGGAACTGGCGTGTGCGCGATGCGCAGGGGCGCGAAACCACCATCGGTTTCATTTCGCCCCTCAGCGAGCCGTTTTGTGACTCCTGCCGCCGGTTACGCCTGACCGCGGATGGCCGGTTGATCGGATGCCTCTTGCGGGGGGCTACGCTCGACCTGCGCCCCGCGATGCGTGCGGCCATAGGCGGCGATCCGGAACCGCTGCGAGCAGTCCTCGGGCGCGCATTCCGGGTGAAACGCCACGGTGATTTTGCCCCCTGCTTCCGCTCCATGTCCGCCGTCGGCGGATGAAGGCCATCGGTCTCCGTCGAGGCTTGGGCGGTTTGTCTTTGCGCCGGCGTCATGCGGCGGTATGTTCTTGGCAAAACCCAAGGACAATCCCATGCGGGAAAAACCTTCATTCAATCACATCGCCGAAAGCGGCGGGATTCGTATGGCGGATGTCAGTGCCAAGCCGATCACGGCGCGATGGGCACGTGCCGAAGCTGTCGTTCGTCTCGGCCCGGCCGTGGCCGCCATGCTCGGATCAGAGCTTCGGAGCGCCAAGGGGCCCGTGCTGGAAACAGCCCGGCTCGCCGGCATCCTGGCCGCGAAGCGCACCGCGGAATTGATTCCGCTCTGCCACCCCATCCCGCTCGATGTCGTCCGTGTGGAGGCAGTCCTCGAAGGGGATACCGTGCGGATCGTCTCATCCGTCCGCTGCCGCCATACAACCGGCGTTGAAATGGAGGCCCTCACCGCGGCGGCCGTTGCCGCGTTGACGGTCTACGACATGTGCAAATCCGCGGGGAAAGGCATGGAAATCGTCTCCGTGCGGCTGCTGGAGAAAAAGGGCGGACAGTCGGGCGACTGGCGGCGGAAGGAGGCGGATTCCCGATGAACCGTCGGCCTCATGTTTTGGCGATCTGTGTCGGCAGTTGCAAAGGCCGCAAAACGCCCGTGGACCTTGCCGCATTCCGCGCAGGACACGGGCTGGAGGGGGATGCCCATGCCGGATCATGGCATCGGCAGGTCAGCCTTCTCGCGGCGGAAGATGTTGAAACCATGCGCCGATCAGGAGCGGCGGACTTGCGTGCGGGAGATTTCGGCGAAAACCTCCTAGTGGAAGGTCTCGATGTTTCGAGGTTGGCGCCAGGGTCGCGATTGCGCATCGGTGCGGAGGCCGAGCTCGAAATCACCCAGGTTGGAAAAGTCTGCCATCATCGTTGCGCCATTTTTCACGCCGTCGGTGACTGCATTATGCCCACACATGGCCTATTCGCCTGCGTCCTGCGCGGCGGCGTCGTGCGGCCGGGCGAAGTCATTGAGATTCTTCGATCGGTCGCTCCGGACGTGTGCCAAGCCGTGGTTTTGACACTCAGCGACCGCTGTTCTCGCGGGGAAGCCCTCGACACGGCTGGTCCGGCAGTGGCCCGCCTCCTCGAACAGAGCCTGGGCGCACATATCCTCGCCGAGGAAATCCTGCCGGACGAGCGAATACGCCTGGAGGAGCGCCTTCGCCATTATGCCGATGAACGGCGCGCCGATCTCATCACAGCGGTCGGCGGCACGGGATTTGCGCCGCGCGATGTCACGCCCGAGGCGGTGCGTGCGGTCGTCGAACGCCTGACTCCCGGTCTCGATGAGGCCATGCGTGCCACCTCGTTGCGTACGACGCCGCACGCCATGCTATCGCGCGCTGTTTCGGGCATTCGGGGGCGAACGTTGATTCTCTCGCTTCCGGGTTCCGAAAAAGCCGCGCGAGAGAACTTGGGGGCCATTCTGCCGGCGTTGCGACACGGGCTGGAAAAGCTACGCGGCGACCCGATGCCCTGTGGCGAGCCGACAGGGCCCGCTGCGCCATGAAAGAAGGCCACCCTTTCAGGCGTTTGTCCGGCAGTGGGGAGAACAGTATTCCGAAACACTGGCCCGTGCTCGGCATCTGCGGCTACAGCGGCGCCGGAAAGACTTCGCTCATCGAGGCGGTGCTGCCGCCGTTGTGCGCGAAAGGCCTGCGCGTGGGCGTCATTAAACATGATGCCCATGGTTTGACGGTGGATGCCCCCGGCAAGGACAGCGACCGTTTCTTCCGCGCCGGTGCCGACGTCGCCGCGCACGGGCCCCAGGAGTCCTTCATCCGCCGACATTCCGATCACGCGCCGGACCTGCGCCGAAGTGTGGCCGACTGGCTACGGGACCACGATTTGGTCCTGGTGGAGGGGCACAAACAGACGATGTTGCCCGCGCGAGTCTGGCTGCGGCGGCAGCCGCGGGACCGCCCACCGCCCGACGCGGGGCGATTTGACTTCGAAATGGGGTGGGGGATAGATCGTCCGTCCGCCCTTCTGGCGTTTCTCGAGGAATGGCTTCCTCGTCAACTCGCGAGCGCTCCGGTGAAGGGAGGCGTTCTGATTGGCGGGACTTCGTCGCGCATGGGACGCCCGAAGGCCATACTGCGAATGGGCGGAAAGACGTGGTTGGAACGGATCGTCGCGGCCATGGATGCGTGTGTGGAAGAAGTGGTTGTAATCGGGGGCGGTCAGATCCCTTCGAGCCTGAAGAACAGGCTACGCATCCCGGACGCGCCGCAGCGTAAGGGACCGATAGCCGGCCTGCTGGGAGCCATGCGCTGGGATCCATGGGCGACCTGGCTTTTCTTGCCCTGTGACGTCCCTCGGATCACGGAAGACGCCCTTCGCTGGCTGCTGGCGCAACGGGCGCCGGGCGTATGGGGCGTCATGCCGCTTGACACGGCCTCCGCTCGTCCGCAGCCACTGCCGGCATGGTACGACTTCCGGCTTCTGGGCTTGTCGGAGGAGATGGACCGCCCGATCGCCCTCGCCAGCCATCCCAAAATTTGCGTGATCTCGATTCCTCCCGCCTTCCAAAACGCCTTTTGCGGAATCAACACTCCCAAAGAACTCCTGTGTCTGCGCCAGTCAAAAAAAAGGCCGGCGGCGCGAACGTTGTAGGTCCGATAGTTCAGTCCGGATAGGCTTCGACGAGTCGAGAAAAGTTGCGGACGGTTCGGAGTGACCGCTGCCGCATTCGCGCCTCGAACGCCTCGGCTCCGCGGGGATCTGCTTTTCGTTTTTCTGGCAGCGGGGATCGCGCAGTTTCGCCAGCACCACCGGATCCCCGTGGCCTTCCATGATGGCCTCGACGATGGCTAGACCGGTCTTCCCTTCGATGCCCGAGACCGCGTGATGGATGCGCACGTTCATCTGGTCGAAGCTCTTCTGCATTTGCTGGATGCATTACGTCCGAATGCCGATCAGGTTTTCCCGCTCGTGCAGCACTGTCCGCACCGCAGCGATCTGCTCCGGCGGGCGGAACCCGCCGCGCAGAAACCCGCAATTGTGCTGCTTTTGCAGCCACTGGCAGTCCTTCACGTCGCTCTTACAGTCGGGCACCATCCGCACCTCGCGGGTGTCCACCAGAACATCCTCAATGCCGTTGGCCTCCAGTAGATCGGCGACGAGAATCCAGTATACGCTGGTGCTCTCCATCGCTACGGACTCCACGGTGCGATCCTTGAGCCACCGGAGCAATTGATGTAACTCCGGCGTCTCGTCCCGAAGTGGGCCACGTCATGACCTCCGTCGTCACGGCCAGGATCTCAGACATAGTGATCGGCATTTCCGGCGATATCGATCCCCGCGACGTTCCGTCGGATTCCGTCGAGCGCGGGCATGGGCTTGGGCGGCATGGTTTTTCTCCTGTTGTTTCGTGTGCGTCCGCGGCCCGGCGGACAATCTGCGACAGTCTTGCCTGGGAGAGTGCTTTCGCCTCACCAATGGTTCTTTGTCGAGCCGGGGCCAATCTCTGTCGGGGGCACGGTGGCACCAGAGTCAAGCGGGCCATGGCTGCCGCGAGCGTACTGCTATTCTAGCAACCACTCGCATCAAATGTAAGCTACCCTTTGGTTTATTTGCGGCTCCGCCGTGCGGCCGTCTCTGTCCCTTATCGCACTGTTTGAAGCTCTGTCCTTCATGGCTTTGGTGTGAGTGAATACTAATTTCGTTCAACCGTTCTGAAAAGACTGGGCTGCGAGAGCGGGGAGCGGACGTGTAATTTTGACAGTCGCATACGCACGTCGCGCTATCAGGTGCGGTGGGGACGATGATGAGACCGTCCGGCGGCGCTCACTGTTTATTTTTATGGGTTGGGCATTGTAGTCCGCGTGCCCCCTTCGGGCTTGTCCGCGATGGTATGTCGCGCCGCGGCCCGAAAGAGGGATGGCGGATTCCACATGCTGTGAAGCGCGTCTCTCCAGGCTGTACTCCGTCATGCCTGAGCCGAACGATGCGTCCCCACTCGCATCATGAAAGATGATCGTGAAGAGACAAACCCAAAACATGGCGGAGCTCAATGTTGTCAAAAGAGTTCGGCGAGAATAAACTGGGGACGACGGGCACAACCGATAGCGGTCGCCGGCAGCAGTCTCCCCCGGAACCGCTTGATGAGAAGGCAGGGCCATGAACGAAGAGACTTCGGCAGGCGAGCCGCAGAATCCTAATCCTCATTCATTTCACATTCCTGGCGTCCCTCCTGCCGTGATTCGATGGCTGCAACGGGGGCCGTACCGGCATCCGCTGCGCTGGCTGGCATTAGCGGCCGCCCTTTGCGCCCTCGCGCTGGCTCTCCCTTCGATGACGGCGGGGTATATACGGGCACGTTATGCGCTGCCGGAAGAACCGCGGCGCACGTCGTTTGAGTTCGTCGCGCTGGCGTTCGACGGCCCCGGAGGAGCGCAGGCGGTATCCGTCCATCGCTTCCGAGAGCATTTGGCGGCTTTGCGGGAGGCGGGGTATCACTTTATCGGACTCGAGGATGTAAAAGCGCTGATTCACGAAGGGCGTCCCGTGCCTCGGCGCTCGGTTCTGCTCACCATTGACGGGTGTTCGCCTTTTTCGTGGAGCGAGTGGCGAAGGGCCGTTCTCCAGGCCCGAGGGCGGGCCGTACTGTTCGTGGATCCGGAATCGCGCCGACGCCCCAGTTGGTATTCGCTGCGCCACGCGGTGATGACGCCGCATTGGGAGGTGGGTATCGGGTATTGGGAATGGCCGCGTCAAACAGAACGACGTTCCGACAAGACAGGCGCTGTCGTCAAGTCGGCCATTTTCGAATCGGCGCAGCGTTATGAACGACTCTATGCCGTTCAGCAGGTTGTTCAGGAACGCCATCACCGTTTCCGTTCGAATGTGCGCCGTCCATTTCCGGCTCCTATCATGGCGCTGGCCTATCCGGCTGACGATTCCGGCGATCGCGGTACGGCCGATTTTCGACGAAACTTGCTCGCCGAGACCGCCACGGATATTTTCGATCTAGGCTTTGTCACCGGCGATTTTGCCTTGAATAATCGGTGGTCGGATGCGCGGCGACTCAACCGTCTGTCCGTTCCGCCGGAATGGACAGCAACCGACCTGGTGGCCCGGTTAAGGGTCCGGGCCTCCGCTGATTTTCGCTTCGCACGGCGGGTGGGCGATCTTGAACCGGCGGCATGGACTCGCCTGTTCGGCTCTGTGAAAGTGGAGGATTCGAAAGTCGTTCTTCGCACCGAACCGGATTCACCGCTTGCCGGTTTATGGCTGGTGGGCAGCGAGAGTCTTTCCGAGTTCGTCGCCGAAACCGAATTCTCGCTGGCGGGCGGCGTGTTCCGTTTCGTTTTTCTGGCGGCGCCCGATGAGTCCCGCCGATGGGAATTGCGAATCAGCAAGGGTGGTATTTTGGACCTTGTCCGGGTGGAGGACGGCAACGCCATCACGATCGCCGACGGCGAATACGCTTCGGACACGCCGCGGCATCAACTGAAGCTTCTGCTTCGAGGCGGCCAGATCTTGACCCGCATGGATGGCCGAAATGTCTTCGGCGGCTGGGTGAATCTCAATGAGACGCCGGCTCCGGGCCGCATAGGCGTGCGCCTGAGCGCATTGAACTCGGGACCCGCCGAGGCGCGATTGGCTTCCTTGCGCATCTCGCCGGAGGAATCGGTTGTCGCCGTCTGCGATCTCCCGTCAGAAATGACCTCCTTCGCGCTGGAATGGGCCGGGCGCCATGCCGAGGATCTTTCGGCGATCAGTCCTCCGATAGAGAAGCTCGGCCCCGGTGCTCCGTTGGTTTATGGAATCGAGTCCGATCGTCTTTTCCGACTCGCCGCGCGTGTTCATCGGTGGAACGTGATCCCCCACATCAACGTGCGGGCTTCGGCGGAGCTCGAGACATGGACGAACGATCGTCTGAACCGTTGCCTGGATGGTGTGGATTGCGACGGCTTGATGCTGCGATTGGAGGATACGGCCCCTTGGCGTGCCTCCGACATCTTCGCGTGGGCACGGCGAGCCGCGAATGCCCTGCAGGCGCGCGGGATGCGGCTATTGGTTCGCTTGCCGGACAGCCTGCGCGAACAGATGGAATCCGGCGGTTTACTCGCGGCTATTCCGGGCGTGCAATGGGTGGCAGGGGCGGATGTTCCGGCGGAACGGCGGCGAGACATGGGGGTCGAGATGAGGGTCAGTGCGCTGGAGGCCGAGGAAGACCTGCGCCGCTATTACGAGACGCTGGCGGGGGTGAAAGGCGCCGAGTCCAATGAAGTGCGCACGCGTGTACGCCAATGGCGCGATCAGGCTGAAGAGTTATTTTCAGCGGGAGAATACGAGGGCGCTGTTTCGCTCTGGTTCGATTGGCATGAGGCGGAACCTGACCAGCCGTATCCGTTGCGGCGAATTGGCGACGCGTTGATGCGGCTCGGATACCGCGACGAGGCCGTGGACTTTTATCGCCAAAGCCTCGAGCGCGACCCCGGCAACGTCCATTTGGCCGTGCAGACGGCTGAACTGCTGATTGAACAAGGCCGGAACCACGCGGCTGCCGATCTTTTGCGCATTTATTCGGTCATTTTCCCCCATAGCGACGTGATTCTGCTTGCCCAAGCGCGCCGGTTTCGAAGCCATGGCCGTATGGAAGACAGTCTGGCCCTGGTCCGCCGTGCCGCGGAGATCAATCCGGAAAATCTCACAGCCGCGATTCTTTTGGCAGAATTGTCGCGCGATCCCGATGAACAGCGTGCCGCGCTGGCTCGTCTCGCCCGCCTGGCCGCCGATTCGAAACACCGGATCGACATCCTGCGCACTATATACGAGTCGAATCTACTCGCCTTGTTCTATTCGGATACTTTGTTGGAGCTGCTGAACTCCATTCCGGAAAAAGACCTGAAGGAGAATCCTCGCCTGGCGGAGTGGTTTTCGTTGCTGGCGCCGCGTACCGCGGGCGTGGCGGAGGATCTTCTGGATCGCCCGCTTTCCGCCGCCTGGCACATGGAAGGCGCCACGGGAAGGATCGAGGCGAAGCGATTCCTTGTTTCGGCCCGACCGGAACGCGAGGAGTTCACGGCGCGCCTCATCGGTACGGAACGATGGCGAGACGCTTTTCTCGAGGTCGAGCTGGACGAATTCAATGGAGAATGCTGGCTGACGGCAAGACGGTCGTCGGAAAATCTTGTCCGATTCGGAATGGATCGTAACCAGGAACAGATGTTCCTGCAGATTTGGCGCCGGGATGGCGACCGGCTGGCCCTGCGGAATTATCACGCGAGCCCCTGGAAGGGTCGGTTCGGGGGCCTGCGTCTGAGGTTGGAAGTGCGCGGGACGGCCGTCGCGGCGTTTGTCAACGGTCGTCCCTGGGCGCATGGCACTCTGCCGTTGCCGAGAGATTTCACGCCCGGCTGGCTCGCGGTCATCGGACGCGCCGCGGAACCTGGTAAGGCATGGGTCGCTCTGCGCCGAGTCTCAGCGGGTCCTCTGTACCCCTGTTTGGCGGTGACCGAGGCGAAGATCGGCGGCCGTTGGGATGAGATGGCGGCCACGCTGCGCGCCCATGTCGGCCATCTCAACGGTGTCTGCCCCGACTGGTTCGAATGGGGACCGGGCGGTGAGCTGAAGGGGGCGCCCGAGGATGGCGATGACTTTTTCCGCCTTTTCGCTCGTTATCATGGATTTCGCTTGCTTCCGCGAATCCGGATTGCGCCGGGCGTGGCGATTCGCGCCTCGGACCTTGCTGATGCCGCGGAAATACATCGCGTGGACGGCTTCGTTCTCCAGTTTGGCGAACCTCCGTCTTCGGCCATGCTCCAGGAACTGAGCGCGCAGGCAAACGCTTACCCGATAGATTTGTTCGTCTGGATCGAGAACAACCGAGATCCTGCCTCATCGCGCCTTATCGGTGTGGGGCGCTCCGCTCTGCTGATGCCGGGCATGTCGGCGGAAGGGTTCCCTGCGCGCGTGTTGACGCCGGAAGCCGCGCTCGAGGCGAAGGACCTCAACACGACCGGCCCCGTGATGATCCGATTCTGAAGCGCGCGGCGAGTGTCGGAGCCCGAGACTGTGCTCATCATCGAGACGCAAGAAAACAACGTCTATCGCAACCTGGCAGTCGAGGAATACCTCCTGGAACGGGGAGAGGAAGGCCCATTTCTCTTCCTTTACCGCAACTGTCCCGCGGTGGTCATCGGGAAAAATCAGAATCCTTGGCGGGAGTGTCGGATAGATTGTCTCCACGACATTGGGGCCGCTCTCGCACGCCGCATCTCCGGCGGCGGCGCCGTGTACCACGATCTCGGCAATTTGAATTACAGTCTGGTGTGTGCTCGGTCGCTGTATAGGGCTGAAGAAGTGTTTGCGCGGGTTCTGGCCGCCCTGCGCAACCTCGGCATTCGCGCTCGATTGGAAGGGAAGACTTCGTTGACGGTGGACGGCCGCAAGATTTCGGGCAATGCATTCGCCTTTCGACGAAAGGCCGTTCTCCATCACGGCACGCTGTTGGTATCCGCCAATCTCGACCTCCTCCGTTCGCTCTTTCCCGGCGACCTGTCGCTCGAAGACGGCTACGCCGTAGCCTCCGTACCGGCCGACACGATCAATCTCCACGATTTGCGTTCCGGTCTCTCCTGGCGCGAGGTGGGTGATGCGTTAGCGGAACAGTTCGTGCGATATTACGGCCCCGCACGGCGGGTCGAAGATACGGAGATTGAAACATGGCCTTGGCGCGCCTTCATGACCCGCCTGAGCGAACGGGCCTGGGTCTATGGGCGGACGCCGCCTTTTACCGTCGTCTTACCCGACGGATGGCGCCTTCGCGTGGAGGAGGGCGTGGTGCGATCCGTGCGTTCGCCCGAAGGAATGGAAAGCGCCGTGAAAAGCCATGCGCACCTGGCGTCGTGGGTGGGGCGCCCTTTCGAAGAGGTAGTCGATCATGTGTATGCCATGGGTCACAATTGTGGCGCGTTTCGATAGCCGGAGGCTGTTGCGCCGAGTTCTCGTGTTTCGCCCTTGCGAGAGATCCCGCTATTTCGGCTTCAGCAAAATATAAGTGGGAAGCCCGATGACACCGAACCGGTCAAGCACCTCTTTGGCGGGAGGTAGATCGGGTTGTTCGGCCTGGTATTTCACAAAGATCATCTCGGATAAGCGCGCCTGCACCCGTTCGTCCTTCAGGGTGGTGCGGTCCATCGCCAGACAGTTTTTGCACCAGGTGGCCCAAAAATCCACGACGACCGGTTTCCGTTCCTCGATCCCGCGGCGGAGGGCGGCGGCCAATCCCTCAACCGCCGGCGTAACCGCGCGAAAGGCGAGAGAGCCATAATAGATGGCGAGCGCCAGAATCAGCAATCCGAAGGCATATTTCACGTAATTCATCCATGCGCCGGGCTTGGGTAGAAAAGAAAGGCCCCCTCCCGCCAACGGCCAAGGGGCGCCCATTCCGATGCCGAGCACAAAGGGCAGGGCCAGACCCCATGGGTGTCCGGAGAGGTACCACTCGCCGGCCATCACCACCACGCTGATCACTACCGGAGCCACGCAGGCGCCTGCCAGCAGCGCAGAGATCATCCCCATGACGAAGGCCGGTGCGATCCCACGCATGCGGCTTGGCGTGCCTTTGGGCTGAAATCGGGAAAAATCAATGTTGAAAAGGCCGAACATGCCTAGCGCCAAAACCAGAAACACGGCCGCCAGAAATCCGTTGAACCAGCGCGAGGCGCTCCACGAACCAAAACGCGCTCCCGTCAGAACAACAAACAGCCCCAATCCGCCGTACGCCAGTGCCATCGCCAGTCCGTAAACACCGCCCAGCAGAAACCCGCGACGACGCGAGGCCGCCTTCATTCCTGCGCCGATGATCGCCAAGTTCACGGGAATCATCGGCAGTACACAGGGCGTCAGATTCAGTGCCGCACCGCCGATTAGCGTGAGAAGCAGGGTAATCCCGATCGCGCGCCGAGGTCTTGCCGCGGCCGGCCCGCCGGCACCGCCCTCCAGAAATGCCAGAAAATCGGCAACGCCTTGGTAGCCGAAGATTCTGCCGCGCTCCTCGTATCGGTCGAGCCATCGCTCCCATTCGGGGCGGGCGGCGTCTTCGTCGGATTCCAACTTTGGAACGGGTGCGGCGGCGCCGACCGCGACGGCGGCCGTTGGCAAATCGCCGAGTGGAACCTCGTAAATTTTCTCATGGGGCACGAAGCAAATCTGGTCATTGCATCCCTGCCAACGAACCACGAGTCGCAGCGGGCCTTCCGGCGACGACTCGATGCGATGCAAAATCGAGAAATCGGCGCTGTAGATACGTGTCGGTTCGCCGCTGAATGGGTCATCTTTCATGATCGGTTCCGGCATGTTTTCCGGAATGAGCGCAACGCCTGCCGCTTCAATCGCCAGGGTATCGGCATACAAGTAATGGCCGACGGGAACGGAAAAACGGGTTAGGAGGTACTCGACGCCTTCGCGCTGGAATCGAATCGGCGTCGCGTCAAATGGATCGGCGGCTAGAAGTCTCACGGGACCGGCCAGCCATGCGGCGAGTGCAATCGCCGCTGCGAAAGGCACATTGGAAAAAACTTGCATTGGCGAGCTCAATGTCGATCTCATCAGCGTTTGGACAGACGTTTATGAATGGCTATTCAAATTTTATCGTATGGGTCGCAAAATGACAAATGACACGCCGTTGTCTCCGGAGATCGGGGCCCGAGAGATCGTCGAGCGCTTGACGCGCGCGGGTCATCGGGCACTTTGGGCCGGCGGCTGCGTCCGCGACCGGCTTCTGGGGCGGCCTCCTAAAGATGTGGACATTGCCACTAGCGCGTCCCCCGATCAGATTCTGTCGCTCTTCCCGTCGGCAAAAGCGGTCGGCAAATCCTTCGGGGTGGTTTGTGTTCCGCGTCGTGGCCACACCTACGAGGTCGCGACGTTCCGTCGCGATGTGGGGACTCTCGATGGTCGACATCCCTTGGCCGTGGAATTTGCGGATGAACAGGAGGATGCCCGTCGGCGGGATTTCACGATCAACGGTCTGTTTTATGATCCGAATTCCGACACCGTGCTCGATTATGTAGGAGGGCGTGCCGACCTCGAAAGGCGGATCATCCGCGCGATCGGCGATCCGAACGAACGGTTTGCCGAAGACCGTCTCCGCATGCTGCGGGCGTTGCGCTTCGCCTCGACCCTGGAGTTTACGCTCGATTCAGCGACGGAAGGGGCCGTTCGCAAACATGCGGATTCCATTCGCGCCATCAGCGCGGAACGCGTGGCGGCGGAATTGACGCGCCTGCTCGTGGAGTCGCCGAAGGCCGGACAAGGTATTCGGCTCTTGGAACGGACAGGATTGCTGGCGGTGATTCTGCCGGAGGTGGCGGCCATGGCCGGTCAACGTCAGCCGCCGGAGTTTCATCCGGAGGGTGACGTGTTGACCCACACGGTGTTGATGTTGGATGCTATGCGAGAGCGAGATGCAGAACTGGCATGGACGGTGCTATTGCACGATGTCGGCAAGCCGCCCACCGCGATCATCGGCCGCTGGCCGGACGGGCGCGAACGCATCCGGTTTGATCGGCACGCCGAGGTGGGAGCGCAGATGGCGCGGGACATCCTCACACGCCTGCGCATGCCCCACAAGCTCATCGAGACGGTGGCGTTCGCCATCGGCAATCACATGCGATTCAAAGACGTTCAACGGATGCGGCGGTCCACTCTGCGTCGTTTGCTGGGGGCGCCGACTTTCCCGTTGGAATTGGAGTTGCACCGTCTGGATTGCGTAGCCAGTCACGGTTTGCTCGACAACCACGACTTTCTCCGTCGGGTGCGGGCGGAATGGGCTACTGAAAAACCGTTGCCGCCGCCACTGGTCAGCGGGCATGACCTGCTCGCCATGGGTATGAAAGAAGGTCCGGAACTGGGGCGGGTTCTGCGCGCACTCTATGAGGCGCAATTGGAACATCCGGAGTGGGATCGTGAGCGTCTGTTAGCGATGGCGGACGAACAACGCACATCGGAGTCACCTGGCGCTTCGTGCCCGGATCCGTCGGCCCGAGAGACATGACGCCGCCGCGGGCTGTCCTCCGTCCGATGTTACGGCGATGGCGGCGAAGCCGGGATGGATTCGCCGGATCGGGCCAGTCCGAAACGATAACATTCCTCCAGCGCATAGCGGTCGGTCATTCCCGCGATATAGTCGCACGCGGTTCGCCACAGACCTTCGCGGGCGATCCGCGCGCGAGCCTTGCGACCCATGGTCTCGGGATGCTCCACATAATGGAGAAACAACTTACGCATCAGGTCCACCGCCGCGCGGCTGGCCTCGGCCACCAACGGATGCCAATACACACGCTGAAAGAGAAACGCGCGAAACGGTTCGAGCATGGCGCGCATTTCGGCACTGAAGCAGACCAGGCGTTCTGGCGCGCGCATCACGGCTTCGACGGAGTCCGGGCGGTGTATTCGGAGGAGCGCCGCGCTTGTCTGGATGACGTCCTCCACTTGCAGGTTGAGCAGGTTGCGAATGCTCGCGAAAAGATGTTGCTCGGCCGACGCGTCCGGATGCTGACGGCGCGCCCATTCACGCGCGCGTTGCCATAGCTCGAGTTCGGACAACGCTGCGTCATCGAGCAATCCGGCTTCCACGCCGTCGTCCACGTCATGGGCATGGTACGTGATGTCGTCGGCGATATCGGCGATCTGAGCTTCCAGACAGGGAAATGGGCCGAGGGGCCGTCCGTCAAGTTCCGCACCGGGCACGGCGCTCTGATGCTTGCGGAGTCCGGCGCGAACTTCCCACGTGAGATTGAGACCGGGAAAAGCGGGGTAGGGGGCCTCAATGATTTCGACTGCGCGGCAGCTTTGCTGGTTATGGTCAAATCCGCCTTCGTTCTTCATCAACGTATCGAGCGCATGTTCCCCCGCGTGACCGAACGGGCTGTGACCGATGTCGTGCGCCAGGGCGATGGCCTCCGTCAGGTCTTCGTTGGCGCCAAGGGCCCGGGCGATGGTGCGACCGATGGCGGCCATTTCCATCGTATGGGTCAGCCGCGTTCGGTAATGGTCCGCCGTTCCGTTGACGAATACCTGGGTTTTGTACTCCAGGCGGCGAAAAGAACGGCTGTAGAGAATACGGTCTCGGTCGCGCTGGAATTCCGTTCGCAGCGGATGGGCTTCCTGCGGATATTGCCGACCCGCGCTGCGGGCGCTGAGCGCGGCGTACGGTGACAAGTTCCGCTCTTCCATCGCCTCCCGTTCTTCGCGTCTTCGGATCATCCTGGAAGCCCTCCACAAAATTGCGCGTGAACGGAATTGAAAGGGTTTTGCCGCGCTGCCACAAGCAAAAGCAGCGACAGCGCGGCTACGGCCTTTTATGAAACGCTCGTCCACGCCCGCGCGAAGCCCCCCCCGCTTCCGTCGGCATTGGAAATGCGTCGGCGGACGAGGGGCGTAACAACCGCGCCAGGCAGTGGCGCAGGGGCGATCCGGTCAGACCAC
>CALLML010000035.1 GCA_938005705.1 uncultured bacterium
CCGGCACTTCGCGGCGCTGGCGTGCCGCTCGGGACGTTCCCCCGGCTCGTCGCTGTCGCTCCTTGACCAACGCACGGCGCTGCGCCGTGCTTCTACTCCTCGCCGCGGGACGCGGCTCGGAGCAAGGACGGCGCTGGGCCGCGCCGGTTGACGCTCGGCCAGCGGGCCGCATGCCTGCGCTTCCACCGCTCCCGCGGGGGCGGGATCGGCGGTTGGCGCTCCCAAACGTCGCGGCGAGGCTGCTGCTCCGGACGCCGCTCCCGCGATGACGGCGGCTCTCGCCGCCCGGCTCGTTATTGTCCCGGCAAAGCTCCGCTCTCGCGCAGCGACGCCGGACCGCCCGTCTTCCTTGTCCCGCCGAAGTCCCGACCGCTTCGGGTCGGGCCGAAGGAGGATCGTTTTCGAAGGCGTGCTCGAAACCCTATCCGACAAGCGGCTAGCCGCTGGGCCGTATAGAATTCAGGCTCATAGCGCCATCACCAACGCGGACAGAATCGCGACCGCGCAGAGCGAAACCAGCGCAAGGATTCCGAGGCAGCCGGTCGGTTCGGACCTATTCGGCGGTGGCGGTGAAACGGGCGATGGAGCCTCGATCTTGACCGGCGTCTGCGGCGTCCATATTTCAGGGTTGATCAGCGTTTTTGTCACGACGCGGAATTTCATGCCGCGCTGTCGGCAAAAGGCATCTCCCGCCGCAAGTTTCCGCGCTGTGTTCGCGTCGCGGAAAAGATGTTCGCCTTTGACTTCCCGTATTTCCTTGTCTCCGCCTGCCAGCTCAACCAGAAAATCAGGCTCATAGCGCCCGATACCGCCCCACCATTTGCGATACGGAATCCGCAAGTCATGATGCCGCGTCCAGCGAATAACCATCGGGTCACGGTCGAGTTCGTCCATGTACTGCAATTCCCACGACGAATCGAACCACTCGCCCGCCGGACCGCGTGGACTTTTCCGCCATCCCTTTGACCAGCCTTGATGATACCGGGCCATTACTGCCGCCTCGAGATCACCTTGAAGACCATTCCACGCTTGCGGCAAAAGTCATCCCCCGCCGCAAGCTTTCGCCGGGTGTTCGCATCCCCCAACAAGTGCCCGCCTTTGACTTCGTGCAGCTCCTTCAGGCCGTCCATACGCTCAACAATGAAATCCGGGTTGTATCGGCCTTTTTCGCCGCTCGCTTTGATGTAGGGTATTCGGAGAGATCGGCAGCGTTCCCACCGCTTGACGGTCTCGTCCGAATCGAGCAAAAGCATGTAATCTCGCTCCCATTCGGAATCGTACGGCTCGCTCGTCCGAGTTCCGCGTTTGAGCCCGCGCAGTATGCCTTTGCCGCTCATGCGTCCGGGGGCTTGTCGAGGATTGCTTTCAGTAGTTCTCGCCGATCGAACACGCGGCGCACGTAGTGCAGGCTGTCTTGAAGGAATAGCAACTGCGATTCGGTCTCGCATTGCCCAACAGTCTGCCCGGATAAGAATTTGTCGCTCACATGGGCCAGCAGAACTTTGTAAATCACCGCGCGGCCGCTCATCGGCAGGCCGTTGTTGAACAACACCTCAACGGTGAGGTCGAAAAGCTGGTCGCAAAGTTCCTTCTGGCGCTGGTCAACGGAGATGGTTTCTTTCGGCGGGATAAACTCCTGGGCAATCTGCTTCTCCGCGTCCGAATAGGCGACGGTCGTGACAAAGCCGGTTCCCGTCAGATCGCGTTCGCTCTCGCCCGTGCGGTCTTCGCGCGTAACCGCGATTTGCTCGCGGGGGTACTGCACGGATGCGAGATATTCTGTCCAGTCCTGATCGAGGGGCTTGTCTTCAATTTCCTCGGGCTCGGGCAGTACGATTTCCTCCCCCTCGTCCGTCGGTTCGGGGATTTCAATCTTGTCTGCCGGAACGTCAACTTCCTCCAGTTCTTCAAGTCCTTCGTCGAGGTCGAGTTCCTCCTGAATCCCGACATCGGTTTTCACGTAGGCGTCAATCATCTGCCAGAGCCATTCGTGATCGAGCTTGGGGTGGTCCACGACGATCAGCCGTTCTTTCTCGTCTTCCTTGCGTGGGAACACGCGGCGGAGCCCGCGGCCAATGACCTGTTGGCCGTAGACCTTCGAGGAAAACTTGCGAAGCAGCGTGATGACCGAAACCGCCTTTACGTCCCAGCCCTCGCGCAACATGAGCACGCTGACAACGGCGCTGTGCCGCTCTTTGTCCGCCTCCGTGCCGATGGTCATGGCCACTTCAAGCTCCGCCTTGCGTTGTTCCGGGCTGATGTCCGTTGCCTCCTCGTCTTTGGAGGCGATGACGAAAGTCTTCAACCCCAGTTCTTCCTCAAGAACACGCTTCGCGTTGTAGGCGTCCTTGATGCTCACCGCGACGACGAATAGAATGGGCCGGTATCGCCCGCCGTCCTGCGCCTCGAATCGCCGCCATTTCGCCTGGCCGCCGATCTTCACGCTTTCCGGCGACTCGACGACTCTTCCGCCGGCCCGCTTGACCTGCTCGATCCACCGGCGTTTTGCCATTTCCAATTGCTGGCGCAGCGGCTTCGGACTCGTGACCCATTTGGTTGCCGGAATCTGCTTCGCGTCGATTTCTTCCCACGGCACTTCCTCGACGCGCACAACCTGGCCGGTCTCCGTGTCCGTGTACGTAAGCTCAACGGTCTTGATATTCGGCTGGCAGACGTAGACCGTCTTGATGATGCCGTCCTTGACCGCCTCCTTGATTCCGTAGAGATAGATCATCCGGCTGCGCGGGCTCTCGCCGTCCGCCCGGTCGGGCGTGGCCGTCGTGTCCACGCGAAGAATCGTCTTCCCGGACTGCGAGAGTAAGTCCAGAATCTCATCGTACTTCGGCGCAACGGTATTGTGCGCCTCGTCGTTGAAGACCGCAATCCGGCCGAGGTGGTTCAGGATCACGCCGATATTCTCCGCGCCCTGCGCGTTGGACGTGTAAAGCTGGTGAATGTTGCCCAGCGTCACCGCCGCGCTTCGGATTCCCGCGCTTCCGGCCCCCGGCTGAAGAACGTGCAGCGTCATGTCATGCACGTAGTGCGCGAACTCCGGCGGGAACAAGTTGAACCGCCGCCACACGGAGTCTTCCCGGCTCGGTCTCTCGAAGTCCGACCTCAACCGCTCGCGTACGATGGTGTTCGGGGACAAAAGGAGGAATGACCGGACTTCGTGGCAAACACGCAAATAGGCCATAATCGCGGCGATGATCGTCGTCTTGCCGCCGCCGGTGACCACGTTGAGCAGGAGGTCTTTCCAACCCGCATCGCGCGGCTTCAAGACTTCATTGGCGAAAATCACGCGTAGAACCGCCTCCCGCTGGTGCGGCCAGAGGGTTTGATACTTGCCCGCCGGGGATTCAACGGCCAGGTGGAGGAGATAATCCCGGACTCTCTCGGGAACAGCGGGACTTCGGAATGAGCTGCCGACCCAGGCTTGAAATGCCCTTAACGTTTCGCCGTGAAAGGAGTTGAACATGCTCAAGCGCCCGTTTTCGACGAGAGGCTCTGCAGCCAGATGTAAAGACGAACCATCCGCATGTTGAACACATATTCCCCCTGGGTGTCGCCCGAGCGGAGCACCTTCAGCGTTTTCATCTTCTGGAGGAAGTTGTTGAACTTCTTCTTCTCGCTTTCGGTCAGCCCTTTGGCCACCTCGGCCTTCGTGAACGTCATGGCGTCCGGTCCCATTCGGGCGATCTTGGCCAGAATCGAGTGATAGTCCTGACTCCGAAGCGCCTTATACACCTGCTGGTCTACATATTTCTTACCGACCTCATCCGCGGCCGTAAGAACGGCCTGTAAGGCGTCATCCCGATCTACCCGACCGTCGCGGTCAATCCAAAAAGCGGCGTCGCCCACGAGGTGCATGATCTTCGGAAACCCCGCGGAGTATTTGCACAGCAGGCTCATCGCTTCGTCATCCACCGTCATTTGCACAGAAGCGTAGGCCTTCGTGAAGAACTCGCGCATCTCCGACTCGGTCATGGCCGCGATGTCAATCACGTCGAAGATGCGATCCACCGGCTGATGTTGAGCGATCATTTCTCTCCGCCGTTCCTCCACACCACACAGAAGAAGCAATAAGGGAAGCGGTCTATTGGACAACGCATTGGTGTCCACAACCCCTTTGATTAAGTGAGCAAAATGTGGATCGCCGGCAATCCCGTTGATTTCGTCCAGGGCCAAGAATACCCCGCGCGTGCCGGTATCCTTGAGGCGGGCGTACACCTCGGCCAGAAACGGCAGCATACCGGCGGCGATGGACGGCGCATCCCTGCGCAACGCTTCGGCATGGATCGTTACGCCAAATAGGGATTGCTCGCCAATGTACTTCGACAGCCAGTTTCTGATCCGCTCATTGCGCGAAGGATCGAATGCGCCGGACCGGATGGTCGCTTCCAAAACCCGCGCCGCAACGTCGTTAATGGATTCCACCCCGCCTAATGGCGCATAGATCGAATGCAGATTGTGGTCTTTGGCGGCGAGGTATTGCAAAAAACCCGCGATGGAGCTCTTGCCGATCCCGTATTCCCCCTGAATGAACATGGCAACCGGCTTTCCAGCGGCAACCTGCTCCACGCCCCGTCTCAACATGCGGTCCAATTGAGCCGTTCTTCCAACAAACAGTTCAACCGGGACGGGTTGGCCAGGATAGAAGGGGCTCTTGCCTTTTTGAAGCGGCGTCATATCAGTGCTCCGAATGGTTCTTCACGCATC
>CALLML010000036.1 GCA_938005705.1 uncultured bacterium
GGCGCTCGGCGTCAGTCTCCATGAGACGGGGGGGGCGAACGCGAAGGACCGGAAGCGGATCATCGAGGACGTGAAGGCGGGCGCCGAACGGCTCAGCCGCGCGCTCGCCGGCGAGGAAAAAGAGGCATGAGGACTGTCGCCACGGAATCGGAGCCGTGCGTGAGAATCGCCGAGCGCGCATTCGAACGCCATGCGGCGTTGTATCCGCTGACGCACTACACGGGCATCCTTTCGCTGCACGGCCTGGCGCGGCTGGCGCGTATCACGGGGCGCGCGGACCTGCGCGAACGAGCGCGCACCCGACTGCTCCCGTTCGTGCAGGGCGAGCACGGCGAGTTCCCCTGCAATTTTCCGAATTACCGTTGCGGCGGAAATGCCGCGGCGTATCTGCTGATGGAGGGCGATCTGCCGGAGGCGGCGGAGCCGGTCGCGCGGCACGCCGACCGGATTCTTCGGGAGGCGCCCCGCGATCCGGACGGCATCGTGTGCAAGCCGAATGATCCGGAGCGCCGTCGCATTTGGATTGACGCCGCCTTCGCCGTGACGCCGTTTCTCTTGTTCGCCGGTCGGGCACACGATCGGCCGGATTGGTTGGACGAGGCGTGCGCACAGACAGAAAAAATGATGGATACGCTGCGCGATCCGGCCAACGGCCTGCTGCATCAGGCGAAAAACTTCAACGGACCGGGGCGGATCACGGAGGATCATTGGAGCCGCGGCAACGGTTGGGGATTGCTGGCGCTGTCCGAATTGGTCGCGTTTCTCCCCGATGGTCATGGCCGACGGACCGCCATCGAACAACGGTTCCGCGACTTGGTGGAAGCCTGTCTGCGCGTGCGCGGGCCATCCGGTCTTTGGCATCAGGAGCTGACGGAGCACGCCTCCTATGTCGAAACCTCCGGCAGCGGCTTGATCCTGTACGCAATCGGCGTCGGGCTGGAGCGGGGACTGCTTCCGCCGGATATCCGATCGGTATTCGAGACGGGACTGCGCGCCCTGCTCGATTACATGACGCCGGCGGGCGATGTGTTTCACACCTGTCGGGGGTGCCTCGCGCCGGGCGAAGGCCGCATGGTGGATTACATGGCCCGCGCGCCCGTGCGCAACGATCCCCATGCCTTCGGTCCGATCCTTCTGGCCTTCGGTCAGGCCGCGGCGCTGGGCGTGACGCTGTAAAGGTAAAAAAGGGTAAATGGAGAAAGGAATCGTCATGAGACTGAAAGAACATGTGGTCTTCATCACGGGCGCCAGCAGCGGAATCGGCAAGGCGACCGTCCGCGCGTTGCTGGCGGAGGACGCCCGAGTGTTCGGCGTCGGCCGTACGCCGGAGCGCGTGGAGGAAACCCGGCGCGAAATCGCCGACGACCGGTTCGCGATTCACGTGGCCGATGTGGCCGAGGAGGCCGCCGTGCGCGAGGCCTTCGCCGTCTGCTCGGCAAAATTCGGCGCGCCGGACATCCTGATCAACAACGCCGGACTCGGCATCCCCACACCGGATCTTGCCGAGGCCGATCCGGCCGCCTTCGACGAAATGTTTCGCGTCAATGCGCGGGGCGTATTCCTTTGCACGCGCGAAGCGCTCAAGGTCATGAAACCGCGCCGGCGTGGTCACATCGTGAACATCATCTCCATGGCCGGACAGCGCGCCAACGGCGTCGCCCCGCTCTATTGCGCCAGCAAATTCGCCGCGCGCGGGTTTTCCATGGGACTCGCGGAGCAAGCGCTCAAGGCCGGCATTCGCGTCACCGACGTCAATCCCGGCCCCGTGGACACCGCCTATTGGGGCCGGCGCGCCGTCCCGCGCGAGAAGATGCTGAAGGCGGAAGAAGTCGCAGAAATCATCCGATTTGTCCTGACCTTGCCGGAACGCGTCGTGGTCCGTGAAATCAATTTCGACGCCCTCCCCTGGCTGGCCCAATGAAAGACGCCATGAATTCCTTGTCCTTGTCGGCCGCCGAACTGCGCGAGCGCTATGGGAAACTGTACTCCGGCGCCGTCAACGACGTGCTCCGATTCTCCTTTCAGCGCTATCAACAGGCACTGCCATCCGAATTCCGACCGCTCCGCGAGGGGATGAAGCTGGCCGGTTTCGCATTCACCGTGAAGGGCGGGCCGGACCTCGTGACGGATGACGAGCTGGAAAACCGCGCCCGCCTCTTGGAAGACCTTCCGCCGGACTCGATCGCCGTGTGGGATTGCACCGGCGACACGGCCACCGCTCAGTGGGGCGAGGTGATGACGATGGCGGCCGTCCGCCGGGGATGCCGCGGCGCGGTCGTCAACGGCGTGCGCGACACATCGGCGATCCTGGCGCAGGATTTTCCTGTTTTTCACCGCTACTGCACGAATATGGGCATGTTGGGGCGGTTCCGAATCTACCACTGGCAGCGCCCGATCCTGATCGGCGAGGTGCGGGTGGAACCGGGCGATTGGATATTCGGCGATGCCGATGGCGTGGTCTGCGTGCCGCGGGATTTGATCGAGGGTGTGCTCGTCGGCGCCGAACAGATTCTGGCGAAGGAAGTGACGATTCGCGAGCTGGTGCGGAGCGGATTGCGCCCGACCGAAGTGGTGCAACGCGGGGGTTATTTCTAATATGAAAGCGGCCTATTACGACGGGCCGGGGCAGTTGCGCGTGGCCGAGACCGAACCGGTCATGCCCGGCCCCGGCGAGGCGCAGGTGCGTGTGGCCTATACCGGCATCTGCGGCACGGATTTGCACATCTTTCACGGCAAGATGGATCGCCGTGTGAAGATTCCGCAGATCATGGGCCATGAGCTCTCCGGTACGATCGCCGCGGTGGGCGCAGGCGTTAAAGGGCTGGCCGTCGGTCAGCGCGCCACCGTCATGCCGCTGGACTGGTGCGGGGAGTGTCCGGCTTGCCGCGCCGGCCATACGCATATCTGTCAGAGATTGAAGTTCCTGGGCATTGACACCCCCGGCGCCTTCCAGTCGTTTTGGAACGTGCCCGCGCGCGCGGTGGTGCCGTTGCCGGACGACTTTCCGCTGCGGCGCGGCGCGCTGATCGAGCCGGCGGCCGTGGCTTGCCACGACCTTCGTATGGCCGGACTTCGCGCAAACGAGCTCGCTGTGGTCATCGGCGGCGGCCCCATCGGCGCGTTGATCGCGCAGGCGGCGCGGGCCGCCGGCGCGCGCGTGATCGTCGCCGAAATCAACGCCGCTCGTCAGGCATTGCTCCGCGAACTGGGATTGGAGGTCGTGGACCCGCGCGCGGAAGACCTGACGCAGCGGGTGGAAACCGCGAGCGAGGGCGCCGGCGCGGATGTGGTCTTCGAGGTCAGTGCGCAGCCGGCGGGCATCGCCGCGGCCCTGAAGCTGCCGCGCACGCGCGGGCGGATCGTCGTGGTCGGCATTTTCAGCGAACCGCCGCCGGTGGACCTGTTCCGCGTGTTCTGGCGGGAATTACGCCTCATCGGCGCACGCGTCTACGAACGCGAGGATTTCGAGGCGGCGGTTCGGTGGGCGGCTCATCACGGCAACGATATCGAGCGCCTGATCAGCGCCGTCTACCCCATCGAACAGATTTCCGACGCCTTTCACCGCCTCGAGGCGGGCGGCGACGTGATGAAGGTGCTGGTGCGGTGCGGGCCGGAGCCATGAGCGAAACCATCCGATATCTTCAGCCGCCAGGACGCTGGTGCATTCACGCCTATTACACCCTGTCGCCCTGGGCGCCGGATTCCTCCGGGCGGTTGCTGGCCGCCGGCGCGGACCTCGATCGCGGCGACGGCGAAGTGCTGGTGTTGGACGCCAACGGCCGCGTTGTGGACCGTTTTGGCGAGAATCCCGTCCTCCCCTCATTCTGGCATACGGGCTTCTGGCAGAGTTGGAGCCCCGACGCGCGTTTCGTCTATTACCAGTCCGGCACGATCGAACATCCGCGGACGGTTCGACGCGAACGGGCCACCGGACGGGAAGTCGTTGTGGAGGCCGACATCGAGGGCATGCCGCCGGACGGCGAACCGGGGCTCTCGTGCGCGCACGGCATGTTGTACGCCGCCGGCTACGGCGACGGACGATACCGACCGGAGGCGTCGCCGTTTCCTTTCGAAGCGCGCGACTGCCACGGCATCTTTGAGGTGTCGTTCGATCCGCCGCGTGCGCGGCTCGCGCTCTCTACCGCGGAAATTCTCGAACGCCACCCCGACCGCGATCGGATTCTCGCCGCCGAGCGAGACCGAAGGCGCGGCGGCGGCGACGGGTTGACGCTGATGACCTACGCCGTGCGTTGGAGCCCGCGCGGGGGTCGTTTTCTTTTCTATTTCGGCAATCATTGCGTCGTGAAGGAACGGGGCGAACCGAGGCTTTCTTATGTGTTCACCGCGGACCGGACATTGAAGGATATCCGTCTGGCCGTGGACCTGAGCTTCGGGCGCCGCGGCGTGCACTGGTCGTGGCAGCCCGATGGCGAGCGTCTCATCGGCTATGGCCCGCGGCCGGACGGCGCGCCGGGAACCTGTCTGGCGGAAGTGCGGTACGACGGATCGGAGTATCGCCTGTTGAGCGCGGCCGGCGGGGGCGGCCATCCGAGTCGCTCGCCGACCGATCCGCATCTGGTCGTCACCGACGGCTACGGCCCGGCGCCCGGCGAGATCGCTTTCATTGACACGCGGCGGGATCGGGTCATCGCCCGTCATTCCCTGCCGCGCGTGCTCGGAGCGCGGGAGGAACCGGGCCGGCATCCGCGGCGCGTGTGTCACCACCCGGTGTTTCGACCGGATGGGCGAACGGTGCTGGTGAATCTGCTGCCGGGGCGCGAGGCGTGTCTTTGCGAGATTCCTGCCCCCGGCGGAGATGGCGCATGAGTCTGCTATGGAACTGGCTGGATGAGGGTCGGTCCGCGCCGTCCCGCGCCACACGTCGGCAGCGGCTGGTGTACTGGTTCGGACGTCGCCTGGCGCTTTCGCGCGGCGGGGTGGAGATTCATCCGACCGCGCTTGTGCATCCGGAAGCGCGCATCTCCGCGCGTGGAGGCCGCCTGCGCATCGGCGCGCGGTCCACCATCGCGGCCGGCGCGATCGTCCAGGGCACCGTGACGATCGGCGACGACAGCTCGGTGCAGGCCTATGCCGTGCTGGTCGGCTACGGAAAGGAACCTTCGCCTCCGGGGGCGATCACCATCGGCCACTTTGTCCGCATCGCTCCCCATGTCATGATCATCGCCGCGCAGCATCGCTTCGACGATCCGACACGGCCCATTCACGGCCAGGGCATGAAACACGCGCCGATCACTATCGAGGACGATGTCTGGATCGGCGGCGGCGCGCATATCATGGCCGGTGTGCGGATCGGA
>CALLML010000037.1 GCA_938005705.1 uncultured bacterium
GACCACCGTAGGCATCGACGAGACCTCGCGCGCCAGAGGGCACGATTATATCAGCGTTTTCACCGACAGGAGTCCGGCGTCGCCCCGGCGCGTGATCTTCGCATGCGCGGGTCGGGACGCGGACGCGGTGCGGCTTTTCGCCCAGGACTTGCAGGCGCATCCGGGCGCCCCCGAAAAGGTAACCGACGTCTGTTGCGACATGTCCAAAGCGTACCTCCGCGGGGTGACCGACCACCTGCCGCGCGCGGCGATCACGTTCGATCGCTTCCATATCATGAAATGGGCGGGGGACGCCATCGATCAGGTCCGACGGGCGGAAGTCGCGGAACGCCCAGAGTTGAAGAAGACCCGGTACTTGTGGTTGAGAAACGCCTGGCACGGTCTACCCCCCGGCCCGAAAGCGCGATGGGAGCAAGTCCGCCGATTGCGCGGCCGGACCCATCGGGCCTGGATGCTCAAGACCGTCTTGCAGGACATTTTCGAGCACTCCAGCCCTGAGCAGGGCCCCGAACTGCTGCAAAAATGGTGCGCGTGGGCCGCGCGATCCCGCCTGTCGCCGATGGTCGAGGTCGCGCGGACGTTGCGTCGGCACTGGCAGGGAGTTGTACGATGGTTCCAATCTCGCATCGCCAACGGCGTCGTAGAGGCCATCAACGGACTGATCCAATCCGCCAAGCGGCGCGCCCGAGGATTCCGCTCCGTTCGCAATCTCATCACGATGATCTATCTGCTCCTCGGCAAGCTGGACCTACAAGTGCCGTCCATCACTCCCGCGCCCGTCCCATGAGCTACCCACACAAAACAGCGAAGAGGCGTCAAGTCTGGCCTCATTCTCCGCATAGCCGGCATATCCTTGTCAGGGGCAGCTCCCCTCCGGATTCTCCGCTTCACGCTTCCAATGGTCGGCGTGCGTATCTCGATTCCCCGCCAGAGAAAGCCGCGGGGAAGAAGCTCTATTCGAATGTTTCCGGGTCGCGGACCATGTACACGAGCGGGATGCTCACAACCGTCACCGCCATTTTGACCGCGACATTGAAGACGAAAATCTCCCAAACCGTCTTCCAAGGCAGGTCCCATCCAAACGCGCCCGCCGCAAAGACCAGCGAATCCAGCGGGATGGCGACGCCGTTGCTGATGAGCGTGCGGAGCCACTGATGACGACGGGTGACGCGCGTGACAAACCACTGAAACACCTCCGTGTTGGCCATCTGGCTGGCCACCTCCGCCACGATCGAGGCCAGGACGATCCGCAACAGCCGCTGATCCAGCGCGAAAATGGTGCGGAACGCCTCCCCCTGACCCCAGGACGGATCGCTGGGCGCCAACGCGCAGATCAGAAGGTATCCGGCCATGAACAAATTGATCACCGCCGCCATGACAATCAATAGCCGCGTCGCCGCTCGCCCGATCACCTTGTGCGCCATGTCCC
This sequence comes from uncultured bacterium, assembly GCA_938005705.1. GTDB lineage: Bacteria > Verrucomicrobiota > Kiritimatiellia > PWTM01 > PWTM01 > CALLML01. Next base: position 1,430 of record CALLML010000037.1, read on the forward strand.
GCAGCGTAAAGGTGATCGGATAGATGAAGGTGCCCATATCCACGGCCAGACCCGCCACTACGCCGATTTTCAGGCTCGCCACGTCCGCCAGCATTTGGGCCGCGATATAGGCCGAAACAACCATGACGATGGCAAAATGGGGATTTAACCCGCCACGGCGGGAAGCGGACGCCATCTCCGTTGACGCCACAGGAATTGAACCGGAACCCGAAACCTTCACGTGAATGCTCCTATCGTCCTGATTCGTATCCTTCAGTGAAATACTAAGTCTTTACATGCTCGTTCCCGCGGCGCGAGCCAGCTCGCGCCCTACGCCCGAAGAATGCAAGGCCTCCGCGTGCTGACACCGCGACACCCTAAAGAAACGAGTATGCCAGGATAATGATGAAACGCCCCCGTATCAATCCACGGACTGCGAACGGGCTTCCGCAAGAAGAGGTCGATACCGCGGATGATCGGCGTATCGCGCAATTTCCGCTCGCGACATCGCGCGCAGCACGGCCCGCGCATCCAGCAACATCCATTCGTGGAGCGCGTCAAACAGCTCATCGTCCCGCTCGCCGCCGGCGAGCGCGATGGTGAGATGCTCCCGGCATTCGTTGTCGAACGGATCGAGTTCCAATGCGCGCCTCCCCGCCTCGATGGCGTGTGCCCACCGTTTCGCTTCGGTCAGCGCTCGGGCGAAACGACGCCAATCTTCCGCGCCTGCGCCCGGCGCTGCCGCGGCCCGATGCAATTCATCCAACGTTGCCGGCGAGGATTCCAGATCCCGCCCCCGTCCCTGGCGCGCCCCTTGAGCGAGCAAAACCGTGCTGCCCGCGGCGCCAATCGCCAGCCAAATCGCGGGCCCGCGTCTTGTATGCTTGATTGCCATGGTGTCTTAACATACACAAAAAGTATGGCCGGCCGCCATAACGATATAAAAGCAGCCTCCCCGCCCTTGTGGATCATCTGCGTGATCATCGCCGCGGTTCAAATCTCATGGGCGGGCTATGCGTTCGGTGTCGGCAACCAGTCCATTCAGATCCCCTTTCTTCTGCATTTGCGGGATCCTTCGCTTTTTGCCTCCGATGATCTGATCTCGACGCTGCCGGCCTACCCCGGCCTCTTTTTCCCTATCCTCGCGCGGTTACTCCCGTCCTTTTGGCCGATCGAAACCGTCTATCGCCTTCTCCATTTCGTGGTTACCTGGGCCACACTGCTGGGGGGCGCACGGTTGGCGGCGGGTCTCAGCGGGCGGCGATGCGCGGGTGTCGTCATGGCGCTGCTTATGGCCGCAGGCCACCATCGGGGCCTGGCCGAATCCGGTCTCTACGCGCTGGGATTCACCCACACCGGCATCGCCATCGCCCTGGGGCTGATCGCTCTCTCGCTGGCGGTGCAAGGCCGAGCCGTTCCGGCATTTCTCGTTGCGGGCATGCTTCTGCACATCCATGCGATGCACGGCGCCTTCATCGGGCTTATGCTGGGTGCCTGGAGCCTCGCCGCCTGGCCGCGGCTCGGCACGCAGCGTATCCTCTTCGCCTGGGCCACCGGCTTGGCGCTGGCGTTGCCCGCAGTCGCCGGCGTGCCCGAAACCGGCGGTAGTTTCGACGCCGCCTGGCTGCGTCTGGTCCGCAACCGCTCCGCCCATCATGTTTTTCCATCCGAATGGTGGCGAGCCGGAGATCCTCAGATTCCACGCCTCGCCGTCCTGGGCGGACTCGCCGCGCTCGCATGGAGTGTGCGGACGCCCTGCCGGCGAGGTGAAACATGGGCGCTTGTCGCCGTCCCGATCCTTGTGGGGCTTGCCGGATGGTGGTTCGCCGAGGTCCATCCTGTCCCGATCATCGTCCGCCTTCAACTCCTCCGCTCATCCGTCTTTCTGGCGGCTCTTCTGTTGGCGATCACCGCCGGCGCGCTCGACGCCGCATTTCGCTATGGCATGGTTTTGCTCCGCCGGCGCGCATTCTCGAAAGGCGCCTTCACCTTATTCGCGTCGGCAGCCACGGGCGCCGTCCTCGCCCTGCCCGCATTCGCCGACGCCCGCGCGGCGATCATGGCGGGCCTCGCCTTCCTCCTTCTGTCCGCCGGACGCCTGAGCACGCCCGCCGCGGCGACGGTCGCCCTGGCCGGGCTCGCGCACACTTTAGGCGCGGTGCGGTTGGGCCTGCCGTGGTTCGCCATCCCCCGCGGCGGCTGGCTCCAAGGCGCGAGTGGAACCGCGCCGATAGCGGCCCTGAGTTCGGCGGCCATCGGAATGCTGCTGAGCTGCGCCTTCGTGCGCGCCGGGCGCCGAACCGCCGCCGTCGCTATCGGTGTGCTTCTCGCGTTGTACCTGGGATTAGATGACCTTGTCGCGCCGGATCGCCCCGCGTTTGTTGGAAATGACTGGATCGACATTCAACGCATCACCGCTCAACGAACGCCTCTCGACGCCCGTATTCTGACCCCTACCGTGCCCGGCGGTTTTCGCATTCATTCCCGCCGCGCCGTCGTCGCCGAATGGCGCGACGGTACCCAGCAATTTTTCGACCCGGCCTTCGCCGAACGCTGGTGGCGGCGAATGGAACGCATTCGCCACAACGCCGGTAACCGAGCAGGCGGCGATCTCGCCGACTTGCCCGAAGAAGAAATCCTTCGCATCGCCGAGGAAGAAGGCGCCGACTTCGTCGTGTTGCCGACGCATCGGGACGCCCAGTTGCTCGAAATCGCCCGTAACGCGACCTGGGCCCTTTACCGCGCCGCACCGAAGCCTCCTCCGCCCCCAGACGCCATCGCAGCACCCGACATTGTCTGGGCCGAGCAAGAGCGCTTTCTACGGGAGGTCGTCTGGCCCAACATCGAACGATACCGACAGCGCGATCTGACGCTGCGGCTGCTGGACGAAAGTGGGCGCCCGCTCACCGATGTAACTGTCCGAATTCGGCAGATCAAGCACCTGTTCGGATTTGGCTCCTCCCTGCCGCATTTTCATCCGCCGGCTGGTATAGGTCGCGGTTTTCGCGCCCCGTTGGTGGACCCACGCCAACTCCCCCTGTTTCTCGATCTCTTCAACTATTCCGTCATCAGCTTTTCGGGTAAATGGGAAAATATCGAACCGGAACGCGGAAAACCCGACTATCGCGATTTGGACGCCTATATCGAGTGGTGTCACCAGCACGGCGTTGCTGTCGAGTTTCATTTCGTCACGGGCTATCCGCCCGCCTGGTTGAAGGATTTGCCGCTGGAAGAACAACGGGCGGAGCTGCTTCGTCACGCCAACGCCCTGATCGACCGCTATGGCGATCGCGTCGCTGCCTGGCAAATCGTCAATGAACGAGTCCTGCTTCCGTTCGCGCCCGATGTGTTTCGTCTGTTTCGCGAACGACTGCCCCACGTTCCCCTCGGTGTCAGCAACTGTTCGCGATTCTATTCCGAGCGCACAGGCGCCGCGCGGCGCGAGGAAATGCTCAACGGCTGGCGCGAGATCGAATGGTTGCGCGGCCAAGGTGTGGAACCGGACTACTTCGGCTACCACGGCCACCGCCCCTTCCAACTCTGGGCCGACTTGCGCAATGTATATGAGGCCTTCGACGAATTTCAGAAAATGGGCCTGCGCGTGCGCTTGACCGAGTTCGGCATCAGCCCCCTCGGCCCTATCATCGGCCCCGTGCGCCGCGGCGTCTGGACGCCCGAATTACAGGCCGAGTATTACCGCCTGATCTATCTGACCGCGTTCAGTCATCCGGCCGTGGACGCCGTCAACATTTGGGGCATCGAACCGCGCACCTGGATGGCCGGCGCAGGCCTGCTGGATGCCGAATTCCGTCCCAAACCGGCCTACGAGGCTTTGCGAAAGCTCATCCGCGACGAGTTAACAACCGCCCTCGCCCGCCGCATCCCCTTGGACGGTGTCGTCCGTTTTCGGGGCTTTTACGGCGATTATCACATCGAGCTCGACCAGGATCGCCTCCGAGCCTCCGGCACCTTTCATCTTCGCCCCGACACGCCTGCCGAAATCACGGTGCGTCTTCAGGCCGACGGACATTTGGCGATTGCCCCCTCGCCATAAGAAAGTGCACTCTTCCGAACGCACCGGTATAGTGGACGCATATTGAAGGCCGGACAGAACATCATCCTGATCGGTATGCCGGGCGTGGGCAAGAGCACCGTTGGCGTGCTCCTCGCCAAGGCGGCCCAGCGGCAGTTCCTCGATACCGATCTGGTCCTGCAGGCCCGCGCTGGTCGCACCTTGCAGGAGGTCATTGACCAGGACGGTCTGGAGGCGTTTCTTCGGCTCGAAGAGCAATGCATCCTGTCGCTGGACCTTACCGACCACGTCATCGCCACCGGCGGCAGCGTCATCTACTCCGAACCGGCCATGCGGCATCTCAAAGAAACCGGACTGGTGATTCATCTCGACCTTCCGATTTTCCTGCTCGAACAGCGCCTCTCGAACCTGGATGTCCGCGGCGTCGTCATGCCGCCGGGATGGACGCTTTCCCGGCTTGCGCAGCAACGATTGCCGCTGTATCGGCGGTGGGCGGATTTCACGGTGGATGGCGCCGGCAAGACGCAGGACCAAATCGTAGCGGAAATCCTACGCCGCCTCTAAAGCCTGTTGGCGCGACGCATATATTCCAAGCCTTGGAAGAAGATCGTCCAAAATTTTCCAAGGATTGGAAAAAACGACCTCAAATTTTCCAAGGCTTGGAAGAAAACGGCCCCGGTTTTTCCAAGGCTTGGAAAACCTTCCGTGAGATTTTTCCAAGGCTTGGAAAACGGCGGGAAGAGCCTACTATTTTTTTCGTGGCGGGGGCAGATGAATCGCGTTGCCATGCGCCGCATGAGCCGCTTCCATCCAGGCCTCCGCAAAAGTCGGATGCGCGTGGATGGTCCGCCCCAGTTCCGTCGCGGTCAACTCCGCCCGTACCGCAACGCCCGCCTCCGCAATCAGTTCCGTCGCGTGCGGACCGACCGCCTGGGCGCCGAGCAACTGGTCTGTCTCGGCGTCCACGATCCATTTGACGAATCCGGTGGTGGCCCCCGCGGCCTTCGCCTTGCCGAGCGCCAGGAACGGAAAACGCCCCACCCGCACGGTCCGCCCCGTGCGGCGGGCCTCCTCTTCCGTCATTCCCGCCACCGCCACCTCAGGCATGGTGAAAATCACGCCGGGAATAATCGTCTCGTTCGGTTTGGGCTGCCCGCCCGTGGCATCTTCGGCGGCCACCACGCCCTGCGAGGTGGCCGCGTGCGCCAACATGCATTTGCCATTCACATCGCCGACAGCATAAATGTTCGCCGCGGAGGTGCGATTGCGCTCATCCGCGCGTATGAATCCACGCTCATCCGTTTCGACGCCGACGCGTTCCAAACCGAGTCCTTCGGTATAGGGCCGACGCCCCACAGCCGCGAGCAGCACGTCTGCGGTCACCTTCTCACCGCCGACCGTCGCCTCGATCCCTTCCGCCGTCTCGACGGCCGATTCCATCGCGTGGCCGGTCAGAATGCGGATGTTCAGCTCGCGCTCCATGTGCTTGCGCACCTCCGCGCGGGCGTCGGCGTCGAGCAACATCAGGATGTCTTCGAGCATCTCCACCAGCGTCACTTCCGCGCCGAGCGAGGCCGCCAGGCAGGCCAGCTCGCAACCGATGTAGCCGCCCCCCATGACCAACAGCCGTCGAGGCAGCTCACGTAACGCCAGAAACGCCTGGCTTTCCACGACCCGCGAACTTCGAGGAAGGGTTTTCGGGACGATCGAGGCCGACCCCGTGGCAAGAATGATCTTTGCCGTGCGCACACGCACCACGGCGCCGTCGTCCGGTCGAATCACGATCTGCCGGCGCGACTCCAAAGACGCCCGGCCCTTGAACACGGTCACACCATGGGCCTTGAGCAGCGAAGCCACGCCCTTTCGCAGCTCGCCGACGACGCGATCCTTGCGCTCCACCATCGCCGCGTAATCGGGCTCGACGGCGCCCACGTGGATACCGAACGTTGCCGCCCGCTTGATGTGTTCGTACAGATCCGCTCCGGCAATGAGGGCCTTGGTGGGAATGCATCCCCAGTTCAGGCAAGTACCGCCCAACGGCCCGAATTCGACCAGCGCGGTTTTGGCGCCGCGCCGCGCTGACGTGATCGCCCCCGGATAACCGGCCGGCCCACCGCCCACCACTACCACATCAAACTCGTCCATACGTTTCGATCCTCCAGTCGTTTGCGAATCGCGTTGAGGAAATTCGCCGCCGTCGCGCCGTCAATCAGCCGATGGTCGCCGGAAACCGTCATCTTCATGATCTGCCGCACCACTACCCGGCCGTCCCGGACCCATGGGCGCGGCAATGTGCTGGAGACGGCCAAAATCCCACTCTCGCCCGGATTGATGATGGCGGTGAAATTCTCGACCTCGAGCATCCCCATGTTGGAGATCGTGAAGGTGCCGCCGGTCATTTCATCGGGCTGCAGCCGGCCCGCGCGCGCCTTCTCCACCAGCGCGACGGATGCGTCGTGCAGTTCCGCCAGCGACAGGTCCTCCGCGCGCCGAATCACCGGCACGACCAGCCCGTTCTCGAGCGAGACGGCCAGCCCCAGATGGACCGACGAGCGACGAACCACGGTGCGACCGTCGGTGACACTGTTGAACACCGGAAATTCCGTCAGGGCGCGGACAACCGCCCAGGCGATGCAGTCGGTGACCGTATAAGGAGCGCCGCGCGCCTTCGCCTCTCGACGGACCTCCATCAGGTCGGTCATATCCACGGCCACCGTCACAAAGAAATGCGGCGTGGTGGTGAAGCTGTGGGTGAGGCGATGAGCGATGGTCTGCCGCATCCGGCTCATCGGCTGCGGGCGCTCGAAGATCGCGCGGCGCACGTCGTCCACCGTGATCCGATCGCCGGCGCCCGTACCCGCGATCTCCAGCACATCGACTCCTTCTTTCCGCGCCAGTTCCAGCGCCGCCGGCGTAATGCGCAGGCGGTCGTACCCGCGCTCGGCCAGCCAGGCGCGCACATCCTTTTCCGTGACCCGGCCGCCGGGACCCGTGCCCGGAATCCTGCTCGGATCAACCGCCTTCTCGCGCGCCAATCGCCGCGCGCGCGGACTGATCGGGCGAGAGATCGGCGGCGCGGGCGGCGCCAACGGTGGAGGCATACCCGAGGGGGCGGGCGCAGGCGTTGGAGGCGATCCGGCGGCAGCCGGCGCCGTACGAGGCGAAGCGGGCACCGACGGAGCGGACGCGCCCGGCACCGATGTCGGGGCCGAGGGAGGAGCCGCCGCGGGCGTCGGTGGGGATTTCGGTGGAGGGGGCGGCGGAGTTTCCGGCACGGGCTCACCAGGCCGGCCGACATAGCCGACGATCGTCTGCACCGGCACGGTGACCCCTTCGGGCACGACGATCTTCAGCAGCACGCCCTCGACAAAGCTCTCGACCTCCATATTGGATTTGTCGGTCTCAATCTCAAAGAGGATATCCCCCTTCGCGACGGGATCACCCTCCTTTTTCCGCCATTTGAGAATGGTGCATTCCTCGGTGAACTGTCCCGGTTTCGGCATGGCAAGTGGAGATGGCATAACGCTGGCCTCCTGTGATCACCCGATCGCTTTTAAAGAATCCGCCGCGCCGCGGCCACAATATCGTTCGCGTTCGGCAGGAAAGCGGCTTCGAGAATATGCGATTGCGGCGCAATGCCGTTTTTGGCTCCGACCCGCAGCACCGGTGCATCGAGATCATCGAATGCTTTCTCCACGATGCGCGAGACGATTTCGGCAGTGAAACTGCCGATATTGATAGCATGGCTGGCGACCACGCACCGGCCCGTTTGGGCGACCGACCGCAAGACGGTTTCCTCATCGAACGGAACCAGGCAACGTATATCCACGACTTCCGCCTCGACACCGTTTTCTTTCTTCAGCGTTTCAGCGGCTTTCAGGGCATCGTTCACCGCGGGACCCCAGCAGACGATCGTCAGGTCACTGCCGGCGCGCTTGATATCGGCCTGGCCGAGCGGCACCAGGTAGTCCTCCGCCGGCACGACGCCCTTTTCGCCATAGAGCAATTGGGACTCGACGAACAGAACGGGATTATTGTCGCGGATCGAGGCCTTCAACAGCCCCTTGGCGTCGTACGGCGTCGCCGGATAGACGACATACAGACCCGGAATGTGAGCGAACACGGATTCCAACGTCTGGGAATGCTGCCCGCCGTAGCCTTTGCCGCCGCCGACGGAAGCGCGTATGACCAACGGCAGTTCGGTCTGCGCGCCGGACATGTAGTGCCATTTGGCCGCCTGGTTCGCGATCTGATCGGACGACATCAGCGCGAAATCCATATACATGAGTTCCACCACTGGACGCAGACCGACCATGGCCGCGCCCACGGCAGTGCCGCAGATGCACGCTTCCGAAATCGGCGTGTTGAAGACGCGCCGGCGCCCGAACGTCTCGAGCAGCCCTTTTGTCACCTTGAAGGCATTGCCGTAATCGGCGACGTCTTCGCCGTAGAAAATCACGCGGCCGTCTCGCATCATTTCCTCGATCAGCGCCTCGCGGATGGCGTCCTTATAAAGGATGCGGCCCTCAGCATCGCGTTTGATGACCGGCGGCGGCTGTCGGAGCGCCGGCCTGGCGAACAGCTCGGGCACGGTTTCAGAGACGGTGTCCGTGTACATGAACTTCAGGACATCTTCAGCGGGCGGATCGGCGGCCTCTGCCGCGCGCACCGCCGCGCGCGCGTTGCGATCCTTCACGCGCGCTTCGATCTGCGCATACAGAGCGTCGTCGAGCCATCCGACCTCCATCAACTGTAGCTTGAAGGTCTCGATGGGGTCCACCGCCCGCCAGGCATTCTGCTCTTCCTTCGTGCGGTATTCCACGCAGGGATCCGACAGAGAATGGCCGTAGTAGCGATAGGTGTCGATGTCGAGCAGCACCGGCCCCTGCCCGCGCCGACAAAGCTCCGCGGCGCGCGAGACCGCATCACGCACGGCTAGCACATCCATGCCGTTGACGACCTCGGCGTGCATCAGATGATCGGCGAAACCGGCGGCCCGCTGCACCAGCTTGCGCACGCCCATGACCTCATCATCGGACCGGTGCGTCATGCCGTAATGGTTGTTTTCGATGGCGAAAATGATCGGCAGGCCGAAAGGTTTATCCTCTGCGAGGTGGTTGGTCCACTGCGCCTGGGCCGCCCAATTGAGGGCCTCCAGCACGACACCGTTGGCGAAGGCGCCGTCGCCCGCAAAACAACAGACGATGCGTCCGCTTTCAAGGTAGCGCTGGGCCATCGCCGCGCCGGTCGCGATCGGCACGCCGCCACCGACGATGGCATTGGCGCCGAGATGACCGATGCGGAAATCCGCGATGTGCATGCTGCCGCCCCGCCCGCGGCAATAGCCGTCGTCCTTGCCGAAAAGCTCCGCAATGGTGCGATAGACGTGGTCATCGAGCGCGGCCTCGAGCCATTCCGCAGGCGTACTCGCTTTCGCGTCCGGCACGCGCGCGCGCAACTGCTCAACCGTCATGCGGCGGATCGCCTGGGTGCCCTTGGCGAGACTGTCGCCGTGGCCACGATGGGTGCTGGTGATGTTGTCATCCAGCCGCAGCGCGGCGCAAGCGCCCACCGAAGTCCCCTCCTGACCGATCGAGACGTGCGTGGGCCCACGATAGTTGAACGTCGGGATCGGCTCATACGCCCCGGAACGAAGCTTGACGATCATCTCCTCGAGCTCCCGCACCATCAACATATCTTCCAGCAGTTCCAGCGCGATCTCGCGCGTGAGGGTCCCCTTCTCTTTCTCTGCGGCCACTCCGCCGTCATACCGATAGGCGGGAATGGTCCCCAATTCGATAGTGAAAGGCGTGAAATCCGGTCGTTTATTGCTCAGATACGTGCTCATGGTTGATGTTCCTTTTTCCCTCGGTTACGAAGCTCTCCGCGACCGGCGACCATCCATCGCACGCCGGCCTTTCTCAAGATTTTTCGCCACCCCCGATCCGGGGTCCGATCGGTGATCAGCCAGTCAATATCTTCCAATGCGCCGGACCGGGCAAATGAGACGGCGCCGATCTTGGTGTGGTCGGCCAGCAGGACGACCTCGCGCGCCCGGCTCATGGCCAGTTCCTTCGTGAAGGCCTCGGCGGGATCGGTCGTGGTCAACCCCTCCGCGGTCACGCCGATGGTTCCCATAAATGCACGGTCGAAATGTAACTGTTCGAGCATCAGCCGCGACAGGGGCCCCACCAACGTTTCGCTGCGCCGCCGCAATTCGCCGCCCACCAGCCACGTCCGGGGGCCGCCGCCCGCAAGTTCCACCGCGGCCCGCAGCGAGTTGGTGACGACTGTCACATCGGTCCGACCGCGCAATCGGCGCGCCAGTTCCAGGACCGTGCTGCCGCCATCCAGATAAATGGTTTCCCCGGCGCGCACGAACGTCTCCGCTGTTTCCGCGATGCGATGTTTTTCCGCCGCGTGCAACCCCGTCTTGTCGTCGAACAACGGCTCGTCCAGCCGGCTTTCGACACTGACCGCGCCCCCGTGGACCCGCCGCACACGTCCCCGCGCCTCGAGTCGCGCGAGGTCTCTGCGGACCGTCGCCGGCGACGCGCCCAGCGCCGCGCACAATTCGCTCAGCCGCACCGCCCGGCGCTCGCGGATCATCGCCAGCATCCGCTCCAGCCGTTCCGGCGCGAACGGCTGTGGTAAAACGGTTGCGACCTGAGATCCGGCATGTTTCATATTGAGCGATTTTAATCATGTTCAATCATATCGCAACTATTTTCTATCATTGCGACGGGTCGCGCCACCAACGGGCAAGCGATGAAACGGAATGTCGCCGATCCAGCCGTTGACCGCCGGCGCGCCGGGCGCTTCATCGAAATTGTCTTTCCTGATGAATCGGGCATACTGGGGCAGACGGGTTGTATGGAGGAAAATAAACATGACCGGTCGAGAACGTATTCTGACCGCCCTTGCCCATCGAGAGCCCGACCGCATTCCCGTGGATTTCGGTTCTACCGCTGTGACCGGTCTTCATGTATCGGTCGTGGCGGCGTTGCGCGAATACTATGGTTTGGATCGCCATCCAGTTCGCGTTATCGAGCCCTATCAAATGTTGGGAGAAGTCGAGGATGATCTCAAAGAGGCACTGGGCATCGACACCGACGGGATCATGGGCCGCCTCACCCTGTTCGGGTTTCCGAACGAGGGTTGGCGGGAATTCCGGTTGCCGTGGGGCCAGGTGGTGCAGGTGCCCGAAAATTTCCGGATCCGAACGGATGCCAACGGCAATTGGCTGATCTACCCCGAAGGCGATCTCGACGCTCCTCCCAGCGGACGCCTGCCGGTGGGGGGCTATTTTTTCGATACCATTATCCGTCAGCCACCGTTGGACGAAGATCGTATGGACCCAGCTGATAACCTGGAAGAATTCCAGCCGATTTCCGAAGCGGATCTCGACCATTTCCGACAGAGTGTCGAGCGGTTGTCGGCCTCTCCCCGCACGGTTGTGGCGGCCTTTGGAGGCACGGCCTTGGGCGACATCGCCCTCGTGCCCGCCCCGTTTCTAAAGCACCCTCGCGGCATTCGGGATGTCGCGGAATGGTACATGGCCATTGTGGCACGCCCCGACTACGTGCGGGCGGTTTTTGAGCGGCAGACCGCGATCGCGCTCGAAAATCTGGAGCGGATTCGACGGGTCGTCGGGCATCGCGTGGATGTGGTATTTACCTGCGGCACCGATTTCGGCACACAGACCTCGAGCTTTTGTTCCGTCGAAACGTTCCGCACGCTGTACGCCCCCTACTACAAAAGAGTGAATGATTGGATTCACGCCCACACCACGTGGAAGACCTTCAAGCATTCGTGCGGCGCGGTGGAACCGTTTCTGGAGTCCTTCATCGAGGCGGGATTCGACATCATCAACCCGGTCCAATGTTCGGCGGTCGGCATGGACCCGGAAACGTTGAAGAAAAAATACGGCGATCGGGTGGTCTTTTGGGGCGGTGGTGTCGATACGCAAAAGACCCTGCCCTTCGGCACGCCGGCGCAGGTCCGCGAAGAGGTGCGGCGACGGTGCGAGATCTTCGGACGCGGCGGGGGCTTCGTGTTTAACTCCGTCCATAACGTCCAGGCCCGAACGCCGATCGAAAATGTCGTCGCCCTATTCGACACCCTTCGCAGAATTAACGGCGGATGAGTAATCGGGGCGCTCTCAGCCTTCTGACTTCCTGTGAAGCTTGCGGGTCAGATCGCGACTGAGGAAGGACTGGATTTTCGAATACAGCGGCGGATTGAGCGCGTGCATCATTCGCAGCTTGTCCTGTTCCCACGATATCACCTTGAGGACGCCGTCGGCCTCCACATCCGCCGAGGCCGGCTCGCCGGTGACGAAACTCATCTCTGCAAAGAACTGCCCGCGTTTCAGCCGCGCAATCGGCCGGCCTTGTTTTCGGACAACGGCTTCACCTTCCAACACCAGCGAGATGCGGTCAGGCCGGTCGCCCGCGCGGACCAAGCGGGTGTTTTCAAACCGGTCGATCCGGCCCGTCTGCCAGAAGGACATAAATTCACGCCTGGAAAGCATTGGAAAGACCTCATGGTAGAGATCCGCGATGTCGTCCGGAATCTCAATGGGGCGACGTTCTCGCCACAATCGGAGGGTCCAGAAAAGATTGATCAGGCAGAAGAGCGCCTGCCAGAGCGCCGCGTTAAAATTGCCGTGCATCGCGGCGGCGACGGATAACGATGCTTGAGCCAGCGCCAGCAGCGACCGCAGTCCCAGCGCATGTCGCACCGCCAGCGCCAACGCCATGAGGATAAAACCGGTGTTCAGCAACAGTGGATACCACATGATCCCATCATGCGCGGAAGCGCCATCGGAATCAACCAAGCGAGAAAGGGATCGTATCGCCGGCGCCGTGAATGGGTACACGAATCGGGATCGGACCTTCTCCGACAAGGCGTCAGTCGGCATCCAGATGGCGGTAATGCACCCCGTGCCGATTTAGCCGCAGAAGGTGAACAGCCAGCCGGCGGCGGAATACCTCCCATTGGCGTGCGGTGCGAGGGCTCCACACGACTTCGGCCAGGGCGCATAAACGCGGAAATGCCATGTATTCGACCTGCCGCTCGTCGGCCATGTACTCGGTCCAGAGCTGCCCCTGCGCGCCCAGAATGTGAGGCGCCGCCGCGGGCGGGAGATCCGCGGGCACGGGTTCGTAGGCATAAACCTTTTCCAATGGAGTCAGTCCACCGATCGCCAGCGGTTCTCCCGCCGGATCAGCCTGATAATAGTCAAAGTAAACATGGCTTTTGGGCGCCATGATGACATCGTGGCCTGCTTTGGCCGCTTCGATACCGGACGCCTCATGACGCCATACCATCACGGTGGCACCAGGCGCCAAACCTCCTTCCAGAATCTCGTCCCATCCAATCAACCGCCGCCCATGTTTTTCCAGATAGGCGGATACGCGTCGAATAAACCAGCTTTGGAGTTCCTGCTCGTCCTTCAATCCCTCCGCGCGAATACGGGCCTGACAACGCGGACACTCCTTCCAGCGGTCTTTGGGACATTCGTCGCCTCCAATATGGATATAGGGAGAGGGGAACAAGTCTAGGACTTCATCCAGTACACGTTCGATAAAATCCAGTACCCGATCATTGCCGGCGCAAAAGACATCCTTAAAAATTCCCCAGTCGCAGGCGACCTCGAATGGACCACCGGAACAGGATAATTCGGGATAGGCCGCCAGGGCCGCGCGAGCGTGGCCCGGCATTTCGATGGCGGGCACAACCCGGACATGTCGTTGAGCCGCGTAACGGACGACGTCAAGGATATCCTCCCGACTGTAAAACCCTCCATGGGGGATACCGTCGTATTTTTTTTCCGCATCCCTTGCGTGCCCGACACCTGTCTCGGCACGCCACGCGCCGATCGTCGTCAGCTTCGGGAAGCCCCGCAACTCGATCCGCCAGCCCTGATCCTCGGTCAGGTGCCAATGAAACACATTCATTTTGTGCATCGCCAGCAGATCAATGAATCGCTTTATGAAGGTGACCGGCATGAAATGGCGGCCCACATCCAAATGCATGCCGCGCCAAGAGAAGCGGGGCTTGTCTTCGATTCGTCCGACCGGCAAAAGCCAAGAGGCGCCATCCCAGGCGGCAACGCGCGGTGGGCGCAGTGGCAGCAATTGAAGTAGGGTTTCTCCCCCATAGAAAACACCGGCGGGGGCGGAAGCGAGAAGCCGCGCTTCTGCAGGCCTAATTTCCAACTGATATCCTTCAGGCGATGGAATCCTGTCGGACTCCACGGCCTCAAGCACGATATCCGTCGTCTGGCGACGTTCCGCACGGGAGGTCACCCGCCATCGAGCCCCCGTGGCGCGAAAAAGCCGATCCGACAAAAGGGTGGCTTCTTGACGCAACCAGGCCGGACCCTCCTTCAGGCGGATTCGCGAGCGTGATGTCAAGCGCAAAACCCCTTCCGACTGTTCCACTTGCCTTGGCCATGGCAACAAATTGGCATCTTTCATCCGTGTTCCTCTCCTGCATGGGTTATATTCCCGTTCAAGCCTTCTCGCCGACGATTTCCGCGATCACGTCGCTCAACGTGATTAATCCGACAACTTCGAGACGATCGTCCACAACCAACACCATCGGCTGCCGCGTCACGCGCATACGGGGCAAAACATGATCCACGAGCATATGGGCCGAGACGAGTTGTGGCGGATGAGTGTAATGTTCAACCGTCCATTGTTCGCGGTGGCGATCCCGCAGCACATCCAGCACGTGCACGACGCCGATAAAGGCATTCTTTCCCCGATGCCATACCGGAAACCGGTTGAAACCGGAGGCGCGCGCCCGCTCGATCAGGCCGGCGGAGGAAAGATCATGGTCCACAACGACCATGCGCGCGCGCGGCACCATGATTTCGCGGCAAGTCATGCCGCTCAAATCGAAAACGCCGCGAATCATCCGAATTTCGACACTCGTCAACAGCCCCCCCGCCTCACTTTCGGCGGTCAGATGTAGAAGATCTTCCCGCGTCAGCCACGGGCGCGGCGGCACCGCACATCCCATCACGCCCAACAGCTTTCCCACGCCGATGGCCAAAGCCCATCGCGCCGGAGCAATCAAACCTGCGAAGAACGTCAAAAGAGGAGCCAGCGGTAGGACCCGGCGGGCGGGGAAGGCCTGGAACCAAGCCTTAGGAATATATTCGCACAAAACCAACACCGCGATGATGAGCAGCACGCCCGCAACGGTTGCGCCACGATCGCCGCCCACTGCCTCACCAATCCCCGCGGCAAATACGGAGGCGGCGACGTAGCTGAGGTTCGTCCCGATGAGCGTAGTGCCCAACAGCCGCTCCGGCGATCGCACAAACCGCTCGATCTGGCGCGCCCCTCGCACACCGCGTATCACCAGATGTCGCAGGCGCAGACGGTTGATCGCCACTACGCCCGTCTCCATCCCCGCGAAGAACGCGCCCGCCAGAAGACAGAGCACGAGGCTCAACACCGCAGCCCCTATACTCATGCGACGCCATCCTTTCCCGTCACCTTTTCGATTTGCGCGAGCATGATGCGGGCTTTCTCAGCTTTTAGAACAGTGACGCGCACGCCTTGCGCCTCGACGACGTCGCCCTTTCCCGGCACGCGGCCCAAATGATGGGTAATCCACCCCGCCAGCCGATCGGCGCCTTCCGCCTCAAGATCCAGCCGCAGGCGACGGTTCAAATCGTCGAGGCTGAACGTCGGATCCACCAGCCACCGATGAGGGCCGGCTTCCTGAAAGACCGGACGGGGCCGTCCCAATTCATCGTAAATATCACCGGTGATCTCTTCCAGGATATCGCCGCGGGTGATCAAGCCGGCAGTGCCGCCGTATTCGTCCACGACCACGGCCACGCGCACGTGGTGTTGCTGAAATTCCGCCAACAGACGATTGAGGGGAGCCGTTTCAGGGACGTAATATGGCGGAAGGCGGGCCACATCGAGACGGGACTTCGAATCGAGCAAATATTTGCGAACATCCAGAAACCCCTCCACATGGTCCATGTCGCCGCGGTAAAGGAGGAGAAACTTGAACGGAGCATCGAGAACATACGCGGTCACATCGGAGGGAAGCGCGTCGAGGTCCAACCCTCGCAGGTCCACGCGGGGCGTCATCACATCGGCGGCTTTCATGCGCTCGAGGTCTATGATGGCCTTCACCATCGCCAACTCCTCGGCGTCGAGCAGACCTTCGTCGTTGCCCAAATCGAACACGGTCCGCAGCTCTTCGCCGCTCAAGGTACGCCCCCGCGCGCGGAAGAGAGGCTCAAGCCGATGTGTAATGGCTGCAAGTAACCGGTGAAAGGGTTCCGTCGTCGGCACAAGCACACACAACACCGGTGCATAGAGGCGGGCGAGCGGGTCGGTAAACATTAACGCCGCTCGCTTGGGGCCGTATTCGCCGAACACCAGCAGCAAAGCCGTCATCCCAAAAATCGCCAGAAACTCTGCCTGCGCCGGCCAGACACGGTGCGCAATGCGATAAGCCAGAAACGAGGCCGCGATATTGACGATCGTGTTGCAGATCAGAATGGTGGCCAACAGTCGCGTGGGTTGAGCCGTCAACATGCGGACGCGGCGAGCGGTGAAAGGATACCGCTCGGCGAGTCGGCGCACATCGATCGGATTCAGCGAAAAAAAGACCGTTTCGCTGCTCGAACAGAAGCCGGAAATAATCAGCAGCAGCGCCAACAAGATCAGTTGAAGCGCCAGTTGAATTGCCATGGTTATTTTGAGACTATATATAATCGTTGTGGCATGAAACGGCTATCGCTTTTGTCACGGCAAAGAACAGATTGGTTGCCGATCGGCTCTGCCATCCGAGCGGCCGTGCGGGAATTGAAGGTGCGTGACGGTATCCTCACCATCTTTGTTCCGCATACGACAGCGGCGGTAACGATCAACGAAGGCGCAGATCCCGATGTGCTGGCGGACCTGACACGAGCATTGGATCGTATTGTGCCTTGGAATGCGGATTATGCCCATGCTGAGGGCAACTCGGCCGCCCATATCAAGGCGTCGCTGATCGGCTCGTCCGTCCGCGTTCCGGTGCGTGAGGGAGAATTGCACCTCGGGACCTGGCAGGAGATTTTTTTCTGCGAGTTTGACGGCCCACGGGAGCGCGAGGTGTGGGTCCTCGCGGATCCCCTGTGATCCGACACACGCTCCAAGTGGCCACAGGGACGCTGGTCGGCGTCATCGTGGCGGCCGGGGGATGGGTCCTCGGGTTGGACAGGGCACAACAACAGCGGTCGGTACCGGTCCTGATGTATCACAATATCACCGAAGAGGCTGGGGACGACGTCTGGGCCGTCGAAGCGGAAGAGTTTGAACGACATCTGATTTGGCTGCGGAAGCAAGGATATCGCTCGATCCGTCCCTCCGACCTGGTTCAGGCCGCTCGGCGCTGCCGATGGTTGCCCCGCCGTCCCGTCATCATTACCTTCGATGACGGCCTCGAAAACGTCCTTCGGCTGGCGGAACCTCTGCTGAAAAAATACGGTTTTACGGCGACCGCGTACGTGATCACGGGGCTGGTTGCAGGCGCCGGCGAAAATCGCCGCCTATACCGGAACGATCCCGTCATGACGTGGGCGGAAATCGCCGCGATGGACCGACGCGGCGTGATCCGCGTCGGTTCGCACAGCCACACGCATTCCCGTTTTCCGAACATCGTCGCAACGGAAGCGGCGAAAAGCCGACGGCTTTTGCGGGAACATACGGGCGCTGAAATCCGAGATTTCTGCTATCCGTATGGCGCACATCCGCCCGCGTTGGTCGAGGCCGTGCGGGTCGCCGGTTTTCGCACGGCGATGATCTGTGAAGATCGGGTCGCTGTCTTTTCGAGAAAGATGGATTTACTGCGTATTCCGCGCATCTCGGTTTATGGGGGCCGACACCGTTTTGTCGTTGAGCGCGTCCCACCTCTGCCGGAAGAGGGCGATGCGATCGTTTTCAGTGGACGCAACGATGGATTGCCGGTGCCAATTTTACCGGTATTGGTGATTCAGGACCGTCGTTTCCCCTTGGCCGATCCGATCGAACGCCTCGGTCCGGAGCCACAACGCTGGCGTTGGCCTCGCGCGATGGTTGACGAGGCAGGGGCTACAACAATGAGGCTGGAATTATGGGATCGCCATCAGGTTTTGAGGCTTTACCCATGAAAGAAGGCCACCGCATCGGCACCTGCGTTGTCCTCGCCGCGATTTTTGTGTTCGGCTTGCTCTTGCGCATGCACGGCATGGCGCGTCCGACCGCTTTACATCCTGATGAGCGGACCATTCTGCGTTGGATGGAACACACCCGTTCACGCGGATGGCTGGAACACACCTACGCCGGCGGCTACTTCACATTGGCTGAGCAAACGCGTCGCTGGTTGGAAATTCTCATCTTCCGACCGCGAGAATGGCTGCGCCGATGGCGAGGCGAAACCGATCGTGCTGCGGTGATACTAGAAGTGTCCGATTTTGCCCGTCCATTTAACGTCGGCCTGGGCGCCGCGACGATCTTTTTAATCTACGGCCTCTGTCGAGCTGTGGGGGCGGGACGTCCAGCCTCATTGCTGGGCGCGTTGCTTTTCGCCGGTGCCGCCTACCCAATCGAACACAGCCACTATATCGAAAGCGACACGGCCGCCGTCGCCGCCCTGACGCTGGCGCTAATACTGTGGGCGCGCCATCGCGCGAAGCCGAACTTTGCTGGTTTCGTCTTAGCTGCGTGGGCCACAGGCTTCGCCACGGGAACGAAGTATCCCCTTGCCGTGCTGATCCCACTGGTTTTTGTCGCCGCGGTGGAGAGCGCGGCCGCACAGTCTTTATCCGCGTTGGGGCGCATCAAACGTTTCTTGGGCCGCGCCTTTGTGGGCTGTTTGATCACGGCCACAGGTTTCCTCACGGCCTCGCCGGCACCGATCAAAATGCGCGGATTTTTCCAACAGTTGCGTATGCACGGCCGCCGTGTCGCCTCCGAGACCGCCGGCATCCTCGGCGCGGCGCACGCCGAACCCTGGGCTCGGCAAGCCTGGCACGGGCGTGAACTGCTGCATTTCTTTGGCTCCATGGGGATCGGATGGATCGCGATGGCGGTCATCGGCCTCGCGCTGCAAGCCCTGCCGCGACGGCGCCGTCCCTGGCCTGTATTGATCCTCTATCCGGCTTTCTTTCTATATTACTGGTTCTTTTCCGCCCCGTTCGTGCGCACCCAGGAATTCATGCTCTTTATGCCCGCTTTTGCCGCGGCGGCGTCGCTGGCGGCCGATGCGTTAATGCGCTACACTCTGCGTCCGTGCCATCACGTGGCCATTGGCGTTGCTCTTCTGACTCTTGCGCTGCCAACGATTCGCCTCGGGATGATTGCGTCGGATCGCTGCGGCTGGTCGGACACTCGGTGGATGGCGCGGGACTGGATGGCGCGGACCCTGCCGTCGGAAGCGGTCGTGGCTTTTGAAACCTACACCCCGCCCGGCGGCGAACGTATGCCTTTCATGGTGCAACGCGCGGGCACGGTGGAGGAAAACGGAGTCGAGTATTTCAGCGAGATCGAATGCGACTATATCATCCGCAACGCCAGTTATCTTGGACGCGGCCTTCGCAACCCTTTTAACGGGCAGCGCTATCCCAACCTGCAGACTCGACTCGATGCCGTACGCCGTGTTTCGGCTCCCCTCCGGAGCTGGGCGCCACTCGAGCCTGTCCAGCCACGCGTCACTTTCCGCAGTCCGGCGATCGAGATGTGGGCATTCAACGCTCCTTCGAAAGGTCCGAGGATACCGATCCCTGTTCCCCGTCCGTCTTTTATCGGCGAGGGCGGCCGTGAAACGTTCAGCCCGATTGGCGAGGAGCTGGGAGCGGCGGAGATTATCCAGGTGACCCGCTACGAGCGCGAGATCGCCATCAGCGGTCCGTTGCCGCGCCGTGCCATTATCTTTGTACTGCTCGAAACGGAAGAGCGGGAAGCTGAAATTCGTGTGTGCGGGCTCGGACGGCGACGAATCGTTTCCCTCGCGGCCTATGACGCTGCCGTCGTCGCGTTACGCCGCCCGGCATGGCTTCCTCGTTTCCTTGCCTACGAACGCGTGCGGCTGAGCGCCCGACCGCAGCGTTTTATTGTTCACATCCCGTGCTGGGCGCGGCTCACAACCGATCCCATTGTTGCCGCCGATTTCCTACTCGAACGCGGACGCGCTCGCGAGGCCTGGGCATTGCTGCGCGAACACGACTCCATCGATCGCGCACCCGAGCTTTCCTTCCGCTGCGCGACGGCGGCGGGCGACCTGGGGGCTGCCTCGGCGCTGGCGGACGTCGCATCCGCGCAACGGCGGCTTCTGGAACATCTGCTGGACCGACCGCACGCGAATTGGCAGATCAACGGGATTCCCTTCGCGCAAATCGAGCGCTTGGCCCGCATCCGCATCGTCGCGCCCCCGAAACGGCCGCTTTGCGTGGAGCTCAAACCAACGGAAAAAGAGCCCGGCATAGCCGAAGCCCGCGCGGAGACGGTTTTCCCTTTGCCGATTCGGTCGGCATGCCCCTTATCGTTGACGATGGACGTGCGCGTCCGGTGGCCTGACCTTGCAGACACCGAGGACACGATCGAATTGCTCGACTCGGAGGGACGCCGATGGCATGTCTTCTGCCGAAGCGCGTCCTGCCAGGTGGATCTGACGCGTGTTCAATTGGAACTGCCCGGCGGAGCGCGGGAGCGCGACATTCACCTTCGGTGGCGAGCGAGCACCCACACGATTGTTGAGATTCACCGCGCCGAGGTGACATGGGATCCGAGGCGCGCCCTCGCAGCATGGATCCGACGACCTCTGCTTGTGTTCAACAGCATCGCGACCGAAAAGATGCCGATTTTTGAACCGTTTTTGGCTATACGGGGCGTGGAACGTGTCGAATCCGACCTCCATATTCATCTCGAGGTATTGCGCCAAGACCTCCCGCCGCTCGTTGTCGTCCTGCAGCAACGACGCCTGTGGCGCTGGCGCGTCGTCCAACGCCTTGCATTGATTCGTAAAGAGGATGACAACGCGAATCGCCGGCTCATCGTTGTGCCGGAACATCTCTTGAAACGAAACACCTTTTTGTCGATCACCGCCGATGTCGCCGTGCGGCCCGGTGCCTTGCGAATTCAAGGGGCCACACGGATTCCGCTCTCTCTCGTCGAAGAGCGGTTCTCGAAGATCTCGAACGAAAATCCCGTTGTCGCCCCCGCCCATACGGAAATGTCCGGCTCTTCGGGCGGAAACGGGGGAAATCCATAATGGCCAATGGTCATGTCGCCGGTGGGGTCGCACCTCCCCTGCGGGAAGTCGGTCATCCAAAAAGGCACTACGCCAAATGCGGCAACACGATGCACGCGCAAAACCGGAGACCAGAGATCGGTCGAGCGGTGATTGACGCATTCCCTTCGACCGCTATAATGACCCTATGAAAGCATCTCTATCGCGTTTTGTCGCGCTGACCCTAATGGTCTTGACGCCCCCCGTCTGGGCGCAAATACACACGTCGGCCCTGGTTGGCGCTCGGCGTCACCAACCAGGACACCTGGCGTCGGTGTTGCCATATGGTCGCAACGACTATTCCGTTCTTGCAGCGCTGCAGTTTCATGACCGCGATGCTTACTGGCAGATCGGGCTCGACTTTGGGTGGGATCCGACTGGAAGCCCGACGGCGGAATACGTGTTGACGCCTCAGCTTCATCTCTTTTTCAAGGGCAATGTTATCGCGATCGGACTGGGGGTCATGAAGAGTTATATTCGTGACGATGCACGCGACAAGGACTGGTCTCCGATCTACTACGAGGCAAAGGCGGGCTTCGAAATCCCTATGGGACGGCTGGGGTTGACAGTCATGGCTGCCCATCCTTTTCGAAAATGGGCGGATATCGGAAATATTAAAGAACGGGATTTGGAATACACGGCCGGGCTCTCCTGGCGGTTTTAATGACTCGCTATGAATAGAATCGCGGCATGGTTTCGCGGCCTCGTAACTAGAGGCGGCGGCGAAACGGTCTCCCCTACCGATAAGATCTATCTTCTGGACGGTGCGTCCTTATCGGCGAACCGAGGCGACCGCAATCCGATGCCTCCCCGAGAAGTGATATCGTGGATTCAGCGGCTGGAGAAATTCAATCAGCTTGAGCGCATCCACATCGCGGCCATGTTTCCGAGCGAACCCCTTCGCAAGGCGCCGGACGGCGCCGAGTTTGGGGGCCTGGAAATCTACTACGCAGAAAACCTCAGAGAACTGCCCGAGGCTGCCGGTCGTCTTATACAAAAACTTCGCCGAGGGCGACGGATCGTGACGGTCATCACCTCCGATGCCGTCCTCGAACAGCGGGCCCAAAGCCTGGGATGCCCGGTGATGCGCACCGCCACGTTCCGTAAGGCGCTGGACATGACCACGGGCGCTGCGCCGCGGGAACGCGAGGGTTCATCGGATCGGCGCGGGAACCGACGTAGGGCTCGCCCACCACGTAACGGAGCTGGCGGCGCGGAGGTTTCTCCGGATGTGGCGACTGCCGCCGAACCGGCTTCCGCTGCCGTCGCACCTGAACCATCTCCCCTCCGTCCCGACGCCGGGGATACGCCAGAAAAGCCGCCCCCCGTTTCCGACGAGATTCGCAAGCTGATTGATCCAGTGGAATAACCGCGACTAGCGCACGTGCTGTCTTATATTACTCGCACACAATACCCCAGGAGGCCAAATGAGTTCACCTCGAAAGGCTCTAATCACAGGCATCACGGGCCAGGACGGCTCTTATTTGGCGGAATTCCTTCTGGAAAAAGGATATGAGGTTCACGGCATCATACGACGGGCCAGTTCGTTTAACACCGAGCGCATCGACCACGTCTATCGAGACCGCCATGAAAGCGGCGTGCCGCTGACCCTCCACTACGGTGACCTGACCGATTCGAGCAATTTGAACCGCCTGCTAGAAAAAATTGTCCCCGATGAACTGTACAACTTGGCGGCACAATCGCATGTGAAGGTGTCGTTCGAAGTACCCGAGTACACCGCCGAGGTAGATGCCGTTGGCGTACTGCGGCTTTTGGACGCAATTCGTGAGACGGGCGTGCGCTGCCGGTTTTACCAGGCTTCGACCTCCGAGCTCTACGGCAAGGTGCATGAGATTCCCCAAACCGAAACGACGCCCTTTCACCCGCGCTCTCCTTATGGGGTGGCGAAGCTTTATGCCTACTGGATCGTCCGCAACTACCGCGAGGCCTATGGCTTACACGCAAGTAATGGAATTCTGTTCAATCACGAATCGCCTCGGCGCGGGCCTACGTTCGTCACCCGCAAGATCACGCGAGCAGTGGCGCGCATTGAGCGCGGTCTGCAGGAATGTCTCTACATCGGCAACCTAGACGCGAAACGGGATTGGGGCTATGCGCCGGACTACGTCCGCGGGATGTGGATGATGTTGCAGCAGCCCGAGCCGGATGATTATGTGCTGGCAACGGGCGAATCCCACTCCGTACGCGAATTCATCGAAGCCGCCTTCGCGGAAATCGGGCGCCAGATCGAATGGCGCGGCAGCGGCGAGCAGGAAGAGGGCTACGAAGCGGAAACGGGCGTGGCCCGCGTCCGCGTGGATCCGCGCTACTATCGCCCCGCGGAAGTTGATTTTCTACTGGGCGATGCGCGCAAGGCACGCGAAAAACTGGGGTGGAAACCTTCCGTGGGCTTTCGTGAACTCGTGCGGATTATGGTCGAGGCAGACCGGCAGGCGCTCACAACGTCCGCAAGCGGTCCTTGACATCACGAAGGTCCTCGTCTTCGACGTCGTTTGCCCCATGGCGGGCGATATTGACGAGGATCCCGACCATGAGCCCGTTGACCAGCAGGTTGGACCCGCCGTAACTGATAAATGGAAGCGCCAGCCCTTTCGTTGGCAGACAGCCCGTGACCACCCCAATGTTGATGAGGGCTTGGACGGTGATCGCCATGGTGAGCCCATAGGCGATCACACGTCCGAAAAAGTCAGGCGCTCCGAAGGCAATGCGCAAACCGCATACGAACACCGTCCCAAAAAGTGCTAACACGCCCAGTGTGCCGACCAGACCGAGCTCTTCGCCGATGATGGCGAAGATGAAATCGGTGTGCGCCTCCGGAAGATAGAATCGCTTCTGCAATCCGTTGCCGAGCCCCGCTCCCCAAGCCCCTCCGGCCACAAAGGACGTCAACCCCTGCATGAGATGGAAACCTTCCTTTTGCGCGTATTTCTCCACGTCGAGAAACGAGAGCACACGCATCATGCGCACCGGATCATGGAGCACCGCGAAGGCGAAGGCCGACAATCCGAGCGCCGCAGCGATGATTAAGTGACCGAAACGTGCGCCGCCGATGAAAAGAACGCACCCAACGATAATCGCCAACAACAGGGTGGCGCCAAAATCCGGCTCGATAAAAACCAGCCCCATCATCAACGCCGGCGGTATTCCAGGGAGGATCAGACCGTAAGCGAGGGTGCTCGCCCGCCGACGGTAACGATCGAACCACCAGGCCAACCAGAGCACGGTCGCCGGTTTTGTGAATTCGGATGGCTGAAACGTCAACCCTCCGGCACGCAACCAGCGCCGACTCCCATTGACCATGACGCCGACTCCCGGAACAACCACGAGAACCAACAGAGCAAGAAAAAACAACTGCAAAGGAATCGCGGCCCACCGATAGTGGTGATAATCCACTTTGGCGGCCACCAACGCCCCCACCAGCGCCACGACCAACCAGATGCCCTGACGAATAACAAAATAGTTGGGATTGTTGTAGCGCGCCTGAGCGAGCGCTTCGCTGGTGCTGGCGAGCATCACAATGCCCAACGTCAACAGCATCAGCACCGCGCCGATTAAAATACTCGCAGTTCGCCACATGCGCCTTCACCACGCAAGCCCGGCATCACTCAAAAACCTGCGAAGAAAAAACACTCCATGGGCGGAAACCGGTGTCTTTTTTCGAAAGCCATCCGGAGTGCGTATCCAGGACAGGCACCCGCTTCTTTGTCACCGCGACCTTAGCGATAGCCTCTTTTCGTGTGGTTACATTCGTTTTTTTTGCAGGGCCTCAATCCGAAGGAATCTGAATGCGTTGTCCCGCTTTCACTTCGGCACCCGGTGGAAGATTGTTCAACCGCCGCAGGGAATCCACGCGCACCATGAATGTCCTGGCAATCGTCTCCAGCGTGTCTCCTTCATGAACGGTATACATGAGCGGTGCGGTTCCGCCTGTTGGAGGCCCGGCGGGCTCCACGGGCGATTCCTTGCGAGGTGCTTCAGCGGACCTGTTCGGAGGGGCCGCCGGAGCAGGCGTCGGCGCAGGTGCAGGCGCGGCCGCGGATGCGGACGGTTTGGTGTGCGCCACGGGCGCCGACCCGGAAGGCACGTTCTTCGGATGCGGTATGACCAGACGGTCGCCGGCCCGAATGCGATCGGACCCCAGACCGTTGGCCTCCATGATCTCTGATACCTTTACGCCGTATCGCTGAGCGATGCGACTGAGGCTTTCGCCAGGCATGACGACATGTTCGATGGAGCCCGCCGGCGTTGTGCGTGGCGACGGCGAAGGCGGCGCGGGCGTTGCTACCTCTCGTTCGCGCACATGAGCCGGTAGGAGGATTTTTTGGCCGATGCGAATGCGATTCGGATTCTCGATTTTGTTCAACTCGATCAGCTCGCGCGTCGTGATCCCATACCGCTGCGCAATGCGTCCGAGGCTGTCGCCGGGGCGCACCTCATAGGTCTTCAACTGTTCTTCCGGCAATGGTTTCGGCACCGGAGAGAAAGGAGCGGGCGGGGGCGGCTTGGGCGCCGGCGCGAGCGGTTGCACGGCGCGCGGCGGCATGACCGGCGCCGGCGGCGGCTCAACGCGCGGCTGGCTTGTGCCGCATCCCTGAGACAACAACAAAATCCCGAGCCCCGCTAAATGAGCGGCTGCCACGATTCCCCCCATGACCGTCATTTTCATTTTCGCGTTCCTCCGCTTTGTTGCCTTTTCATCATTCACGAACTAGCCGCGGTCCCCTCCGCATCCGCGGCGCGGACCAAACGGGCGAACCGGGCGCCTCGTTCGGCATAGCTTTCAAACTGATCGAAACTCGCACATCCCGGCGAGAGCAACACCGTCTCGCCTCTACGAGCTTCCTGACGCGCACGCTCCACGGCCTGATCCAAGTCACCGCATAGCTCACAAGGTACCACCTCCGACCAGGCCTGCGCCATCGCCGAAGCTGCCATTCCGATTAAATACACCTTGACCGCCCGTTCGGAAAGCACATTTGCCACTGTGGCGTAGTCCTCGCCTTTAGGAAGACCGCCGGCAATCAATCGCACCGGCCGCCCGGCCATGTGCAACGCCGCCGCCATCGCCGCCGTGCACGTGGCCTTCGAATCGTCCACATAGCGCACGCCGCCGATTTCCGCCACTAGCATCATACGATGGGGCAGCGGACGGAACGCGCGAGCAGCCTCTTCGGCGAATCGTAGGGGGATATCGGCGGCTTCAAGCGCCGCCGCCGCGGCGGCGGCCGTGAGTCCCAGCACGGGATTGTCAAACCAGGTGCCCCGTATATCAAGAACGGCTCCCTCTTCATACCGGACCACGCCGTCTTCCCACGCATACCTCGCTCCCTCCCCCGTGGCACCAAATGTGACGATACGCGGTCCAGAGGCCGGCGCCTCGGATCGCAGCGGCGAAGGAATCACCGCCGTGTCCGTCGGGCCCATATGAGCAAAAAGCCGCCACTTGAGTGCGCGATACGTTTCGAAATCGCCATGCCGGTCGAGATGATTGGGATGGATGTTCAGCAGTACGCCGATATTCGGCCGGAATTGATCCACTGTCTCGAGCTGAAATGAACTGACCTCCAGCACCAACCACTCGGGGGCGGGCGCGGCGCCGACCACTGCGCAAACCGGTGGCCCGTAGTTGCCCGCGATGGCGACCGTCCGACCGGCCCGCGCAAGGGATTCCGCCAGCCATTTGACCGCTGTACTCTTGCCACTCGATCCCGTAACTGCGATGGTGCGTCCCGAATGTCGTCGCCATCCGATTTCAAGCTCCGAAATCACCGGCACACCGCGGCGGCGCAAGTCAAGAATCCAAGGCGAGTGAACAGGAATGCCGGGACTCACAACAGCCAGTTCGAACGGCTCCTCCGGCACGAGGCCATCTCCCAGACACACAGCGACCCCCACGGAGCGAAGCGCCTCGGCCCGCGCCGACACCACCGGGCCGCCGTCCGCGTCGAATACCGATACCGCCCATCCTTCCGCGTGCAACAGACGGGCCGCCGCTTCTCCGCTGACGCCCAGTCCCAGCACCGCCGCCTTATGATTCTCACTCATCCGGTCACGCTCAACGAATCTTTAGTGTCGCCACGCCCAGCAATGCGCAAATGATGCTGACAATCCAAAAGCGGATGGTGACCATCGTTTCCACCACCTCCACATCGCGGCCTTCTGCCACTGCGTGCTGCTTGGCGATCTGCTCGAAGTGATGATGGATGGGCGCGCAATAGAATATCCGACGCCCCCCGGTCAGTTTGAAACAGACGACCTGCAGAATCACGCTGACTGCTTCCAGCACAAAGACGCCGCCGACAAAAAGGAGCGTGATTTCCTGCTGAATCATGATCGCCACCGCCGCCAGCGCGCCGCCCAACGCCAGGCTGCCGGTGTCGCCCATGAAGATGCGGGCCGGATGGCAGTTGAACCAGAGGAATCCCATCCCCGCCCCGAGCAGACATCCACAGAACACCGCCAGCTCGCCCGCGCCCGGCACATGGGGAATCAACAGATAACGCGCGAAGACGACGTGGCCTGTCACATAAGCCAACACCAGATAAGCACCGGCGACCGCGTTCGTACAGCCGATGGCCAATCCATCCAGACCGTCTGTCAGATTGACAGCGTTGGCGCAGCCGACCATCACCAGCCCCGCGAAAATGAGGGCCGCGGAATAATCGAGGCCGACCAAGAACGGTTCCTTTAAAAATGGCAGCGATACGTTGGCGACCAGCGGCCGAGTTCCGGAATCCAGCCAAAGATACGAGACAAACGCGATCGCCCACATGATTTCCAGCGCTAGCTTCCAACGGCCATTCAAGCCGGCTGAGGATCGGCGGGTGAGCTTCCGATAGTCGTCCCAGAACCCGACGGCCGCCATGAAAACGAGGGTGCCGAGGGCGAGCCTCACCAGCCGGCTTGCTGGTGCGGCCCACAGAAAAACGGAAACTGACATGGTCGCGAGGATGAGCAGCCCCCCCATCGTCGGCGTGCCGGATTTCCCTCGCTGATGCGCGAGGACAGCGTCCTGGCGGACGACCTCTCCGATTTTCCACCGGCGCAGAGCTCGAATCACCGGCGGCCCGAGGAGGAGACTCAGCAAAAACGCGGTAGCCGCACCGCCAAGAGCGCGGAACGTAATGTATTGAAAGAGCCGAAGCGGCGAGAACCATTCGACCCATTCCGGCGATGAAAGCAGATACAACATATGTTACTCCGCGCGGGCGCCGTCCCCTTCTGATTCCGAGGCGGTGGGGGTCTCCATCCGGCGCCATTCACTCAGAACCTCTTCGATACGCTCCGACCTCGAACCTTTCAGCAACACGGCGTCTCCTGCAACCAGGTGACGGCGCAAAACATCGGCGGCCGTCCGCGCATCGGCGCAGGGAGTGAGACGATCGGACGGCCAGCCTGCGGCGGCGGCCGCCTCGGCAATTTTCGCTCCCAGTGTCCCCACCGTCACCAAGCCGGCCCAGTCGCCCGCGGCGATATCCCAGCCCAGCGACTTATGCTCGGCATCCTCGTGAATTCCCAGTTCGCACATGCCGCCAAGCACCAGCCAGCGCCGGCGCACGCCCGGCATTTTTTCGAACGTCTGAAGCGCCGCCCTCATGCTGAGCGGATTCGCATTATAGGCGTCGTTGATCCACAGAACCCCCCGAATTCGAATCTCCTCCCACCGCATCGGGGCCGGACAAAAACGAATCAGAGCGTCCGCAATCTTTTCCGGCGCAATCCGGGCCTCCCGCGCAACGGCGATGGCCCGCAGCGCGTTGACGCGCATCGGATCGCTTCCTTGCGGTAGCCGATATTCCGCGATACGGCCGTCCCGTTCCCGCACGAGCAGGCGGGCTGGGGACTGCGATGTCGGCAAGACCGTGTAGTCCGCCGGCGCAGTTCGGCCGACGGTCACAATTCGGCAAGGGGTGCGAGCGCACAGCAAATCAAACCATGGCTCGTCCACCGCCAGCACGGCCATACCATCGGGCGATAGCGCGCGCAAGAGCTCGGCTTTTTCTTCCGCGATGGCTTGTTCGCTTGGGAAGAATTCGATATGAACGGGGCCGATGCGGGTCATGACGACCCAGTCGGGCCGTAGGAGTGCGGCGAGAGGCGCGATTTCTCCCGGATGATTCATGCCGAGCTCAAATACGCCGAACGCATGTTCCGGAGTCATTTCCAGCAACGAAAGCGGCAGTCCGATGTCGTTATTCCAATTGCCACGCGTGCAGACCACGGCGCCGGCAGATTCTAGCAGCGTGGCGATCAAATCCTTAACGGTCGTCTTTCCCACGCTGCCTGTCACGCCAATAATCCGACCGCGCAACCGGCGGCGATGCCCCGCCGCGATGGCTTGCAACGCATGACGGGTGTCGGCGACGCGCAGCAGAGGGCCGCACCCTTCGGGAGCCCGCCAGGATGCCTCGACCATCGCGGCGGCGGCGCCTTTTTGAAAAGCCTGCACGACAAAATCGTGGCCATCATATATCGCGCCGCGCAGGGCGACATACAGGCAGTCGGGACGGAGTTTCCGGGTGTCGTGGTTTACTCCCCGCACCGGACGCGGGACGCCTGACCAAACCCCGCCACTCCAGGCCGAAAGATCGTCCGGTGATATTATCGTCATGATTCGTCCTCTCGCGTCCGGTCTGCTCGTTCGGCCATTCAACCGAGCAATCGGCGCGCGACCTCACGGTCATCAAAGGGCGTAACCGTCCGGTCGAACTCCTGATAGTTTTCGTGTCCTTTGCCGGCGATCAAGATCGTATCCCCCGACCGCGCGCGCGCGATGGCGCGGGCAATTGCAGTCTCGCGGTCGAGTTCTGCCTCCCACGATGCTCCAGCCGGAATGCCCGCCGCGATCTCCTCGATAATGCGCCGTGGATCCTCGCTGCGAGGGTTGTCCGTGGTGAGAATGATGTGGTCTGCCCAGCGCGCCGCCGCCGCACCCATGCGGGGTCGCTTGCCTCGATCGCGGTCCCCACCACAGCCGAAGACGACCATCAACTTTCCCGTCGCAAGGCCGCGTAGGGTCTCCAGGACGCGTTCGAGGGCGTCGTCTGTGTGTGCGTAGTCCACATACACACGCAGCCCGCGGGCGTTGGACACGGGCTCTAGCCGCCCAGGGGCGGAGACAAATGTGCGCAACGCCTCCACAGTGCGCGCCAGCGGAATGCCGATCGCTCCGGCGGACGCAATTGCGGCCAATGCGTTCTGCACATTGAAAGCGCCCAGGGTTTTCAACCGCACCTCCGCTTGACCCCA
Source organism: uncultured bacterium (assembly GCA_938005705.1). GTDB lineage: Bacteria > Verrucomicrobiota > Kiritimatiellia > PWTM01 > PWTM01 > CALLML01. The sequence continues at coordinate 31,998 of CALLML010000037.1, forward strand.
AGGACTGCTCACCCGAAAAACGGTGCCCCGCTCATCGAATTGAGTCGCATCGGCGCGCACGTCCGCGGCGGGGTGGAAACCGTAGGTAATCAGCGCTGCCCATCCGCCGCCAATTCCGGCCAGGCGCTGACCCCAGTCGTCATCAATATTGATGACGGCAGCGGCCCGTTTTTCCATTCGGCCCAGTCCCTGGAAGAGCAGGCTTTTCGCGGCGAAATACTCGTCCATCGTTTTATGGTAGTCGAGATGGTCGCGGGTCAGATTGGTGAACACGCCTACATCGAAGTCTACCCCCCAGACCCGTTTCTGGACGAGCGCGTGAGAAGACACCTCCATCACGGCGCTGTCGCACCCTGCATGGAGCATTTGATCAAGCATCGCCTGAATGTCTGGTGCTTCCGGCGTGGTGCGGCTGGCGGGAATGCAGCGTTCGCCCATTTCGTACATAACAGTGCCGATCAAGCCCGGTTTTCGGCCCGCCGCGCGAAGAATACCGCGAAGCATGAACGCCGTGGTGGTCTTGCCGTTTGTGCCGGTGATGCCGATTGTGGTTATTCGGACCGACGGATGATTATGGAACGCGCAGGCGATCTCGGCGAGGGCGCGGCGGGCATCGTCCACACGGATGTGCGTGATCGATCCACGGCGAATGGCGGATTCCTCGGAAACCACTGCCACCGCACCGCGGCGGATCGCCTCCTCTATAAAATCGGCGCCGTTGTGCCGCGCGCCTTTTAACGCCACAAAAAGATAGCCCGGCCTGACCTGTCGCGAATCATACGCGATGCCCTTGATATCCAAATTCCGGTCGCCGCGCACGGTGACCGACTGGATAACCTGGAGAATGGACTCGATTCTCATCGTTTCGTCACAGAGATTGCCCAGAATCACGGTTGCTCTCCGGAAACGCTGGGGGTGAGTATTCGATCGTTGGATCAATGACGCGAGGAGGCCCGTCCGGGCTGATGCCGAGATGGCGGACCGCGCGCTGCGCGATTGTCGAGAAAATAGGTGCTGCCGCCGCGCCGCCAGTACGCAGCGGCTGCGGCTCGTCGAGCACCACGATGATACCAATTTCCGGCCGATCGGCGGGGAGCACACCCACGAACGATGCGATGTTGCGGTCATCGGAATAACCACCGGGGATCGGCTTTTGAGCGGTGCCGGTTTTGCCTGCGACGCGAAATCCCGGCACGGCGGCCTTCGTCCCCGTACCGCCCGGTTCGGTCACGCGTTCGAGCAGGGCGCATATGCGCCGCGCACCGGCCGCCGACAGCGGCCGGTCGAGAACCTCCGGCGCAGTTTCCCGAAAAACGCGTCCGCGCGGGTCTGTCACGCGGCTCACGATCGTCGGACGCAGCAGAAATCCGTCATTCGCGATTGCGCATAGGGCGTTAAGCATCTGTAGAGACGTCACGCCGACCTCATGCCCCATCGCGATACGCGTCAGGCTGATCGAGGTCCAGCGCGAGCGCGGATGCAGAATTCCGGCCTCCTCCCCCGGGATTTCCACACCTGTGCGCCGGCCGAAACCGAAGCGACGCAGGGCCTCTTCCACACGCACCTCGCCCAGTTCCAAGGCGATCTTCGCCGCACCGATATTGCTCGACTTCTTGAGGATATCCGCCACGGTCAACCGTCCGTGGGGATGATAATCGCGCAAAGATTTGCCTCGGTAATGCCACAGTCCGTTTTCACAATCGAACACCTGATCCGGACGCACCACGCCCGCATCCAACGCCGCGGCAATGACGGCGACCTTGAACGTCGAACCCGGTTCATAGACATAACCGATAGCACGATTCAATCGCCGATCTTCCGGTGCGCGACCGTATGCGTTCAGATCATAATAAGGTCGCGAGGCCATCGCGAGGATTTCGCCGGTGCGCACACGTTGGACAATCACCCACCCTCCGACGGCGCCGCTGCCCGGAAGCGCCTCGTCCAACGCCGCCTCGACCATCTCCTGCAAATCAAGGTCCAGCGTCAGGTGGACGTCGGCGCCCTCCTGAGCGGCAATTTCAAGCAAACGGCGTCCGTACAATTCCCGGCCAAGCCCGTCCTGCTCGCTGATGCGAAGACCCTCGCGACCTCGCAAATAACGATCAAACTGTTGCTCGATTCCGGCCCCGCCAACTCCCTCCACATTGGAAAACCCCACCACATGACAGGCCGTCCCGCCGTACGGATAGGAACGGACCGAGGCCGGTTCGAACCAGACATGTGGAAATTTCATAGCTTCAACCGCCCGCAGCTCTTCGTCCGGAACGGCCCGACGCAGGCGAACATACCGACGGCCCGCCTGACTGAGCCGTCCAACCACCATCGCCGGCTCGAGCTGCAACATCAAAGCGAGACGGGCCCCGATAAATTCATGGTGTCCCTCCCGCAACAACGCGGCGGGGTCGGCGCAAACGTCATGCAGAATGAGGTCCATCGCGAGGATGCGACCATGGCGGTCTAGAATGCGTCCGCGACCGACCCGCATGGTCTGCCGTACCGTGCGTGCGCGGGTCACCCGCTGTCGAAGCGATTCATTCGTCCCCAGGTGTAGCGAAGCGAGGCGCACCATCAGCACTGCGAAGGCCACCCCCATGACGATGGTGGTGATCCAGAACCGCAGACGTTGACGTATCAGACTCACGGGATACGGCTCTCCGCGCGGAAGGGTTGAAACACCAATTGTGGAGCCGCCGCCAGCGGTTCGACATCCTCAACATCCACCGGACGAAGGAGGCGAAGGATTCGGCGTTCCTCCGGCGCTTCCATGACAATGCCGAAGTTCGCGAGGGCCGCACGAATTCGACTCAGCGTATTCATTTGGGCCCACCGATATTCCTCGGCCACCAGACGCCGCCGCAACTCCACTCGCCGATGTTCTATTTGTTGAATCTCGGCGCTGATCGCATCGCATCGGCCGCACAGCCACAAGTAACTCAGCGCAATCAGGGCCGCGAGGGTCAACACCCCCGCCAACGGCGCCGGGAACAGAGGTCCTTGGCGAATCTTACGATTGACCCGGTACCGCATCATTTGACCTTTCCTCCTGCTCCAATTTCTCCAACACGCGCAGGCGCGCGGATCGCGCGCGCGGATTGCGCCGCCGTTCCGCGTCCGAGGGCGTTTCCCCTTTCGGTGTGAGTAACCGCCCCCTCGGCGACTCTCCCCGCACCTGATCCCGCATGAAATGCTTCACGATTCGATCTTCAAGACTGTGAAACGTCAGCACAGCAAGCCGCCCCCCCGATCCCAACGCGGTCCAGGCCGCTTCCAATCCGGCGACCAACTCGTCGAGCTCGCGATTGACAGCAATCCGCAGCGCCAAAAACGTCCGCGTCGCCGGATGGCGCGCGGCACCACGCCGACCGCCGACCGCCGCGGCCACGCAGGCGGCAAGGTCGAGCGTCCGCTCGAACGCCTGCCGTTCCCGCCGTCGCACAATGGCCCGCGCGATGCGCCCCGCCCGCGGCTCATCGCCGTACTGCCGCAACAAGGCCGCGAAGTCCCGCTCCGGCAGCTTGTTCACGAGATCCGCGGCGCGCAGGCCCGCCGAGGGATCCATGCGCATGTCCAGCGGCCCGTCGAGCCGAAAACTGAACCCCCGCTCTGCATCGTCGAGCTGAAACGATGACACGCCCAAGTCCATCAATACCCCATCCACATGCGCCCAGCCGATCTCTGCCAACACGACCTTCAAATCAGAGAAACACCCTTGGCGAAGAATGACCCGTGATCCGAACTCGGCCAACCGCTCGGCCGCTCGGCGCACCGCCACCGGATCTGTATCCATCCCCAACAGCTGTCCCTCCGGTCCCATCCGCGCCAGCAGCGCTTCCGCATGACCGGCCCCGCCGATGGTCGCATCCACCATTCGCCGCGCAAATTCCGGCCGCAGTCCCCGGATGGTTTCCTCCAACATGACCGGTTCATGCATGCCACCTCCGAACCGCCGGAACAACTTAGAACAGGATCGCTCGTGCGTACCGTCGTGGCAGACCGCTGCGCTCCACCGCGGCCGCGCGCCCGGCGTCGTACACCGAGCCGACCGCCCCGTGGTGTACGGCACAGGCGGCGAACCGGCCGGCGCGCCGCTCGGGCAGCCGCCACAACGTCTCGCCGTCGCGCACCTGGGCAATCGAACGATTCACCTGCAGAAATCGGACCATGCTTGAGTGATTCATCATGTTTTCCCTTTCCTGAATTAAAAACCAATTTGCTTGGATCCCATCCGCAAATCGCGCGGCGTCACCCGTCGCGCTGCGGCTTCCCAGTGCCGCGGATTCCACAATTCAAAACCATCGAAGTGCGAAACGAGCATCACCTCATCCGTGATGTGCGCGTGTGCCAGCAGCTCGTCTTTCACGCGAATACGGCCCTGCACATCCCAGCTCAGCAACTCCGAACGCGACGCCAGCGTGCGGAGAAACTGCCGCGCCTTGTCGTCCGCCATCGAGAGCTTCCGAATACGTTCGATGCGATCGCTCATGAACCGCGCCGGATACACGACCACGCACGGATCTGTGACGCTCGGCAGCACAAAGACCTGCGGCGGTTGACCGATCACCTCACGCCACGGCGCGGGTATCGTGATGCGTCGCTTCGGGTCGAGCGCATGGCGGAACTGGCTGACGAAAAGCCCCGTTAGCGGCGCTGCCGACTCCGCTGTGACCCGATCACCCACGACGATGTACTCCTATGACACTATTCCACACTTTGCCCCACCACGTGTCAACCGTTTTTCGAAAAAATTTTTTGTGTGTCCTGGCCTTGTTTCAGCAGGCGGTTTCGACGCGCTTGCGGACGCCCGCCCATCTTGTACACTCGTGCCCATCCATGTCCCCAGAGCAACTTCAGAATGCCCCTTCGAGAACGGTGATTGCGCGCCTGCTCACCGAATGGCTGCAGTCCGGCGCCTTTCCCGATCGGATGCTCGAATCCGTCACGCGAGACGCCCCCTTCATTCGGGAAGTGACGCTCGGCGTCGTTCGGCGGCTGGGGACATTGCGATGGCTGCGGCGTCACTTCGCACCACGCGAGCCTGAACCGCCTGTCGCCGCCGCGCTTTATGCGGGCTGGTATGAGCTGCTCTACATGGAAAACCCCGCGCCACACGCCGTCGTCAACGAGTCGGTCGAGGCGGCGCGGCGACTGGGCGCCGTGCGCGCAGTGGGTTTCATTAATGCCCTCCTGCGACGAGCGGCACGAGAAAAAACGGAATGGTTGCGGACCGTCGAACGTCAAGCGCCGCCTGTGCGCCTGTCGCATCCGCCACAGCTATATGATCGGTGGATACGGCAATACGGACAGCGCAACGCCCTGCGCCTCTGCCAATGGAACAACGAACGCGCGGAGACGATCATCCGTCCCCGTCCCGGCCGGGCGCCAACCGGCGAGTACCGCGCGCGGCTTCGCGCCGCGGGAATAGACGCTACGCCACATCCGTTCGATCCCGACCGTTTTCTCGTGTTGCCCCTTGGCGTTTCGCCACCTGATCTGCCCGGATTTGCAGATGGCGACGTCTATGTCCAGGACCCGGCCACGGCGGCGGCTGTGGACCTCTTGAATCCGCGCCCTGGCGAGCACGTGCTAGACGCTTGCGCCGCGCCCGGCGGCAAAACGATCCTCATCGCCGAGCGCCTCGCAGGCCGGGGATGCCTCGTGGCCACGGACCTGCACGAGGATCGTCTGGAACGACTCCGAGAAAATCTTGCGCGATGCGGACTTCCGGAAACGGCTATTCTGCGCGCCGATGCGTCTGACGCCAACGCCCTTCGCCGCGCCGCCCCGGCCGGCGGATTTGATGCCGCCTTGCTCGACGCTCCCTGCACCAACACCGGCGTCATCCGACGCCGGCCCGACGTCCGCTGGACCTTCTCGTCGGCCCGACTGACACGGTTGAGGAATTTACAGGAGCGCCTCCTCGACGGAGTCTCGCAGGTCATTCGCGCTGGCGGACGAATCGTTTACAGCACCTGCAGTCTCGAGCCCGAAGAAGACGAGGAAATGGTCCTCGCCTGGACCGCACGCCACCCCGACTGGAAGGCCTCGCGCGCGCGAAAACTTTTCCCCCCTGACACGCGCACCGACGGCGCGTATGTGGTTCTTTTGCGACGTGCAGGATGAATTGCGGTATGTGCTGCATCTGTTGAGCACAAGGGACTGCCCACGTTATGGCGGCAATTATCCCCCGCGGCCAACGATCGCCGTCACAACGATCAATGGTCGGGATGGAGCAAAGGACGATTGCCGCCTTTTCGCCGAGTATGACGGCCTTCGGCGCCTCGCAGCGAGGCGGGGGGCGATGTATCCCAAAACCTCGAAAGCATTTTTCCAAGCCTTGGAAAAAAGTGTGATGAAATCTTCCAAGCCTTGGAAAACGAATCGGAGAATGAGGTTTCGATTCCGACGCCGTTTCTCCGCGAGGCGCGGGAGGAAAGAAGGCGCCCTTCATGGAGGCGGGAAACGGCAGGCGAAATGCCAAATCCGTGTTTTTGGCAAAATAACGCACACCGCGTATTATATTTCAAACATCATAACCGGAGACGCTCGTCATGATTCATTCGCCTATAAACCTATGCCCCGAAGACCTTCGCGCCGACCTGAACCGGATGTGGGATCGCTCCGCCCGATGCATTGAGGCCATCGAGCGCGAGTTCGATCCCGATGCTGGCGCGCCCGTCTTCACCGTGGACGGACGCTACACCGCTCGCGGCTGGACGGAGTGGACCCAGGGCTTTCAGTACGGCGCCGCCCTGCTGCAATTCGACGCCACCTCCGAAACGCGTTTTCTCGAGATCGGGCGACGCCGCACGATCGAACGCATGGCCCCCCACCTGACGCATTTTGGCGTGCACGACCATGGCTTCAACAATGTCAGTACGTATGGGCACCTCCTCCGACTGGCGTGGGAACGACGCCTTGACGCTTCCGATTGGGAAATCCGATTCTACGAACTCGCGCTCAAAGTGTCGGGAGCCGTGCAAGCTCGCCGCTGGACCACGCTGCGGGATGGCATGGGTTACATTTATTCGTTCAATGGCCCCCACTCGCTCTTCGCTGACACCATCCGCTCGCTGCGCGCCCTGGCCGTTTCCCACCTGCTGGGCCACGTATATTGTGGCGAGAACGATGAACGTGTCTCTTTGCTGGAGCGCCTCATCCGTCATGCCGAGGCGACGGCCCGCTGGTCGGTCTATTATGGCGAAGGCCGTGACGCCTACGACGTGCGCGGGCGCGTTGCGCATGAAAGTATTTTCAACCTGAATGACGGGCGTTATCGCTGCCCGAATTCACAGCAGGGATACTCACCGTTCAGTACCTGGACCCGCGGTCTTGCGTGGGTCATGCTGGGTTTCGCCGAACAACTGGAGTTTCTCACCACACGCCCGGAGGGGGAACTGGAATCATTCGGCGGGCGTGCGGCAGTGGAGAGATTCCTGCGACGAGCTGCGGAGGCGACCTGCGATTTCTATATCGAGAACACGCCGACCGACGGCGTGCCCTACTGGGACACGGGCGCTCCCAACCTTCACCGGCTGGGCGACTATCTGAACCGGCCGTCTGATCCGTTCAACGATTGGGAACCGGTGGACAGCTCTGCCGCCGCCATTGCCGCGCAAGCGCTGCTGCGCTTCGGCCATATACTCGGCGAGAACGATGCGGGCCGTCGCTATTGGCAGGCCGGATTGACCACGTTGAGGGCACTGCTCAACGAGCCCTATCTGAATCACGACGATCGGCATCAGGGCCTGTTGCTGCACTCTATTTATCACCGACCCAACGGTTGGGATCGCATTCCCCCCGGCGCGCGCAGTCCGCGCGGCGAATCCAGCATGTGGGGCGACTACCATGTACGCGAGGCGGCCCTGTATGTGCAGCGCCTCATGGACGACCGACCGTACCTGACCTTCTGGCCGAGTGGAAAACAGGATGAGCGATGAACGTCCTGCTCATCACCAGTGACCAACAGCATTGGAGCACGCTAGGCGTGTTGAATCCCGAAATCCGCACGCCGGCACTGGACGCGCTGGCGTTGGAGGGATCACTTTTCGAGCGGGCCTATTGTCCCAATCCCACCTGCACTCCGACGCGCGCCTCGATGATCACGGGCCTCTACCCCTCCCAGCATGGCGCCTACAGTCTCGGCACCCGGCTGAATGAGAAGGTTCTGGCGGTGGGCGACGTGTTTCGTTCGGCGGGCTGGCGCACCGCCCTGGTGGGCAAGGCCCATTTCCAGCCGCTGGCAGGAACAAAGGAGTATCCATCCCTGGAGTCGTATCCGATTTTGCAGGACCTCGAGTTCTGGCGCAACTTCCATGGCCCTTTCTACGGCTTCGAACATGTGGACCTGGCGCGCAATCACACGGACGAACCGCATGTCGGCCAGCACTATGCCATCTGGCTGGAAGAAAACGGTTGCGCCAACTGGCGCGACTATTTTCGGAAGCCCACCGGTCATGTGAATCGCCACGATTTCCACTGGCCGATTCCGGAGCGCTATCACTACAACGCATGGATTGCGGAACGGGTCAATGCCCTTATGACGCAGTACGCCGAGCGAAAAGAACCGTTCTTCCTCTGGGCCAGTTTCTTCGATCCCCATCCTCAGTGCATGGCGCCGGAACCGTGGGCCACCCTGTACGACCCCGACCGCTTGACATTGCCCCGCGGCCGCCCCGGCGAACATGATCGCAATCCGCCTCATTTCCGTTTGACTCAGGAAACAAATCCCGATTTCAGCGCCTACCGTTTCCCGGGTTCGCAAGGGCTACACGGGATGCATTCGCACCTGACCTCCGAGGAAGATAAACGACGCACGCTCGCCGTCTATTACGGCATGGTGAGTTTGCTGGACAAATATATCGGCATCATTCTCGATCACCTGCGACGCCTCGATCTCGCCGATGACACCCTGATCGTATTCACCTCCGACCACGGCCATTTTCTAGGCCAACACGGATTCGTGGCAAAGGGGCCGTTTCATTACGAG
>CALLML010000038.1 GCA_938005705.1 uncultured bacterium
GCCTCCAGAGCCACCTTCGCCTTGAATTCCTCCGAATGCTTCCGCCTCTTCGTCGCCATCTCAGAACCCCCGCTTTCTTGGACGTCATCCTGCCAAAATCTTGGCTTAGCTACCTGTCCAAAAAACGGGGTGCACTACCGAGGCGGTGACCTCCTCCGGCTCAATATCCACGCGATAAATCTCGCGCCTCCAACTCTACGCCAGCCGCCTTACCTCACACGAAGGCGTAGCGCTGAAGAGCATCGTTTGACGGCCCTGCTTCGGCGGTGTCGCGGAGACAATTCGCCGAACATCGGGAATGAAACCATATCCAGCATCCGATCCGCTTCGTCCAGCACCAGGATTTCCACATATCCCCCAATCTGGGCTACACATTCGCGCATGGGCGAAAGCAGTAGCGAACGCATGTCGCTGAAGACAACGGCGCGCACCGTGGGCCTGACGCTGAGGGCGGAAAAAAGTGATCAAAAAAAGAAAAGGCTGCGGTCTTACCCGTGCCGTCCTGCAATATCCTCCCCGCGCAAGGACAGCGGCAATCCCACCGCCTGTACCGGCGAGCATCACTCGACCCAGATCTACCATCGCCTGCCATACCTCCGACGGCAAGTCAAGATCCCTGAAATTCGACTGGCAATGGGTGGCCGGACACGTCGGTGACGGCGTGCGTCGTTGTCGCGTCCCGAGCCTGATCCATTGTGCCCGACTCCAAGATGAGCGCCTTGCTTACCGAATATTTACAACGGCCGAACGCGTCATGTTTTTTCCGATCAATTTGCGAGTTACTATGACGATGAACGGGCTGCCTGCTCGCCACCTCGGCAGGGGAACTGTAATCGCGGCGCCATTATATCGCCAGTGCTTTTCCCGTTGGTCGGGCCCGAATTTGCAACTCCTCTTGTCCGGTTGTTTTGGGCCTCCCTTTTAAATACCAATGCGGTGGATGGGGATCAGCCGGTCTCGAAGGACAAAGTCGGGCGAAACACGCAACGGCGCCTACGGGCAGGCCCCGCCCCGTAGGGATTGTCAAACCATAAGTTTGATACCAGTTTTCTTGCCTTGAAGATCTCTTCCCATTAGTATGAAAAAAATGAGATTTGTCACATTTGTTCGGAGTGGATTTCTTCCATCCTATCGAACATCCTGAAACAACGAAGCGGCTATCGTATGTGTGAACACTGCGGTTGCGGTCATCCTTCTTCCATTGGTTCCCCCGGGAAACATGTTCATTCCCATGCCGATGAGAAGTTAGCTCCGGTCGAGACGAAGACGTCCCGTGAAATCATACTTGAACAGCGGGTCCTGGCAAAAAACGATGAGGCCGCCACAGCCAATCGGCATTGGCTGGAGGAACGGGGCGTCGTGGCGCTGAACATTATTTCCTCACCGGGGAGTGGCAAAACGCTGCTGCTCGAAAAAACACTGGACCGTCTCCGGGGACGCGTGTCGTGCGCGGTGATTACCGGCGATCAACAGACCGATCTTGACGCACAACGTCTCGCTGGCAAAGGGGCTCATGTACATGGCATCCAGACCGGCAGCGCCTGTCATCTGCATGCTGCACAGGTCGGCGCGCTCTTGCCCCACGTGTTGGATGAGGACACACAGCTTCTTTTTATTGAGAACGTCGGCAACCTGGTTTGTCCGGCGGCGTTCGATCTAGGCGAAAGCTTCAAAGTGGCCCTCCTCTCCACGCCGGAAGGTGAAGACAAGCCATTAAAATATCCGGCTCTTTTTGCCCGCGCGAGCGTTGTCGTCATCAACAAACTGGATCTGGCTGAGGCCGTGGGCTGGAATGCCGTCGAATGCCGACGCAATCTTCGCCGGATTCACCCCGGGGTATTCATCTTCGAGTTGAGCGCCAAGACCGGCGTCGGCATGGACGCCTGGATCGAATATCTCGTTGGTCTGGCGCCACCGCAGCGAGGCTCTGTGTGCGGATGATCAGGCATTCCCTAATTTGTCAGGATGCTTTGAGAGTGACGGTGAACTCACTACCCATATCGGGCTGACTCCGGACGGACACGTCGCCCCCGTATAGAAGCGCCAACTTCTTGACAATGGAGAGTCCGAGCCCGCTTCCGGGAATGGCGGCTGTGCGCTCATTTTTGATGCGAACGAATTCGCGAAACAGTTTCGCCGTTTCCGCCTGCGTCATGCCGATCCCCGTGTCGCGCACACGAACCACGACCCAGCCTCCCTCTTTTCGCAACTCGACGTCCACGCGGCCGTCAGGACGATTGTATTTGATCGCATTGGAAATCAGATTGTTCAGGATGATCTCTATTTCACCGCGATCGGCGGTGATCCCGATTGGCTCGGTGGCGTGAAGCGACAGCGTGATCCGGCGAGCCGCCGCCTCGGACGCATAAATATCGAGCGCCGTGCGCGCCACCTCCACCAAATCCAGCGGGCGCAATTCCCGACGTTTTTCGCCCGACTCGATCCGTGTGAGATCAAGCAAGTCGAGAATCATTTTTCGCATGCCCTCAATGCGTAAAAGGGCACGGTCCAATTGTGCCTCATAGTCGCTCACCAAGGGACCAAGCACGCGATCCTTCATAATACGCAAATAGCTCTCCACCGCCCCCAGGGGCGCTTTCAGCTCATGGGCCAGCACGGAGAGAAATTCAAAACGTGCCCGACGGCGCTCCTCTTCCAACGCGCGGGCGCGCCGCTGCAACATCAACTGCCGCACGGCCTTGCGGACGATGCTTTCCAGCTCTTCCGGTGTGAAGGGTTTCGATAGAAAATCGAATGCGCCGTTCTTCGTGGCGGTCACGGCGACCTCGAGGGAAGCAAAGGCCGTGATGACAATGATCAGCGCATCCTCGTCTCTCAAGCGTAATTCACGCACCAGATCGAGGCCATTGGCGTCCGGAAGCTTGTAATCCACCAAAAAAAGGTCAAAATGATTTTCGGTCCATCGACGCCGAGCTTCCGCCGCATCTTTCGCCGTCACGGTTTCCAATGAAAAGGGCTCGCCGCCATCCGGCGCCTCGAGTCGAAGCCGACGAAACACCCGTGCGACGCCCGCACAAAGGCCGGGCTCATCATCCACGATCAGCGTGCGCAATGGTCGTGTCACGAGGCACCTCCGCGCCGCGGCAACGTGACCGAAAAGACCGAACCGGTGGGCCCCTTAGCCGGGTCCGAGTTGGACGACACTTCAATGCGTCCGGCGTGCATTTTGACGATACCGTAGGCGACAGCCAAACCGAGCCCCGTCCCTTTACCGATCTGTTTGGTGGTGAAGAACGGCTCGAAAATGCGGTTTCGATTCTCTGGCGGAATGCCCACACCGGTATCTGAGACCTCAAAGCGTACGGCGTTTCCATCTTCCGTTTCCAGCGTGCGCAGCGTGAGGATCCCTCCGGAGGGCATGGATTCTATGGCGTTGGTAATGAGATTGGTCAGCACCTGAATGATCTGGTCTTCATCCACTTCGGCGATCGGGTCGCGCAGGGCATGTTCGATATGAACCGTAATGCTCTCGGGGACGATCACCGCTGGCAGGCACCGGTCGATCAGGGCCCGCAGATCGGTCGGGCGCCGGTTAACCCGGTTCCGGCGGGAGAAATTCAACAAACCGGATACGATCTTCTTGCAGCGATCCGCCTGCTCGGCGATGAGGCGGATGTCATCGCGCTCGTCGGCGTTCTCTGGCAGCTCATCCAACAGCAGGCGCGCATACAGCAGAATGACGCCAAGCGGATTGTTGATCTCGTGCGCAATGCCAGCAGCCAATTGGCCCATACTGGCGAGTTTTTCGGCGTTCAACAGCGCCTCGCGCGCGGAGGCGAGGCTGGCGTTGGAGCGGTTCAGATCTTCGAGTGACCGGCGAAGGCGTTCGATCGTATAAGGCAGACACATTTCGCTCTCCGCCAGGCCCGACGCGATCGCCACGGCATGATCTCGGCAGGTCAGATAGCCGCAGGCCCCGCAATTCAGCTCATCGTCAGGTTTTGTCTTCCCCATCCGGGCGAGAATCGTCCGAATGATCTCTGCATCCGCGGTTGGGAGCGCAACCGGATGTGGCTGAAAGCGCGCGGACAAATCTAGTCCGCGTAAGCGACCGTCCGTCACCAGGTTCAGCGATGTTTGGTTGCGCACGCGTGTCCGCGCATACTGGCTGACCGCCTCGCGGCGTCGAAACAGCGGCGCATCCACGCTCATCCCCCCCCCCATGATGCAGCCGGGGCAACACAACACTTCCAGCAGGCGCGCATTCAATGCACCGGCTTCAAACTCGGCGATAGCCTGAACAAAATTGTGGCGCCCATCCGCGGCGACTATATCACCCTGCAGCAAATCTTCCGAAACGCCGGCGGCCTGCAACATGCCGCGGCTGACCGGAAATAACGCCCCAAGCCCGGGATGTGGAGGATCGAAATCGGAGGGCGAAGCTTGTTCGGCCTGTTCTCCATTCTCCGCCCACATTTCCCGAAGTTCGGCAAAGGTCAACACCGCGTCCACCTCGCCGCCGTGGCCGTTGTCACGGTCGGCCTCGATCTTCTTTGCCAGGCAGGGGCCAATGAAAACGATACGCCATTCGGACCCATACATCGCTCGAATCACTCGTGCCATGGCGATCATCGGCGACACAATCGGCGCTAGATGCGGCACGAGCGAAGGATGATATTTTTCGACGAAGGCGACTGCCGCCGGACAGGTCGTCGCGATATATTTTCGACTACTGTCGCCAGCAAGCAATCGTGCGTATTCCTTCGCCACCAAATCAGCCCCAAACGCCACTTCAGCGACGCGCGCGAATCCCATTCTCCGCAGCCGGCCTACGAGAATCGGCGGTGGAATATCGGTGAATTCAGCAGGAAAACTGGGGGCCAGCAGCGCAGCGGCCGGCCATTCACCGCGCAAAAGGTCCCTTACCTCATCAATCGAACGATACACCTTTTTGGCGTCGCGTCCGCACACGCGCACGCAATGCCCACAGCCGATGCAGCGTTCGGCGATGACGGTGGCCCGACCTTGCGCGATGCGGATCGCTTTAGCCGGACATTCGCGCACGCACGTATAACACACCCGGCAGCGCTCACCGATGGTCGTAAGAAGCTGGCTGCCGGCTTTCATCTATCCTGCACTCCATGCGCCGACGCACCGGGACGATGTCCCCGCGCGCCTTCCTGCCGGACCACTGCCGCGTCACAGACCGTGCTCGGTGACGTCGGTGACCGCCACGATTCCCGGCACCTGTTCCCGGAGAATCGCTTCAATGCCCTGCCGCATGGTCGCGCGCGCACCTGGGCAGCCCCGGCATCCGCCGCCGAGCTCGACCCGGACTTCGCCTTGCGTCACGCCGACCAAACGGGCGAAACCGCCGTGAGATTGGAGGGCGGGATTGATATATTCATCAAAAACTTTTTTTACACCGCGCTCGATTTCTTCATCGGATACCACAGAGGTTTTTTCTGTGTCGTTCATGGTGTTTTTTCCGTTCCGCGGGTCACGAACGGGAAAGAGGGTACTGTCGTCGCCCGCCCGAAGATACCGCCTTATCAATTTTTGTTGAGATGGTGCACCCGGAGGGATTTGAACCCCCACGCCTTGCGGCATAAGAACCTGAATCTTACGTGTCTGCCAATTCCACCACGGGTGCGAAATCTGTGTGATAAAATGTATGAACCGACCGGCTTTGTCAATCTTGTCCCGTTGTGTTACCATTTTTCGACGGCATCGCTTCGTCTCGCCAGACGGTAATGTTGGGATAGATTCTTGCGCCATGAATGAAACTCCCACCGGCATGCGTTTGCAGATCGGTGTGTTCGGCCGAGCTAATGTAGGCAAATCAAGCCTCGTCAACTGGATTGCCGGGCAACAGGTCTCCATTGTTTCTCCCATGGCCGGCACCACCACGGACGTGGTGGCAAAAGCCATGGAACTGCTGCCGATTGGGCCGGTGACCCTGCTGGACACCGGCGGTTTGGACGACACGTCCGCGCTGGCTGCCCAGCGCATTGAACGGGCGCGCCGCATTTTTGATCGGGCCGATATTGTTCTGCTAGTACTTGAAGCGGACCTCTGGAGTGCTTTTGAAGAGGAAATCGCTTCCGAAGCCGAACGCCGTGCTTTACCCTGCTTACCCGTCGTGAACAAGACCGATCTTCGGGCGCCATCCGCCACTTATCTCGATACCCTGCGCGCCCGATTTGGATCCGTCATTTCGATCAGCACCCTCCGAGCGGATGGCCGTGAGGAGGGATTGTGCGCATTGAAGGAGGCCATTGCCAGCCTCTTGCAACGTGATACGCGTTCCGCACCGGTGCTGGTGGGAGATTTGGTGCCGCGCGGCCGGATATGTGTGTTGGTCGTGCCAATTGATCTCCAAGCGCCCAAGGGACGGCTGATCCTGCCGCAGGTCCAAGTCCTGCGCGATCTGCTTGATCATGGCGCGGCGGGGCTGGTAACGACAGAACGCGAATACGCGGCGCTCTTGTCGAAACTGCCCGAACCGCCGTCGCTGGTGGTCTGCGACTCGCAGGTAGTGCTGCCAGTCGTCAAAAACACCCCCCCCTCCGTGCCGTGCACAACCTTTTCCATCCTGTTCGCTCGGTTCAAGGGCCATCTCGCCGAACTCGCGCGGGGGGCCCGTGCCATCGATTCCCTTCGGGACGGCGACCGCGTGTTGATCGCCGAGGCATGCAGTCATCACCCGATGGAGGACGACATTGGTCGCGTGAAGATCCCTCGCTGGCTGCGCCAGTACACCGGTCTGGACTTGAAGATTGACGTAACCAGCGGACGGGACTATCCCATGGAGTTATCGGAGTACCGGCTCATTATTCACTGTGGCGCCTGTATGTTGACGCGTCGTGAAATGCTGAACCGGCTATGTCGTGGCCGTGAGGGTGGTCTCGCGATTACCAATTATGGCGTGGCTATCGCTTATCTTCAAGGCGTCCTGGACCGGGTGCTTGCCCCGTTTCATATGAACCAGGTCAGCGTAACACCAGTCGAAAAGGGAGGAGAATCACGGTTATGAAGGTCTATTTGATGCGCCATGGCATCGCTCTCGATGTTGCAGACGGTGGCGACGCAGCGCGTCCTTTGTCCCCGGAAGGCCGGAGAAAAACAGCGGACGTTGCTCGCGGGCTTGAACGGCTCGGCGTTAAAGCAGCCGTGTGCGTAAGCAGCCCTCTCTCGCGCGCGAGAGAGACGGCGGAAATCGTCGCCCGCGCCCTGAAGGCGGAAACAGATGTTTGCGAAGCCCTCGCGCCGGGCGGCGATGTGAACGAATTCCTAGAATGGCTCGACGAGCATGATGCCGGCGATGTGCTGGCGGTGGGACACATGCCCGACCTAGGACGGGCGCTGGCCGTCCTTGTTGGCGGCGGAGACCTGCGGGTTCAATTTAAAAAGAGCGGGGTCGCCTGTATTGAATTCGAATCCAGACCCCGGCGCGAGGCCGGCTGCTTGGGGTGGCTGTTGACTCCGCGCATCATTCGCAAAATCCGTTGATCTCCATGAACCGGCCGACGCTTGAATGCGAGGCGAAGTTTATCGTTAAGGATGAGCCCTCGCTCCGTGCTTTAGTCGGTCGTTTGGAACAATGGGGGATTCAGCTGATGTCGCCGCGCCGGATGGCGATGCGAGAAGTTTACCTCGATACGGAGGACTTCTGGCTCTGGCGCGCGGGCATCGGCCTGCGTGCGCGGTTCGTGGGAACACGCGCTACACTCACTCTGAAAACACTGCGCGCGGAGACCAGACGGCTCATACGGCGAGTCGAATGGGAAGAGGATCATCCCGCGCACGCAATCCGCATTCCTGGCCCCTTGCCGCGCGGAAATATCGCCCGCTGGATGAGACGAGCGTATGGAACCGCGACCGTTCGGCCTCTGGTCGAACTCGATCATGAGCGGGAGGAATTCGACGCGATCGCCGATCACAAAGCCACGTTCAAACTATGCCTTGACCGTGTGCGCGTCACGAATGCGCCATCGAACGATGTTTTTCACGAAATCGAACTGGAATTGGCGAATGGTTCGCCTCAACGACTGGAAAAGCTTGTCCGCCGAATCCAACGCGAAACCGGCTGGGAGCTTTCCCACATATCGAAATATGAGCGGGCATTGGAGGCACTCGGATTCCATCCGCCCGCATCTCCGCCGGTGAAGTGGGAACTGCCTCACCCGAGTGAGACTATGCTGGCGGCGGCCTGGCGAATTCTCGGCACCTGTTTCGCTCGATTCGAGCAGCAGGAACCTGGCGCACGCGCGGGGCTGAACCCCGAATGTCTGCATGACCTCCGCGTAACGACGCGTCGATTGCGCGCGGCGCTCCGAGTATTTCGTAAAGCGTTGCCTCCCGATTTCGTCCATCAAACCCGTGCTCGGCTCAGGCTTCTGTTTCGACGAATGGGGCTGGTGCGGGATTTGGACATTGGTGCCGCCCTACTTCGTCAGTGGGCGAATGATCATCCTGACTCGTCTTTTTCCGCGTGGGCCAACCGTCTCGACGCACGGCGCGAGAGAGCGTGGATCCTTTTATTGCGCTGTCTGAAAGACCCCGCCCTCCGCCAGTGGATCGAAGAGACGCGGCAGCAGTTTTTCGGACCTCCGCCCGACGTCGATCTGCCCGAGGCCCGAATAGCTGTGCGCGAGGTCGCTCCCAGGATCATTCGCCGGCGATTCAAACGGACGCGCAACGCCGCGCGCGATCTCAGCCCGCGTTCCTCCGAAACGGCTTTCCATGAGTTGCGTATTCTCGTCAAAAAACTCCGTTACACCATCGAGTTTTTCGCCGGCGTCCACCCCGAAATGGCTCGGCATCTGTGCAAAGGTCTGTGCAAGCTCCAGGATGAATTGGGCGCATTGCAGGACGCTGTTACGCTGCGAACATTGCTAGCCGAGGTGGTCTCTTGTGACGGCCGAACGGAAGATTGCGCGGAGGTAGAGCGCAAAGTGGAGACGGAAATCCGCTCGCGTCGACGCGCCGTTCTCCGGCAATGCCGATGGCTGACGGGCGAAGAATCCCGCCTACTCGTCCGCCGATTTCGATACAAGGACTGATTTTAGGCGGCGGGTTGGCGCCCGCTCGCTCGCACATGAGCCGCGACAAACGCGCGCGCCGACTGTAGGCGTTCCCATGTGGCGCCCTTGAAGCAATATTCGACCGAAAGACTATGCGGATAGCCGTCACGCGCAATTGTGTCGAGGAAGCCGCCTATGTCTAAAGCACCTTGCTCGAGCCAAGAGGGCGCGCCGTCGGTCGTTTGGTTATGAAGATGCATGTGTTCTATCCAGGGCTTCAAGCGTACATAGGCGTTGATATCGAAGATGGACGAAAACTGGAAATTCAAACGCAGGTTCGGGCGATCTGTTTCTTGAATCAAACGCTCAGTGGTTGCCGGAGTATCGGCAAGTGTATGAGTGTGGGTTTCAACCACAAAGCGCAAATCGGGTGCTGTGTCGCAAAAGCGCCGCAAGGCCTCGATCGCCGTTCGCCAGTGTTGCGAAGTCGCGCGATCACTACCGATTCCCGTGGGGCCCGAATCGGTAAACGTCCGAATCTTAGGGCAACCTAGCCGTCGGGCCGTCGCCACGGCACGCTCGACAATGGTGTACGTCTCCCGCAGCAATTCGGGGGTTTGCGTCAACCACATATAGGGCGCCACCACCTCCAGTGCGAGATTCAACCGATTCGCCAGCTCGCGGATCGCATCCAGTTCGGCGTCGGACCGATCATCGACGTGTCGGAACCAAACTTCGGCGGCGTCATAACCGGCCTCTGCGATTTTCGGCAATTGAGATTCCAATGGCTCTTCCCGCATGGCAATCGTGCAACAGCAGATTTTCACGATGGGGTCCTTTCACTCTTTGCCGAGCGGCGTGCGGCGGCCTTAGCGGGATCCGGCGTCGGCAAACGGTCAAAATCATAGCGCGGTTCCCAATTCAACCACTGACAGGTATGGCGTAGATCGCAGGAATCCATCGCCTCGTGTGTGCTCATTACGGGAAAGATTTCGAATCCCCGCCAGTCGCCTTCCAACCAGCGTCGCGCCACCTCGCCGACATCCCGCCGGTCGCAATCCATTTCGTTCCGTTCGCCCACCTCCCGACCATATTTGTCGCGCATCCGATCGGCATCCACGACATAACCGATCCGCAAGGCCGCCACGGCCATTCCGTAGCTATCGGCGGCGAATCGAGCGATCTGTTCCTGGCAGGCCTTCGTGAGCCCATACAGCCCCGCCGGACGATCGCCCGGCAAATCATGCCGCCAGGGCTTGGGATAACCGCTGATCGTCGCAGTGCTGGAAATCAACACCGCTCGGCGAATCCCATGCTCGTGGGCCGCGAAGAAGAGATTCGCCGTCCCGCGCACGTTAATATCGAAGCATATTTCCGGCGTGGCATACGCATCTGGCGAACGCGGGGCCATGTGGGCCACGATCAACGCATCGCAACCTTTCACTGCAGACCGGACATCATCCAGTCGCGCCACGTCTCCCCGGATAAAATCACCCGTCCGATCTCCCTCCTGAACATCAAAACGCCGGACAGCGTGCCCTGCCACCTCTAGCGGAAGGACTAATCCCCTCGCTAGAAAACCCCATCCTCCACTGACCAGAATGCGCATATGCGACAACCTCCCATCCTTCCGCTTTGCTTTAAAGAAACATTTTGCGGCAGAATTCGGATACAAGCAACTCCAATTCCCCTTGCGCATCCATAGCCCGCCGCACCGTGTACGAGGTGCCGTGAAAAGGCTTTTTGCGGCATTGACAACCTAGGCATGGAAATGGTTCCGGACGATTTCGAAGGCGGAAGATAAAACACGTGATGCCGCCCGAGTGTTGTGATAGCATGGTGTCAGAGACGGGTGCGACAATTCGCCGATCGACGAGGAATGAAATATGGCGGTAGACCCCATTCTTAAATATGTCAAATGGCGTCAGATATCGGTCTTTCTCGATGACCGTCCCGGCACGCTCGGACGCGTCGCGCGGCGGCTGGGCGATGCCGGCGTCAACATCTGGGCGCTCTCGCTGGCCGAGGGTATTGACCACGGCTATCTGCGTTTGATTGCCGACGATCCCGACCGCGCCATCGCCGTGCTACGGCAAGAGGGCCATTTGTTTTTCGAAAAAGAGGTGCTCCTGCTGGAAATCGGAAATCGTCCCGGCGGTCTCGCCAAGATGGCCGAATGCTGGGGCGCCGCGGGCGTCAACATCGAATATTGCTACTGCGCCAGCAGTCCGAAAGTCGCGGTGGGGCTGGTCGTGGTCCGAGTGGACAATACCGAAAAAGCGATTGCGGCATTGAACGCCCTGCATTGACGGAGATTTCCAAGCCTTGGAAGCTTGTCGAACTGTTTTTTCCAAGGCTTGGAAAAAATCGGTCGGGGTTTTTCCAAGGTCTGGAAAACGTTGAAGATTTGACCCGGCTTGGTTTTCGGTTATTTTTTAAACAGCAGGGGGTTGGCTGGTTTGGAGCCCCAATCGAAAGACTGGGAAATTCGCATGGAACGAACGATTCCGTATCGTGACGACGACGCCGATGTGGAGGAAACGCAGGACTGGCTGGCGTCACTGGACGACGTGCTGGTGCGCGCCGGACCGGCACGGGTGACGCGGCTGCTCAGCGAGCTCTCGCTGCGTGCGCACCATCGCGGCGTGCGTCTGCCGTTTACCGCCAACACGCCCTATATCAACACCATCCCCGCTCGTGAACACCCCCCCTACCCCGGCAATCGCGAACTGGAACGACGGATCAAGAGCCTCGTGCGATGGAACGCCATGGCGATGGTCGTGCGCGCCAACCGTGAAGAGGAGGGCATCGGCGGCCATATTTCCACCTACGCCTCCGCCGCAACACTCTATGAAGTCGGTTTCAACCATTTCTTCCGTGCTCCCACAGAGCATCATCCGGGCGACCTGGTCTATTTCCAAGGCCATGCGGCGCCCGGCATCTATGCACGGGCATTTCTCGAAGGCCGTATTTCCGCCGAACAGCTGGCCAATTTCCGACATGAACTGCACGATCGCCCGGGGCTTTCTTCGTATCCGCACCCCTGGCTCATGCCAGCTTTCTGGCAATTTCCCACGGTCTCCATGGGGCTGGGACCGATTTGCGCGATCTATCAGGCTCGCTTCATTCAGTATTTGGAGGACCGGGGATTGCGCCCCGCGCAGGATCAGAAGGTCTGGGCTTTTCTTGGCGACGGCGAGACGGACGAGCCGGAAACACTGGGGGCCATTACCCTCGCGGCGCGCGAGAAGCTGGACCGCTTGATTTTTGTCATCAACTGCAACCTCCAACGGCTTGATGGCCCGGTACGCGGCAATGGCCGAATCATTCAGGAACTCGAGGCTGCGTTCCGCGGGGCCGGTTGGAATGTCATCAAGGTGATCTGGGGCAGTGACTGGGATCCGCTGCTGGAACGCGACCGCGACGGTGTGCTTGTCAAACGCATGGGCGAGGTGGTGGACGGCGAATACCAGAAATATGTGGTCGCCGGAGGTGCCTATATCCGCAAACATTTCTTCGGCAAGGATCCGCGGCTTCTCGAACTGGTTAAGGGCCTTTCGGATGACCAGTTGGCGGCATTGCGACGAGGCGGGCATGATCCGGTGAAAGTCTATGCCGCCTATCGCGCCGCTGTCGAACACCGCGGGTCTCCGACCGTCATCCTGGCCAAGACGATCAAGGGGTATGGCCTCGGAGAAGGCGGCGAGGGACGAAACATCACCCATCAACAAAAAAAATTGAACGAGGAAGAATTGCGCGAGTTTCGATCGCGTTTCGGTATCCCGATCTCCGACGACGAAATCGCGGCGCTGCCGTTCTATCGTCCGCCAGACGATAGCCCGGAGATGCAGTATTTGCGTGAACGGCGGGCGGCGCTCGGCGGTTATGTGCCGACGCGCCGAACTGTCTATGTTTCGCTAGCGGCCCCCGAACCGGACCTTTTCGCCGAATTCCACGCCGGCAGCGATCGCGAAGTTTCGACGACAATGGCCTTCGTCCGGATGCTCTCCAAACTATTGCGGCACCCGAGACTCGGTCCGCTTATCGTACCAATTGTGCCCGACGAGGCGCGGACTTTCGGTATGGAAGCCCTGTTCCGTCAGTGCGGCATCTATGCCCATCCGGGGCAGCTCTATGAACCGGTAGACCGGGATAACCTCCTTTATTACAAAGAAGCGCGCGATGGACAGATTCTGGAGGAAGGCATCACGGAGGCTGGCAGTATGGCGTCGTTCATCGCGGCGGGCACGTCCTACGCCATTCATGCTGTCAATGCAATTCCCTTCTTCATTTTTTATTCGATGTTCGGACTTCAGCGCGCTGGCGACCTATTCTGGCTCGCGGGCGATGCGCGCACACGAGGATTCATTGTGGGCGGCACCGCCGGACGCACGACGCTCGCCGGCGAGGGTCTGCAGCATCAGGATGGCCATAGCCATGTGCTGGCTCTGCCGTTGCCAACCTTAAAGGCCTACGACCCTGCCTATGCCTATGAAATCGCCGTGATCGTGGAAGAGGGACTGCGCCGAATGTATGAGGCGGGCGAAAGTCTCTTCTATTACTTCACCGTCATGAACGAAAACTACCCACAGCCGCCCATGCCGCCGGGCGTCCGCGACGGCATTCTGAAAGGCATGTATCGGTTGCGGCCCGCGCCCGATATCGCCGCGAAAGCGCACGCGCGGATTCTCGGCAGCGGCGCCATTCTCAACGAGGCCCTCAAAGCCCAGGAACTGCTGGCCGAAAGATTCGGCGTGTCGGCGGATGTCTGGTCCGTGACCAGCTACAAAGAGCTGTATGTGAACGCGATGGACGTGGAGCGCTGGAATCTTCTGCACCCCGAAGCCCTTCCACGACGCCCCTATGTCGCCGAGTGCCTGGCCGACGCGGATGGGCCCGTCGTCGCGGCTTCCGATTATCTGAAGGCACTACCTCTGCTGGTGAGCTCGTGGTGCCCCGGTGGCATCCTTGCTTTGGGAACCGACGGCTTCGGCCGGAGCGACGGGCGAGACGCGCTGCGGGACTTCTTCGAGGTGGACGCGGCCCACATCGCCGCCGCCGTTATTGGACGGCTCGCGCGCAATGGCGCCATGGAACCTGTCCGCGCAACGCACGCCATCCGCGCGCTCGGCGTGGATCCCGAACGCGTGAACCCGATCTTGCGTTGAAACCTTACAACCCTGGGATGCCCCCATGCCGCATGAACTGAAATTGCCCATTCTGGGTGAAAATATCGAGGGCGGTGATATCGTCAAAATTCACGTCCAGCCCGGCAGCCGCATCGAACGCGACCAAATTCTGTTGGAGCTGGAAACCGGAAAGGCCACGATCGAAGTGCCTTCGCCGGAATCCGGCACCGTACAATCGCTGCTAGTTAAAATCGGCGACACCGTAAAGGTCGGCCAGCCCATTCTGGTGTGGGCGGAAGGTGCGGCGGAACTGTCGCCTTCGTCCTCGGATACCGTCCCCCAAACACCGGTCGCGCCGCACGCCCCCCAACCGTCCGCGACGCCCAGTGCGCCCAACCCGCCGCCCGCCGCGTGGGATGCGGGGTCATCCCCCTCCGTTGCCGAATCGCTCTCGCTTCCTCCCGCACACCTCGACGAAGTGGAAAATGCCGCTCCATCAGCGGTACGTGTGCCGGTGGCTGCGGCGCCCTCGGTACGTAAATTCGCCCGCGAAATCGGCGTCAATATCGAGGAAGTCACGTCGCGATCTCCCGGGGGCCGTATCACGATCGAGGATGTCAAACGACATGCCAAGCAGATCAACACCGGACGACGCGTAGCCGGCCACTGCGCCTTGGAAGCCATTCCCCTACCCGATTTTTCCAAATGGGGCCCCACGACGAAGGAAACGATGACGCGGATTCGTGTCACCACGGCCGAACATCTCAGTCGTGCCTGGGCGACGATTCCGCACGTGACACAGCACGACAAGGCCGATCTGACCAAACTGGAGGAGCTGCGCGCCCGTTTCGGCGAGCGCGTGCGCCAGGCGGGTGGAAAGCTGACGATAACGGCTTTCCTGCTCAAGATCGTTGCCGCTGCGCTGAAAGTTCATCCAAAATTCAATGCCAGCGTGGACCTCGCCGGCAGGGAAATCATTTACAAAAAGTACTATTCCATCGGCATAGCGGTAGATACCGAGCGCGGGCTAGTCGTTCCGGTGCTCCGCGACGTGGACAAGAAAAACATCATCCAGATCTCGCTGGAGCTCGGCGAACTGGCTCGCAAGGCGCGCGAAGGCAAGCTGACGCCCGATGATATGATGGGCGGCACGTTCACCCTGACAAATATCGGCGCCATCGGCGGATCGTTCTTCACGCCGATCATCAATGCGCCCGAGGTCGCCATCCTGGGCATTGGACGCGCAGTGCTCGAACCTGTGTGCGGCAAAGGAGAGCCACTTTGCCGTCCGCGTCTGATGCTGCCGCTTTCTTTGTCCTACGACCATCGCCTTATTGATGGCGCGGACGGCGCACGATTTATGCGCTGGATTGTCGAGGCCATCGAAGAGCCGATGATGATTTCGATCGAAGGCTGAGGCATGGTCTCAAACGGCGCCGAGATTGATACCGACATCTTGTTCATGCGCTCGGCGCTCGCCCAGGCCCGTGAGGCGTTCCAGGCGGGCGAAGTGCCGATTGGTGCCGTGATTACGCGAGACGGACACCTCATCGCTCGTGCGCACAACCAGGTCGAACAACTTCGTGATCCGACCGCTCATGCGGAAATCCTTGCCATCACGCAGGCCGCCGCGTCCGTCGGAGACTGGCGACTGCAGGGATGTACCCTCTACGTTACCAAGGAACCCTGCGTCATGTGCGCGGGGGCTATCGTACTGGCGCGGATTTCGCGGGTGGTGTGGGGATGCGACGATCCGCTGCGCGGCGGCGCCATTTCGCTCTTTCCCGTTTTTCAAAGTGCAGATTTGAACCACCGGCCGGAATGGCAGACGGGCGTGCTCGCAGACGAATGTCTCGCCCTATTGCAGGATTTCTTTCGCCGACAACGACAAGGAAAAAACGGCAATATGGCCGAAGTCCAAGGACCAAATCCGCTCTAATCGCGACTGGCGATGGCGCTCCCTTGAAGACTTTGGGAAACCCATTAAGGCTCCATCAGCCGGATGCGATCCACCACCAACATCGGCTGACGAAGCCCCTGAAGCCAGTACTCCCGGCCCTCGATCACGAGACGGCGCCCACGGAATCCCTCCAGCTGCTGATCGTTGCCCCAAAGGTAGCACACCGTCTCCATGCGGACGCCTTTTTCCGCCGCCAACAGATAGCGGGAGGGCCGACCGAATAAGTATCCCACAGGCTGAATGTAGCCCTCGCGTTGCACCACACGGCCCTGGCCAGCCACCGGCGCGAGACGGAATTCCGGCGGAGGCGGCCGCGGTGGTGGTGGCGTCACCGGACGGCTCGACGCCACGGTTGGCGGACGCGGGGCGGGTTTCGGCGGTGGCGTCGCTTTTTCCTCTGTTTTGGGCGAAGTCGGTTTGGCCACCTCTGGCGCGGGTTTCGGAGCGGCAGGGAATTGAACCAACGGCCGACTCACCCACAATTTCGTACCGGGCGGCGGCTCGATTTTCAGCCACTCGCCAAAATCGCCTCGCACCTGAACCGAGTCGCCCTTATTCAGAACCCCCACGCGGTTGTAATTGATCCCCGGTCCGGCGCGCACCTGGAGGTTGGGCGCCAGAACCTGGCCATCCCGAATAAATTCGCGATGCACCCACACATCCACACGCGTGGGGCACTCCACTTCCACCCAATCGCCTTCTGTGCGTAGCGCCACGAGTACTTCGCCGTCATTCACTTGTCCCACCACTTCCGAATCGGGACGCGGACGAGCGCGTAAATTCACGCGATCGCCCTTGACGGTCACGCGCGTCGGTTCATCGCCGATAGCGGTGGAAAGCATCAGGATTGCCGCTAGCGATATCCCGTGTCCCAGCCTATGATTCATGGTCCTCAATCCTTTTACGCGGCCTGCACCGAAACGGCATTACCCGCACGCTTACGAGTTCAAAGAAAAGATTAGCGCAAAGCCGGGAAAGCGCAACGCGGGAAATGGCGCAGAAACGCCTCATGCGCGAAACGGTCTTGGGGCTTTTTCGATATGGCTTAATAAAGCGCGAGACTTCAAAATGGACTTATGGGACTCTTCGGAAAGACGATCGCCGAACTCTCGGATACGGCGGCCCGCTTCGGACTGAGGCCGTACGGCGCCCGTCAAATCGCCCATTGGCTTTACGCGAAACATGTCAATCGCATCGAGGAAATGACGAATCTGCCGCGCCGCGTCCGTGAGGCGATGGTCGCCCAATACGGCGATGATGTCGGCCGGCGTGAACCGATCGCGCGCCAGGCATCCTGCGACGGCACTCTGAAGTATCTGTTTCCCGTTTTGGATGAGTGGTGCGTCGAATCCGCCGTTATTCCGGATGGCGAACGCCAGACACTCTGCCTCTCCACGCAGGCCGGATGTCGCCGCGCGTGTCGTTTCTGCATGACAGGCCGCCTCGGTTTTCACGGCAACCTCACGCCGGACGGCATTTTGAATCAATACGCCTCCCTGCCGGAACGCGATGGGATCACGAACATCGTCTTTATGGGGATGGGTGAGCCGCTGGACAACATCGAGGCCGTATTGCGTAGTTTGGAAATTTTCACTGCGGATTACGGGTATGCCATGAGTCCGACGCGTCTAACCGTGTCCACGGTCGGTATTCTGCCGGCTCTAGAACGCCTCATTTCCGAAACCCGATGCCATATCGCGCTCAGTGTCCATTCGCCCTTTTCGGAGGAGCGCAAACGCCTCGTGCCTGCGGAAGCGGCGTATCCTGTGGCGAATGCGATAGAAACGCTTCGGCGTGCCCGCATCGGCGGTCAGCGCCGGATC
Source organism: uncultured bacterium (assembly GCA_938005705.1). GTDB lineage: Bacteria > Verrucomicrobiota > Kiritimatiellia > PWTM01 > PWTM01 > CALLML01. The sequence continues at coordinate 17,900 of CALLML010000038.1, forward strand.
ATGATCGAATACACTCCATTCGAAGGACTAAACGACACGTCGGCACATGCGAAGGCGCTCGCCCGCCTGTTGCGCGGTCTGCGATGCCGAATCAATTTGATACCCTTCAATAGCGTGCCGGGTATTCCGCTGCGCGGATCGGATCGTCCGCGAATCGAGGCCTTTCAGGCCGAATTGCGCCGTCACGGCTTTATGGCGACGATTCGCAAATCCAAGGGGGCGGACATTGCCGCGGCCTGCGGGCTACTCCACAACATTCACCCTCCAGACCGTGACGGGGAGGATCGTTGCAACGTTCGGATGGAGCCGGCTCGCGGATTCGAACCGCGGACCCACTGATTACAAATCAGTAGCTCTGCCGCTGAGCTAAGCCGGCTTCTCGGTATTTGAATTCAAACTTTACACAATCACCTTCAAGCGTCAATCCGCGCTCTCGCACAAAGGAACAGGCAAAGGCTTTCGTGACCCATGCATCGAATGATCACCAAAGATGGGAGTCTTTTTCTCTCGCGTAATCCCCAGCAAAGAATTCCACGAATAGTTAAAGTCTCTCGCGGCAAAACATTAAATTAATCGGGAGAGCAAAGCCATAAGCCCCTCGGTAAAAAAGTGCAGACTTCCCGATGTTCATTCCATCGGTTATAATAGATCTGTGCTTTCATCTGGTTCAGCCTCCGCGCCCGGCAGCCTCATGGTGTTTGGTGAACATGCGGTTCTTTACGGTCGGGCGGCGATCGTGGGCGCCGTGGGGCTTCGGGTTCGCGTCAATGCCCGTCCGCTTGCCCAGCGTCGTCTGGTCGTTCGTTCCCCTTTGGGCGCATTTGAGGGGCGTTTATTCGACAGTTTCCCCCCCCCGCCCGAACATCGTTTTGCTGTTCTCGCCGCTCGTCATGCGGCAAACCAGATACCGGACGGCGTCGAATTGAATATTGAATCGGACTTTTCCCCTGCGATGGGTCTCGGATCCTCCGCCGCGGTCACCGTTGCGATTCTGGCAGCTTTGCAGATTGTCGCGGGGCGATCGCCCGATCCGGTCGCGTTGCTCGATGAGGCTCGACGTCTCGTGCGGCAGGCTCAGGGTGGCGTGGGGTCTGGAGCGGACGTGGCCGCCAGTGTGTACGGTGGGCTGTGTCTATACCGCATGAGTGACGCGTGTCCCGAACGACTGCCGAGATTGCCGCCCCTCACGGTTGTCTATGCCGGTTACAAAACCCCCACTCCAGAAGTGATTCGCCGCGTTGAGGCATGGCGGAAGAACAATCCCGCTTTTTATGAGAGTCTTTTTGATGATTCCGAGAGGATCACGACGGCAGCGGCGGAGGGCTTTCGTCAAAGCTCCTGGGCAGCCATCGGAAGCCTTATGAACAAAGCCCAGCTCGTCCTGGAAAGGCTCGGCGTTTCCGATCATACGCTGACGGCGATCGTCACTGCTCTACGGTCTCTCCCCGGTATCCTTGGCGCCAAGATATCCGGGTCTGGGCTGGGCGATTGCGTAATCGGATTGGGCGCAACTGCCGTTTACCGGGGACCGGGGCATCTCCTGGCGGTTCGTTTAACGGATGAAGGCGTTCGATGGGGGTAACCAGATGACGCGGAATTTCGAAGGAAGCGCCAACGTTCGTCGGCTCGCGGCCGTCCACGCCGCACTCGGTGATCGCATAGGCGGTGCGCCTGCCCAACATGAGGCAACGGCGTTTGCATCGGCCAATATCGCCTTGTGCAAATACTGGGGCAAACGGGACCACGACTTGAACCTTCCCATGACCAACAGTGTTTCGCTGTCGTTGGGGTCTCTCGGAACCCGCACGTCGATCCGACTGTCCGATATGGATCGTTATTGGCTGAATGGGGAATTATTGCCTTGTGACAGTCCCGAGGCCCATCGCCTGGCCGAATACCTCGATCTTTTCCGATCTGAGCAGGCGCCGGCTTTTGAAATTCGGTCGGATAATACGATACCAACAGCAGCCGGCCTGGCTTCGTCGGCATCGGCCTATGCTGCGCTTGCGCGTGCCCTCGACAGGCTATTCGACTGGCGACTGGACCTTCGTACGCTTTCGATTCTAGCGCGGCTAGGCAGCGGCAGCGCGGCGCGCTCGGTCGCGACCGGATTTGTCGAGTGGCATGCGGGCACGCGTGAGGATGGTGCGGATAGTTTCGCGGAACAATGGCCGGAGGTATGGCCGGAACTGCGCATAGCGACGCTTTTCATTTCAAAGGCTCCCAAAGCGATCGGCTCTCGCGAGGCCATGCGCCGCTCGGTTGAAACCTCCCCCCTCTATTCCGCATGGCCGACGACTGCGTGGCGCGATTTGGCCTCCCTGCGCGCCGCGGTCGGTTCTCGCGATTTTCCTCGAATGGGAGCCATCGCAGAAGCCAACGCCCTTGCGATGCATGCCGTTCTGATCGCATCACGCCCCGCAATCATTTATTGGCAGCCGGAAACCCTTGCCGTGCTTCGGCAGGTCGAGCTGCTACGGGCGGAAGGCCTGTCCGTTTATGCGACCCTCGACGCCGGTCCGAACGTCAAACTGCTGTTCCTTGCTGATCTGGAGACAGCGTTGCGCACGGCTTTCCCGGATTTGGCCGTCGTGGCGCCTTTTTTCGGATATACGAATTTTTCATCTCATCCGTTGAATGCTCAGAAGATTGATTTTGCTTGAAATCCGATGCGGAAGAGCAAACATTAAGCAGCGTTGGAGGGGTGAGTTATGAATGCAAATACGGAACAGCCCACGGGTTTCAACGACACGGACGTTTTCTTTGATTGCCCCGGTTGTGGCAAGAGTCTTTGCATTGATCGAAAAGGCGTTGGCTTGATCGTTCAATGTCCGGTCTGCGGATTGCGGATGCAGGTCCCTCACCCGGCGGATCACGGCGATGCGGAGCCTTACGAAGAGGCGGAGGGTCCCAAATACCCTCAGGCCCACGTCCCGCATGAGGTGCCATTGGATGCCGAGGTGGCTCGAGTAAGTTACAATCAGGAAGATATCGAGGCGAGATGGCAGTACTTGGAAAAAATCCGTGTTGATTATTTGTCCCGATTCGAGAGAATCCGGGAAGAAATCGCCTTAATTCAGGCGGGACTGGACCGAATGGTGGACATTTTGCAGGATATTTCGGACCGCACACCGTCGGATTGATGTGATCAGACGAGAATGACTCATTACATGTCAGGAGGGTATACATGGCAAGGAATCAATCGTTGTATGAAGCGGTAAGCAAGGGGAAGCGCAAGGATGTCGAGCAGATTATCACCGCCGAACTGGCTAAGGGGGCCAATCCCTTGGAGTTGATGACCGACTCCATGATCCCCGCCATGCGCGACCTGGGTGAGCGTTTTTCGCGCAATGAAGTTTATGTTCCCGAAATGCTCATTGCCGCCCGAGCCATGCAGACAGGTCTGAACATCATCGAACCGCTTATCGCCAAGAGCGGCCATCAGCCATTGGCCCGTCTATGCATCGGCACCGTGAAAGGCGATCTGCACGATATTGGAAAGAATCTCGTCGCCATGATGCTGAAAGGCGCTGGCTTTGATATCATGGATCTGGGTGTCGATTGCGATGCCGAAAAATTTGTCAAGGCCGTCGAACAAGGGGCGCAGGCTGTTCTTCTCAGCGCGTTGTTGACGACCACGATGCCGTATATGCGGGAAGTCGTCAACCGATTCAAAGACCGGCCGGACATCAAGATCATCATCGGTGGCGCCCCGGTGACGCGGCAATATGCCGAGGAGATCGGCGCCCACGGCTATGCGGACAACGCGGGTGAGGCCGTTAAAGAAGTCGAAAAGTGTCTCGGGCTTGCCCGTTGAAGCAGGCGGTGATCACGGGCGCCGGTCGAGTTGTGCGTGCGCCTTTTGCCGACGGACTTACGGTTGCTGACATTCTTTTTTCTGCCGGTTATGCCCTCAACACAGCTTGCGGCGGTCGCGGTGTTTGTAGGCGATGCCGGATCTGGCTCGGCGAGGGCGAATACGAGGAACTGACCGGCTGGCGCTTTCGGGTGGAAGAAGGCGAGGAGCGGGAGGCCCTCGGCTGTCAGATACGGCCGCTGGGGTATTTTTTTCACGTTCGTGTACCGGATGAGTCCCTGATCGAACAGGAGGCCCAGATTCATGAGGATTTTGTCCTTCCGGCGGGCCTGCGCCGAGGCCGTGTCTCACGAATCACGGTTCGTGTCGCTGCCCCGCAGTTAGGTCGGACCGAGTCCGACTGCGAACGCTTGGATGCCGCCCTCCGAGATTATCTCCGCGAGGCCAACCTCGTTTATCCGCTTGATATTCTTCGATCGCTGCCCGCCACCCTTCGACAGGAAGAAGGCACTATAAGCGTCATCCTGGCGCCGGACGGTAAGCGCCACGTCATTACTGACATCGAAGCCGGAGACCGGTCGAATGAGCCGATAGTGGCGGTCGCAGCGGATATCGGAACGACGACGGTGGTTTGTGCCCTGCTCGATCTGCGCGAAGGTCGGATTATCGCGCGTGCATCGCGTTACAACCAGCAAATTCGCAAGGCCGACGACGTGGCCTCACGTATCTCGTTCTGTCGCGGGCCTGAAGAAATCGAATGGATGCGGCGGCTGATTGTTGAGGAAACTCTGAACCCCTTAATCCACGAGATGTGCGAAGAGGCCGGCCTTGCCCCCGCGCGCATCGTGCGCATTTCCGCGGCCGGCAACACGGTGATGACCCATCTGCTGCTCGGGTTACCCCCGACCAATATCGGCGTGATCCCGTTCAATCCGGTCATCCGCAAGCCGCCTCCCTGCCTCGCACGGGCTATCGGATTAGATGTCGGCGCAAGCGCGTTGCTAGACATCGTACCCGCCATGTCCGGGTATGTCGGCGGCGATATTACGGCAGATTTGTGCGCAGCGCGAGTGATGGCCTCTCCCGGTCCGTCCCTTCTGGTGGATATCGGCACGAATGGAGAAATGGCGCTATGGCAGAATGGCCGTCTTAGGGTCGCCGCCACCGCTGCCGGGCCGGCATTCGAAGGCGCGGGTGTTCGACACGGATGCCGTGCGGCCGCCGGCGCCATTGAGCGGTTCCGATGGGGAGAGCGCCTGGAGGCAACATACAAAATCATCGGTCCCCGTTCGCCCGTTGGGTTATGCGGGTCCGCGCTCATCGATTTTTTGGCGGAGTCGCGCCGCATCGGATTGTTGAATGAATTTGGACGCTTTGATCTGGCGAGGCTGCGCGAGGCTGGACGGTATCTGGCGGTGCCTGATCCGCGTGGCGTGACGCATGCCTGTCTCGTGGTGCCGGAAGACAAAAGCGGCATTCAGGGTCCCATTTTCATCACCGAAAAGGATGTGGCCGAATTGCTCAAGGCGAAGGCCGCGATCTCTGCCGGTATACAAACCCTCATGGAGACGGCCGATTGCCGGATCGAAGATCTCCATGAATTGATTTTGGCTGGAGGTTTTGCCCGGCATATTGACTTGGAGCAGGCCATTCGTATTGGTTTACTGCCCGATCTGCCGCTTTCCCGAATCCGCGTCATCGGCAACGGATCTCTCGCCGGCGCAGTAATGGCGCAGTTGGATGACGCCGTTCAGGAGGAGTTCGACCGGATTATCGCATGTGCGGACACCGTTGAACTCAATTTGGCGCCACAATTCGCTCTTCATTACACAGACGCGATGCGGCTGTCTCCGCTCTGACTCTCGAGCAGAATGTTCAAATGCCTAATACTCGCTATGATAACATGGTTCACTTTTTTCATTGTCATGGAACCGTTGATCGTGGCTTAAGTGAAATTGGATGAGGTACAGTCCTGTTTTATGAACGCCACAAGCTATGAAATGATTGTTCAGGAAGCCGGTAGCCACGAACTGAACCGCCCAGTTCACCTTGCCTTGCGGGATGCCTGCGCCGAACGAGCGGTGGAGCTGCTATCGCAGCCCATCCACCACATAGACACCGCAAACCGAGCCATGCTCGTGGAACGGATCATCGCTCTGCTGCGCACCGCCGCCCTACACGCCCGTCTAGCCGCTCGTTCGGAGCGTGCGGGGGAGCAGGAGCGCGATTTTCTTCACTTTCTCCTATTGACTTTGCAGCACGTCGAATCGGTTTATGCTCTCATTCAGAACCAGGCTGACATGGAATCCCGCGAACATGGGTTCCTCACGAAATTTCTCGGCGTCAGCGCGGATGAGGTTACACTCACTGCGCTTAATTACCGACGTCGGGCGGAAGATATGCTCGAAGGACTATGGCACGTGTTGCGCCTGTCCGGCGCGCCCTATCGGGTCTTGCAGCAAACCAATCTGGCCGAGATGTCCGAATCGGATAGAGAACGATATCGCCGAGCCCGCGAGAGCTACCGCGCCGAGCTCGATAAGGCTCCCCGGTTCGCCACAGCCTCTGTTGATTCCGAGCCGTCCGTCCGCAACGCCGAACCGCCACTCGCCTCAGGCGCGACCGAATTTACGATTTAATTCCCCATACCCGATGTGAATTAATGTCGGTCGGCCGTGCGGACACGTGTACGGCATTTCTGTCGCCGCCAGATCGACCACCAATCGTTCAATTTCCTCTAACGCTAATTGGTCTTGCGCCTTGACGGCGGCGCGACAAGCGGCCCGCGCCACGCGCTCGACCGACCATCTTTCGGTTCCTCCACGCTGGCCTCCTTCCTCCACGCTGCGCGCTGCTTCCAACAGGAGTTCCTGTGCAGGGATTGACCCGAAAGCCGCGGGCACCGCGTCGATAATGAAGGTATCGGCGCCAAATTCTGCGATGCCAAACCCCATTTTCGAAAGCACCTCGAGATTATTCCGAATGGCGGCCGCCATCGGAGCGGGCGCTTTGACGGTTTCCGGCGAAAGAAGGCCCTGTGACGGCGCGGGCCCAGTCAGCACCGCGCGCATGAACTGCTCATACAATATACGCTCATGCGCCGCGTGAGGGTCCATGAGCACCAAACCATCCTCGGTTTCAAGAACGATGTATAGACCGCCGACCTGGCCGAGTATGCGACACCAAGCCCATGGGGCCTTCGGAATTTCATCGTCCTCGCGGGGATGCTCGGAGGGTGCCGCCCGCTCGGAGCCGATTGAAGCCGGAAAAGGGGACAGAGAACGGCGCGGGTAAACAAACGCACGTGGTGTTGGAAGGCCCGGTAGTAACGCCAAATCTGCCGAAACGACTTGCGAACCGGGTAATTCGGCGGAGGAACCGTCGGCCGGTGGAGGGCTCGGCCGTCCTGACGTTGAAAGTTCATGCGGCACGACCAAGGCATCGCGCACGACTTCGATCAACACATCACGAATACGGCCCCCATTCCGAAATCGCACTTCTTTTTTTGTGGGATGGACGTTGACGTCCACCTGATCCGGCGGCACCTCTATAAACAAAAAAACGACCGGATAACGCCCGCGAGGCAAGAGGGTGTGATAAACCTCGTTCAGCGCAAAACCGATCTGTGACGATACGACCGGACGACGATTAACAAAAAGATACTGCTCCGAACGATCACCACGAGACAACTGCGGCAAGCTCACCCACCCCTCGACACGAACATCGTCGTAATCGGCGCGGATGCGCCGCAACAGGTCCAATGGGAGATTCGGAAACAAATCCCGCTGCCGTTCTTCCCGCGTAGAGGACGCCGGTGCCCGGCAGACTTCTCGATCGTCGGCCCACAACCGCATCGCCACACCAGGATTGGCGATCGCATATAACAAAAAAACCTGCCGAATGTGCGAAAGTTCGGTCGCATCGGCCCGCAGAAACTTGCGACGCGCCGGAACATTGAAAAACAAATGACGCACGGCCACGCTCGTGCCTGGCGGTCCGCCTGTGTCGGTGACGTCCTGAATGCGGCCGCCAACCACCGATATTTCCACACCGTGATCCGCCCCTTGGGGACAGGTCCGCAGCGTTAAACGGGAAACTGCTGCGATGGCCGCCAAGGCCTCCCCCCGGAATCCAAATGTGTCGATCCGTTCGATATCCCCCACGTCGGCGATTTTGCTCGTGGCGTGACGCTCAATGGCTAAAAGTGCATCGTCACGGTCCATCCCGTAACCATCGTCCTTCACGACGATGGCCTCACGGCCCGCCGCCGTGATCGAAATGTCCACGTGCCGCGCACCGGCATCTAGCGCGTTTTCAATCAATTCTTTGACGACCGACGCAGGGCGGTCCACCACCTCCCCTGCCGCGATTTTGTTGATCACAGCGTCGCTCAACAGGTGTATGTGTGGACGTTCGGTCATGGCGATAAGATATCACATCTTACGTCCGGCGCGATACGGACACTCGGAACCGAGACACATATTTATGAAGGTAAGGTGTTCCGGACGATGAACGAAGGTGCAATACCAACCCTGTCACCAGGCGTAAGCCATGGGCGCCTCGCCCCCGGGACCCGGAAAGATGGCATCGAGCCGCATCAGGGTTTGGTCATCCAACGGGTCTTCCAGGGACTTCAGGGCATCGTCCAGCTGCGAAACCGTTCGTGGCCCAATGATCGGGGCGGTGACGACTGGGTTGCGTAAGAGCCAAGCCAGCGCGACTTCCGCGGGAGGACGTTCCAATGTTTTACACAAAGCCTCATAGGCCTCGATTTTTTTTATATTCTTTTCCAACGCCTGCCGCATGCGATCTGAAGACCGGCGTCCTTCTCTCGTCTGTTCAAGAATACCGCCGAGCAGTCCGCCACCAAGAGGACTCCAAGGGAGCAATCCTAATCCGTATGCCCGGCACGCCGGAATAACTTCCAGCTCAATCATACGGGCATTCAAGTTGTAGAGACTCTGTTCGGAGACTAACCCTAGGAATGACCGTGTGGCGGCGGCTTCCTGAGCCTGGACGATATGCCAGGCCGCGAAATTGCTACTGCCGACATACAGCACCTTGCCCTGCTGAACCAGGAGTTCCATTGCCTGCCAGATTTCATCCCACGGCGTCTCTGTGTCCACGTGATGCATCTGGTAAATGTCAATATAGTCCGTCTGTAAACGTTTCAGGCTCGCTTCGCAGGCTTGTCGAATGTGGCGCGCGTTGAGGCCGCGGTCATTCGGACCGGGTCCCATTTTGTTGTACACTTTGGTCGCCAAGACAACCTGTTCGCGGCGTCCTCCGCCCTGCGCCAGCCAACGGCCAATGATTTGCTCTGTGACGCCTTCGCCGATTTTCCAACCGTAAACGTCTGCCGTGTCGAAAAACTGAATTCCGAGTTCGAGGGCCCGCTCCATTATTGCATGCGCCGTTTTCTCATCTGTATGGGGACCGAAATTCATCGTGCCCAGACAAAGCCGACTCACTTTCAGCCCCGTTCGTCCTACTCGCGTGTATTGCATGACGACGACTCTTTGTCACGCCAATGTCATTCTAACCTGGATGAGAGATTTGCACAAGCCGGCTCCTTTCGCCTCGAGCCGATTGCGATGTGGGAAAAGAACAGCAAATAAAGGCACCGGCGAAGGGGGGCGAAAATCGTTTACCCCAGCGACCCCGCGCCAATCGCCGGTTTTTCTCGCCCTCCTCAAAAAAATACGAATTTTTCGACCCTTGGGCCTTGACGCGGGCTTAGGTTGCGGGAGCCATCGTGGATGGCGTTGAAGCCGACCCTTCAATTCCATTGCAGGTCATTGGAGGGTCAGGTTCCACTCCGGCCATAAG
>CALLML010000039.1 GCA_938005705.1 uncultured bacterium
GAGGGCGCTGTTCGGAGGCTGACGCGACGGGTGGGGAGGCGGAAACCGAGGTGTTTCGGTCGCATTCTGAAGATTTTTGCTCCTTCCCGCATTCCGACCCCTCGTCTCACCCCTCAAAACAATCCACAGCGCAATCGGCTCACGGCGTGAAAGCCCATGGCGCCGGGAGGGAGTAAGTAGGCAGAGACGCATGGGCCGCTTCGTGGGGATGGTCGGCGGCCCGCGGCAGGCAGAGCGCCGGAACTCATGGCCTGTACGGAGCGCAGACCGACCGGTCTGGTCTGCGGATAGCTAAGACGGAACGATAATCCAGACTGGTGGACCATGTGTTCCGGCTCTGCCGGCAAGAATTGGCATTTGTCTCTCTCTTGGATCAAGACCCGCCAGCACGTCGCAGCTTCTAACGGGCAATCGCAGAGCAGAACCGACGGCCCCATATCAACCGAATGGGCGTTCGCCCAAACCGCCATCTGACACCGGACGCCGAAAACAGTAGCCGTCGCAATCCGACGTCAAAAAAGTATATTTGACTATTGACACAATTATTAGTCTGCTGTATCAATTCGCATGAAATGAAAATTGAAGCATTTTCTCTCGACAAGCGCAGCTCACATGCGCTGTATCGGCAGATTGCCGGTCAGATTATGTCGATGATTCGCGAAGGGCGGTTGGCGCCCGGCGAGAGGTTGCCGACATATCGGGAACTGGCGCAGCGGTTTAAGATCGCCCCTGGGACGGTGCGCAAGGCGTATGAGGAGCTCGCACGGGAGGGATGGGTGCACCAAGTTCAGGGCAGCGGAACATTCGTGGGAGATCAAGCGGCTGGCACGATCAGCGGACGAAAGGAACAGGCCCATCGGTTGATTGCTGAGCTATTGACCAGTCTGGAGGCGTTGCGGTTCTCATACTCGGACATGCGGGATATGATCCTTTTGCGTATCCGAGATCGCGAGGAGCGGCAAAATCAATTTTCGATTGCGCTGGTCGACTGCAACCCCGAAACACTGCGAGTCTGCGGAAACCAGCTGCAAGCCCTCAGCCATGGAACCGTCCGAGGATATCTCCTGGATGATCTCCGACGTTCCATGGATCCGCCAGCGATGCTGGGACCCTTTGACCTCATCGTGACAACCTCGACGCATGCGCAGGAAGTGGGGGAACTGCTTCCCGGCCTCGAGCGAAAGATCTGTCGGGCGGCTGTGTCGCTTTCTTGCGAATCAGTGATTGCCTTTGCCTCGTTTTCGCCTGCTCAAAGTCCCGGTGTTTTTTGTGAGAGCGAGCGCTTCTTTCGGATCGTCGCTCGGCGCCTTGAAGAGTTGCGGCTGTGGCATGGCGGGCTGGAGGTGTTATATGTATCCGAGACCGACCGGTTGAGTGAGTTTCTAATAAACAAGAATGTGCTCATTGTCCCCACCGGTTTCACGCCCGCTCCGTCTGTAGCTCGTGTCCTGCGCGATTTCACTGAACGGGGCGGCCGCCTACTGACATTTGAGTACCGAATTGAGCAAGGCTCGCTGCTTTATCTGCAGGACCGCATCACCGCTCTGCGGGAAGCCCATGAAACAGATGTTGAAGCGCCATGAAAGATTTATCCTGCCGGTTATGGTCTGGAGCCTCCGCCCGCGTCAAAGGGTGCACGATCCGAGTGGGATGGCGATCGGAGTCTTTCCGCGCGATGGCCATCCGGTCATGTCCGATCAACTCTTGTTTGGTTGCCTCCCCATGAATGAAACCGATTCTAGATCTCCGGTGATTGTGCTAGGCGTCATTGGTTCCGATTGCCATGCCGTTGGGAACAAAGTGCTTGAACATTTTTTTACCGAAGCGGGCTTTCGAGTGATCAATCTCGGTGTAATGGTCAGTCAGGACGAATTTATTGATGCGGCGATCGAAACGAACGCGGATGCGATCCTTGTGTCGTCGCTGTATGGGCATGCCCTTCTGGATTGCGAAGGCTTTCGAGACCGATGCATCGAAAGAGGGCTGGATCGCATCATCCTGTATATCGGCGGAAATCTGGTGGTCGGCAAACATTCGGCGGAGGAAATCCGTGAGCGTTTCCAGGCCATGGGCTTTGACCGTGTTTTCACGGCCAATGTAGATCTGAACGAAGTGGCCCGGTTGCTGCGGCAGGATATTGCCGCGCGGAGGCGCCGTTCATGAGTGAGCGCCGTGTCATCAGCGTGGACATCGGCTCCACGTGGACGAAGGCGGGATTGTTTCTGCTCACCGACTCCGCTGTTCGCGTTGTCGCGCGCAGCGCCGCCCCCACCACGCCTGACGACCTGACGCAAGGGTTTGCCCAGGCTGTGGCTCCTCTGCTCGGTCTTCCGTCATCAACGCCGTTCGACGACCTTCCCACCGAACCGCCCTGGGTTTTCTGTTCATCGGCAAAAGGCGGTTTGCGGATCGCCGCCGTGGGACTTACGCGCGACCTGACGCTGCGTGCGGCCCGACTTACGGCGACATCGGCCGGCGGCAAGGTGACGGCCGCGTATGCCTATCGCCTGACGCCCGAAGATCTCGCCGCCCTCGCCGCTTGCCCGCCGGACATTATACTGCTGTGCGGGGGCACCGATGGCGGAAACGAGCGGGTGCCTCTTGAAAACGCTCGCGCCCTGGCCCGTCTGCGGCTGTCTTCGGTCGTGCTATTCGCCGGCAATCGCTCGATTTCTCGCGAAGTGGCCACGGCATTAGGCGAGGGTGACGTGAGAATCACGGAAAATCTGATGCCTGAAGTGGGAGTCTTTCGTCCGGAACCGGCGCGTGAGGCGATCCGTCAGATTTACCTTGACCGCATCGTGATCGGAAAGGGGCTTGATTCTATCCGCCAACGAGCGGGGTCTGCCCCGCGCCCCACGCCTCTGGCTGTGTACGAACTGGTTCAGGCCGTCGCGGCGCTGGGGGGGCAGTGGCGTCGCTTGTGCGTGGTGGACCTGGGAGGTGCAACGACGGACGTGTATTCCTGCGTGGAGGGAGAGTCAGATTCTCGTGCGCGCGTGGTCGGTCTGCCGGAGCCGCCAATGAAACGCACGGTAGAAGGCGACCTCGGCCTGCGTGTCAACGCCCTGTCGCTGGCGCAGGAAGCGGAGGCGCTTCCGGGCTTTTGCGCATCTCCAGAGGCGGATGACGCCCGAGGCGTCGCTCGGGCGGCTGCGGCTCATCCCGCGTGGCTAAGTGCCGCTCCGGCCGACCGGCGGGGCGAACGGCTCCTGGCTTGTGCGGCGGTCGCGCTGGCTTTATCCCGTCATGCGGGCCGGTTGCGGGAGGTCTGGTCGCCGGAAGGCAAGGGTTTTTTGTTGTACGGAAAGGACTTGCGCCGCACTGCCCTGCTTGTGGGCACCGGCGGTTGTTTGGCGCGCTCGGATGCGGCCTTTGCCGACGATGCCTTACGGCTGGCACCAGCGGAAGATCGCGGCCTCGTGCTGCTGCCCGAACGCCCGAGCTACCAAATAGACGCCGCCTATGTATGGCCTCTGTTGGGGAATATCGTCCCTCTTGCGCCGCTCGCTACGGCGCGGCTGGCAGTGGAGTCGTTGTCTGTTCCTCTTCCATTTCATCCCGAGAATTCCGCATGAAAAATCGTCTCAGTCTGGATCGTCTGTTCGAAATCCGCGAGCATGTACTGAAGGGATGGCCCACGGGTCGGGAAGTGCATTTGGAGGAAGCGATCACTTGGCAACAGGCGATCCCGCCGCAACAACGTTTTGCGACGGTCATGAAGCGCGCGCACGACGAGGGCCGCACTCTGCTCCAACCGCGTGCGGGCGTTGCGCTGGTGGAAGAACATGTTCGCCTGCTGCGCTATCTGGAAAGCCGCGGCGAAGCCGACCTGCTGCCCACGACCATTGACGCCTATACGCGGTCAAATCGTTACGAGGAAGCCGCCGCCGGTATCGAAAAATCGAAAACCGCCGGCACCTCGCTGCTCAATGGCTTTCCCGCCGTCAATCACGGCGTGGCCGGTTGCCGCCATGTGACCTCCCAAATATCGAAACCCATCCAGATCCGCCATGGCACGCCCGATGCCCGGCTGCTGGCGGAAATCACGCTGGCCGGTGGATTCACCAGCTTCGAAGGCGGGGGCATTTCCTACAATATTCCCTATGCCAAAAAAGTGCCGCTACGGCGCTCCATCGCCGACTGGCAGTACGTGGACCGGCTGGTCGGTTTCTATGAAGAACAAGGCGTCCGCATCAATCGCGAGCCGTTTGGTCCGCTGACCGGCACGCTGATCCCCCCTTTCATCGGCAACGCCATTTCCATTCTGGAAGGCCTGCTCGCGCTGGAACAGGGCGTAAAGAGCATCACCCTGGGCTATGGGCAGGGCGGCAACATGATCCAGGATATCGCCGCGGTGCGCGCGTTGCGCGAGCAGGCAGACGAAATGTTTCGCGCGGCCGGCTATACGGATTACGAACTCACCATCGCGTTCCATCAATGGATGGGCGGCTTTCCCGAGGAAGAGGCGCGCGCCTTCGGCGTCATTTGTTGGGGCGCTGTGGTCGGTACCCTGGCGCGAGCGGACAAGATCATCGTCAAATCCCCTCATGAAGCGATGGGCGTGCCCACGACGGAGGCCAACGCCGCGGGGCTCCTCGCCACCCGTCAGGTGCTGACGATGCTCGAGGATCAGAAGCTGGCCATTCCCGCCCATCTGGTGGATCGGGAAACAACTTACATCAAACTCGGCGTAAAAAATCTGCTGGATGCGGTCTTCGCGCTCGCCCCGGACAACCTGGCCGAAGCCGTAGCGGCCGCGTTCGAGGCCGGAATTCTTGATGTGCCCTTCGCCCCTTCCATCTATGCGCGCGGCAAGGTGATGCCGGTGCGCGATAACGAAGGCTTCATCCGCGTGCTCCATCCCGGGGGACTGCCGCTTTCTCAGGAGTTCCTGGAATACCAGCAGGAACGGTTGGCCGAACGCGGACGGGTTGAGAATCGAAAGCCGAGTCTGTCCATGGTCACTGATGATATTTATGCCATCAGCAAAGGTCGGCTGGTGGGGAGGCCTCGATGAAAATTCGTCATGCCCTCTTCGTTCCCGGCGTTTCCGCCTTTTTTTTCGACGATCAACGCGCCATCAAGCGCGGGGCAGTACGCGATGGCTTCATCTATCGCGGCCACCCCGTGACGGATAGTTTCCAGCGCATTCGCGAAGCTGGTTCGTGCCTTTCCGTCCTCTTGGTGCTCGACGATGGCAACGTTGCGCTCGGCGATTGCGCCGCCGTCCAGTACTCCGGCGCGGGCGGACGCGACCCGCTGTTCCGCGCAGAGCGCTATCTGCCGCTCGCCCGTCGCGTTCTGCGCCCACGGCTTGAAGGCGCGGAAGTGGAATCGTTTCGGATCATGGCCGGCCGTCTGGACGAGTTGAGGTGCAACGGCCGGCCATTGCACACCGCTCTTCTTTACGGTGTTTCTCAGGCGTTGCTGCACGCCCGCGCCCTAGCCACGGGCCGCCTCATGTGCGAGGTCGTTGCCGAAGAATTTGGCCTGCCGCCCCCGCGCCGACGCGTTCCGATTTTTGGGCAGAGCGGCGACAATCGTTATGAAAACGCGGACAAGATGATCCTCAAACAGGTGGACGTCCTCCCCCATGGCCTCATCAACAATGTCGCCGAGAAACTGGGGGCGCGCGGCGAGAAACTGAAGGCCTACATTCGATGGCTGGTGCGTCGCATTCGCCAGCTGCGACCGAACCCGGCTTATCATCCGACGCTCCACCTTGATGTCTACGGCACTCCTGGACTGGCCTTCGATGGCAATTTGTGGCGTGTGGCCGATTATCTGGCCGGTCTCGAACGAGACGCGGAAGATTTTGAACTCTACATTGAAGGACCAGTGGACCTGGAAGCCAAAGCGCCGCAGATTGAGGCGCTGCGTTTTCTCCGGGAGCGCCTCGAAGCATACGGCTCACGCGTGAAGATCGTGGCGGACGAATGGTGCAACACCGCGGAGGATGTGCGCGAATTTGTCGATGCGCGCGCCGGCCACATGGTGCAGATCAAGACGCCCGATCTTGGCGGCATCCAGCACACCGCCGAGAGCGTGTTGTACTGCAAGGCCCATGGCATAGAGGCTTATCAGGGCGGCACGTGCAACGAGACGGATGTCTCCGCGCGGGCCTGTGTCCACGTAGCGTTGGGCACGGGTGCGGATCGTATGTTGGCGAAGCCCGGTATGGGTTTTGATGAAGGTTACATGATTGTGTGGAACGAGATGAATCGAGCCCTGGCATGGCGGCGGACGAAGAATCGAACACGACGAAGCGTCGGTTCCACGGCTTTCCGCTGTTCCAGGAGGAAGGGAGTTGAAATATGGCCCGGCTGTATGAGTACCAAGGCAAACAGTTGTTGAAAGCGGCAGGCCTCGATATACCCGAAGGCGCCGTGGCCGAGACGCCCGACCAAGCGCGTGAAATCGCCGCTCGGCTTGGGCGCCCCGTCGTCGTCAAGGCCCAAGTCTGGACCACGGGGCGTTTTAAAGCGGGCGGCATTCGCTTTGCCGAAACCCCCTCCGAAGCGGAAGCCGCCGCGGCGGCCCTGCTGGGCCATCGCGTGAAAGGGTTCCTCGTGAAAAAGGTGCTTGTCGAGGAACAACTGAAACTGGCCGGCGAATTCTATGCCGGCATCATTATCGATCCCTCCTATCGGGTGCGCGCGCCGGTGTTGATGATGACACTGGCCGGCGGCGTGGAGGTGGAGTCCGTCGAAGACGAGCGGATCGCCCGTCTGACGCTCGACGTCCTTCGGGGACCGGCGCCCGACGATTTGCGCGCATTGCCGCGCCGCCTCGGAGCGCCGGACGCGTTGGTCGATCCACTCGCCCGCGCACTCGAGTCTTTGTGGAAGGCATTTTGCCAAAACGACGCGCGTTCGGCCGAAATCAATCCGTTGGTGCTGACCACCGACAACCGGATCGTCGCGGCGGACTGTCGAATGAGCATTGACGATGCGTCGGTTTCCCGCCATCCGGAGCTCGGCATACGAGTCGCGCGCGAAAGCGACTCGCCGCCGACCGCGCTGGATATTGCCGGCTGGGCCATTGAGGAGAACGACCATCGGGGCATCTCATTTTTTGCCCAGCTAGCGGCTGATACGCGGGGCGGTGGTTTCATCGGTTACCACGCCATCGGTGGAGGCGGAGCGTTGCTGGCCGCCGACACCCTTTCCCGGCACGGACTCAAACTCGCGAATTATGCCGAGACCAGCGGCAATCCCACCGCCGCGAAAGTTTGCCGAACCGCTCGGCTTGTCCTCTCGCAACCCGATCTGGACGGGTATATTCTGATGGGTGCCGTCATCGCCAGCCAGGACCAGTGGAACCACGCCCTCGGCCTCATGAAGGCCTGTCGTGAAATGCTGACCGATCGCCCCGGATTCCCAGTGGTGGCGTTGATAGCAGGCAACAAGGAGCGGGAAGCCCTTCGCATCCTGCGCGAGGGTCTTTCCACACTGCCCGTGCGTTTCGAGCTGTTCGGCCGCGAATATATCCATCGGCTTGATGATGTCGCGGAGCGAATGAAAGCACTGGTGGAAGAGTACCGCGCCCACCGTCAGACTTTCGGCGCGCCGATCCGGCCGGTTGCGCCAACGGGGGACGTCCGCTGGCCGTTTCGCACTGGCACCATCGTGCTTCGCACCGCCGCCTGTGAGGGATGTTCATCACTTGCTTGTGTCAAGGCCTGCAGCCTCTATGGCGGCTATCTCTTTCGGGTGAGAGACAAGCGAATGACGCTGGGCATTCCGCTGGAAACCGTGCCCCGCCAATGTGTGGAATGTCTGGCCTGCGAACACGAATGCCATCTTCGCGGCAAGGGTGCGCTCGGCCTCGAATTGCCGATGGATTTTCCCGCCATATAACACTCGGAGGAATCATCGTATGGCTATCTTGATCAATGAAAACACCCGCATCCTTGTGCAAGGCATCACGGGGCGTGAGGGCGCCGCTCGTTCGCGGTTCATGTCGGCGTACGGAACCCGAGTCGTGGGCGGCGTGACCCCCGGACGTGGCGGCACAAAAGTAGGTTCGCTTCCCGTTTTTAATACCGTTCAGGAAGCCATCGAGGCGAACGGACCGGTAGACCTGTCGGTGACCTTCGTGCCCGGCCCGCTGGTCAAGGCCGCTGTGATCGAGGCGGTGGATGCGGGCATTCCCCTCCTCGTTATGCCAGTCGAACGCGTCCCCCTGCACGATGCGCTGAATATGCTGGCCTATGCGCGCGAGCGCGGTGTGCGCATTCTCGGTCCCGGTTCGTTCGGTCTGATTAGTCCGGGCCGGGCGGTCGCCGGATGGGTGGGGGGAAGCGAAGATTTTGCGCGTGAAGTCTTCCGGCCCGGGCCCATTGGCTTGATTTCCCGCAGTGGCGGACAGACCACCACCCTTTCATGGGCCATCGGACAAGCCGGTCTAGGCATCTCCACCGCGCTGCATATCGGGGCCGAACCCGTGGTGGGCCTGGCCCCTGCGGAAATTCTGCCGTTATTCGAAGCCGATCCTGACACGCGCGCCGTCGCCTTATTCGGTGAAATTGGCACCGTCGCCGAAGAAGAGGCGGCCGAAACCATCGCCGCCGGCCGCTTTACCAAACCGTTGGTCGCTTATATTGCGGGCGCGGGCGCGCGGCCCGGCATGAGATTTTCCCATGCCAGCGCGATTGTCGAACGCGGGCGCGGTACTGCAGAACATAAGATCCGGGCTTTGCGGGCAGCTGGCGCGATCGTCGTCGAACGACCGGAAGCGCTCCCGCTCGCTCTGGCGGAAATATTGAAAGGAACAACGACATGAAACCGTTGCGCAGTGTGCTGTTCACGCCGGGAAACAATCTCCGGATGATCGGCAAGACCCTCAGTTTAAACGCCGACGCGCTCATTCTGGATCTTGAGGATGCCGTGCCCCCGGCTGACAAGGAAACGGCCCGTCTTTTTGTCCGTGACTCGCTCGCCGAACTGGCGGCCGCAGGCATTCGTGTATGGGTGCGTATCAACGGCCTTGCCACAGGCATGGCCCAAGAAGACCTCGACTGGATTGTCCACCCCGGTCTGGCCGGTGTGGTGCTGCCCAAAGTCGAGTCGGCGGAAGATATCCGCACTCTCGACCGAAATATGATTCAACGCGCAGTTCTGCAGGGCATGGCGCCGGAAAGCTTGGAACGGGTGGCGGTGATTGAGTCGGCCCTAGGTCTCCTGCGAGCATTTGAAATAGCATCGGCCTCGCCGCGCCTTACCGCTATAGCGCTGGGAGGAGTGGATTTTTGTCGCGACATGGGCGTGACACCGTCGGACGATGGACGCGAGTTGTTCTATCCGCGTGCCGCTCTCGCCGTGGCCGCGCGCGCCGCCGGATGCGTCGCGCTCGACACCCCATGTGTGGCCGTGAACGACATTGAACGGTTGCGCCGGGATTCGCAAGAGGCGCGGCAACTCGGCTTTCGCGGCAAGTTGCTGATTCACCCCTCGCAAATTGCGCCCGTGAATGAGATTTTCTCGCCATCCGCCGCGGAAGTGGAAATCGCCCGCGATATTGTCAGAACATTTGAAGAAGCCAAGAAACAAGGCCTGGGAGCAGTAGCCTTCCAAGGGCGAATGGTGGACGAAGCCAACTACCGTCAAGCGCTTGATATCCTTGAACAAGCGCGCCTGGCCGGCTACGGTGGAGAATAAGACCTCTCCACTGTCTGTTCGCTCGAATGTTTCAACGCGCCGTAAGACCGAGTATTCATGTGTATCCCCGTCTACTATGGCGCGCATCAAACCCGGATTTTGCGTTTAGACAGCACGGTTGAATGGGGATGGAAAAAAGGCGCAGGGCGCCCGGCCATTCTGCAGGAGCAACCGTTGGCTGTCGAATTCGAGACCGGCGGGTCGCGGCTACAACCGATCTTGTCATGACGCAGCAAACATCCGCCGGAGTTCCGCCATCTCTTTCGCCGGAGGCAGACGGCCGCCTCAATTTCGTCTCTCGTCCTCAGAACGGGCGATACCAGATGTTCCGGTAGCGGACGAAGTTGCCGTGGTCCTGCAATTGCAGGGGGGCTGCGTCGGGATGCGGGTGGTAGGCGGGCACCTTTCTCCAGACGGTCGGCCCCATCAGCTCCTGTCCGATCTGCACCGGGAGGCCGTTGAATACCACGGTGATGCGGGCCGGTCGCACGAGGCGGTCGCCCTCGAAGCGGGGACCGAACCAGAAGATGTCGTAGGTCTGCCATTCGCCCGGCGCCCGGCAGGCGTTCACGAGCGGTGGAAACTGGCCGTAGACTGCGCCGGTCGTCCCGTCGGCGTAGGTGGGGTTCTGGTAACAATCCAGAACCTGCACCTCGTAAAGCCTCATGAGAAAAACGCCGCTGTTGCCGCGTCCCTGGCCCGTGCCCTTGACTTCGGTCGGCGCCGCCCATTCGACGTGATAATGGCCGTCGCCGAAGCTCTCGCGCGTCCAGATATCGCCAGTCTTCGGCACGACCTCCATATAACCGTTCTCCACTTTCCAGCGCGCGGCGCCGTCTTTGCCGATCCAGCCGGAAAGATCGCGCCCGTCAAACAGCATCCGGGCGTCCGACGGCGGTTCGTAGGGCCGATCGTATGGCGCCGGCGTCACGATGCGCGGCATGGGGCGACGCGGATCGTGAACGTTCCATCGCGTGCCTGGCAGAATCGGGGTGTCCGTATATCCATCCACAGGAATCGTATTTTCCATCTCGCTCATGCTCGTCTTCCTTTCAGCAAGGGTCGAGAAGGCAACCCTAATTGAACCTGCATATACCACCAGCGGATTCAATAAGAAAAGACAAAGTGCGGCACCATGCGCGACAATCCTTGGTTCTTCCGGCAAAAATAGTGAAATTGGACGTTGGCGAACGGATAACGAAGACAGAAACTGAAACGGCCTCTTCGCAGTCAAAGGCTACGGTCTTACCCTGGTGGCCATTCCAACGCCAAGAGTTCGCCAAGAATCTTACCCCGGAATATTCACGAAGGGGCATGAAATAGTTGGAAAATAGTATTGGAAAACCTCTGTAACATGCGATCGTTTAGTCCGTTACACAAAACGGCATGCGAGGTTTTCCAATGACTAATACTCCTACAGACTGTCTGCTTTT
>CALLML010000040.1 GCA_938005705.1 uncultured bacterium
TCTTATGCATACCCTCAACGACATCGCCGCTCAAGCCTCGAATGATCCCGCCGCGCTCGCCGAATTCCTCGACGCCCAACCCGGCCTGGCCGCCTATCTGGCCGACATCGCCCCCCATATCCGTTCCACCAACCCCGTCGAAGGCCTCAACAACGCCCTCGAAACCCTTCAGCGAAATTCCGGCGGACTCTTCCACACCGAGCGCGAAACCCTCGTCAAAATCTATATCCTCGCCGACCGCCTCCAGCGCTCCACCGGACTCAAACCCAACGGCCGCCTCCAAGGCCACCTCTACGAATGGATCCGACATTTCCAAAATCAGTACGAACCCGAACTCGCCCAAACCCCACAAACACAAAATTTTTGACAACAACCTTCCGCGATCGGCTTCGTGGCCTCCGCCTGGCCCCTCCCTACGGTGGCCGTCATACAGAATCCTCGTCTCACCCCCAAAAACAATCCACAGCACAACCGGCTTCGTCGCCGATAACGTCCATGCGAGCGGTCGCCATCCTCCAACCCACGACCAGAGATCCACACTTGCGAACGCGATATCAGACTGCTAGAAAGCAGTCGTATGTCTGTTTCCGATACAGCCTCGTCCAGCCGCGCCCCCATCCCGTCTGCGTCTGAATACCGATATCTGGAACGCGCGCTGTGGGCCCATGTGGTCCCTTTCATCCTTTGGATTTTTTTGATGAAGATGCTCGGCGACCCATCGGGCGGAAACTACGCGATCCGCACTGCCGTCTGTCTGGTGGCTTTTTTCGTGATGCGCCCTTGGCGCTACTACGCCGGTGCGCGCCTAAAGAACGCCCTCCCCGCATTTCTGGTTGGCGTGATTGTGTTTGTGGTCTGGGTGTTTCCGGAAAGCGCGTGGGTCGCGCGTCATGCGCCGAGCGTTCATACCTTCTACCGCCGATGGCTGGTGGGCATCTGGCCGCCGGGCCGGCTGCCCGATCCGTTGACAACCTTTCCCTATGCGCCTGAAACAGCGGGTTGGCCTTTCGCCTTGATCCGTCTTGCCGGTTCAGCGTTTGTCATCGCCGTGATCGAGGAATTTTTTTGGCGCGGGTTTATCTATCGCTGGCTGCAGGTCCGCGACTGGCTCCATCACGATCCGGGCCGATTCGATGCAATGGCCTTCGGGCTGATGGCGCTGGTGTTCGGCCTCGAACATGAACAGTGGTTCGCCGGTATCCTAGCGGGCGCCGCGTATGGCTGGCTGTATATCCGCACGCGCGACCTCTGGGCGGCTGTCGCCGCCCATGTGATCACTAATTACCTTCTCGGCTGGTACGTCCTGGCCACCGGTGCCTATCATTTCTGGTAAGTGACCCTATGAAACATTCCCCTCCCCCCGTTCGCGTGGCCATCATCGGACTCGGTGGCTTCGCCCAAATTCATCACCGTGCGATCCTTGCTCTGGAGCGCGAGGGCATCTGTCGCCTCGTCGCGGCGTGCGACCCGCAACCGGACGCCTTTGCCGATGTGCAGGCGCAATTGGAATTTGAAGCGCGCGGCGTCACCGTCTACGACCATTACCTCAAAGTGCTCGACACCCGCACCGGCGCGCTGGACTTAGTCACATTGCCCGTACCCATTCCGCTGCACGCCGAAATGCACCGGGCCTGCGTGGAGCGCGGCATTGCCGTCTATCTTGAAAAGCCACCCTCCCTCGATCCGGCAGAATTCGACGCCATGCTGGACACCGAACGGCAGGCACGCCGCGCCACCGCGATTGGATTTCACATGATGGCCGATCCTACCCGTTTGGCTGTCAAAGAGCGCATCGTGCGCGGGGAATTCGGCCGAGTGCGGCGCGTAACATTTGTTGGCCTCTGGCCTCGCTCGAGCGCGTATTACCGCCGCAACAACTGGGCCGGGCGCCTGATCATGGACAAACATCTCGTGCTTGATTCCTGCGTGGGCAATGCCATGGCGCATTACCTCAACAATCTGTGTCACTGGGCGGGCGACGACGCCGCCCGCTCCTGGCGCGCGGTGCAATCTGTCGAGGCCGAGCTCTATCGCGCCCACCCCATCGAGGGTTTGGACACTGTTTTCGCGCGGGGATATTTTGCCGGTGGCATCGAACTGCGCCTGGCTGCTACTCATGCCTGCGCCGGCAAAGCGTGGCAACGCGAAATGATCGAATGCGAGCGCGGTGTGATTGAGTATGTTTCCCCACAGGAAATCCATGTCCGCCTCGCCGACGGCACCGAAGAACATCTCGCACCCGCGGCGCCAGATCTGTGGAAAGAGTCCCTCCGCTCGGATATCGACTTCGTCGCCGGCCGGATCGACGCGCCGCGACAGCAACTGGCCGAGTCGGCCGCGTTTGTGGGTTTTCACACTTTGCTATATGCGGCCGCCCACCGAATTCAGACGGTCTTCCCGCCTTACGCAACGGTATCCCGTAACCCCAAGGGCGAAGTTCTCGTCACCATTGAACATATCGAGGAGGCCATAGGCGCCCTGCGCGACGGAGGCCAATTGCCATCCGAAGCCCGTTTTCCATGGGCCGCCGCCGGCGGCGCGGCAGTCGCAGCGGACCTCGCCCGTTTCCGTGAAGTTGTTGAGGCGATGGCGGCGGCGCGCGCCGCAGAGCGCGGCTTCCGGGCCTACTGATTCGAATTGTCGCAAGGGACAGGACCGGCCGCGCAGCAGAACGGCAAAGAAACTACGTGGATAACGATCGGTCAGGCTCGCTCGTTTATGGAGTCGAGATTGCGGATTATAGAACCGCAAAATGTAATCTTTGAAAAGACAGTTGGATGCCAAACTTCCGTTCCGCACACCCGCCCGACACACCCACATAGGAACGAAGCAAACCACGGCGCGCGGGAGCTGCCAGCTCCACCTTGTATTCAGAGACCCCGTCCGACCTTGCATCGCCGGTGTATGGGACGGAAAGGTTGGAACCCGCCCGCCGGGGACGATGGAGCGAGACAAGATCTTCAAAACGCGCTCGCTCAGGTTTTTCTTTCCGCTGTTCCAGGCTCTTTCGCCTGATCCATCGTCCTGCCAGGACCCGGCTTTGAGCACCGTGTGAAGCCGAGGCAAGCAAGGCCGGCGGGGACTTAAAAACAAACACAAACAATTCACTTGACAATCTAAGGCGATTATGAGCGATTTTAATTAGTGTGTTGTGCTGTATAGCAAGTGGAGGCGGGAGGTGGAGGATATGAAGACAAGTCGGAATGCGAAACAGTGGAGCTACTGGGGTCTGGCGATATGGCTTTGCGCGACGCCCGCTTTTGCCCAGACCTCCATACTGACATGGAATAAGACCGGCAGCAACGGCAATTGGTCCAATGTGAGCCGATTGCGCTGTGGGGAATGAGCGGTAAATAAAGGCGTCGGCGAAGGGAGGCGAAAATCGTTTACCCCAGCGACCCCGCGCCAATCGCCGGTTTTTCTCGCCGCTCCTCAAAAAAATACGAATTTTTCGACCACTTG
>CALLML010000041.1 GCA_938005705.1 uncultured bacterium
TGCTCGCCTCGGACGCGCTGGTCGAGGTGTCGCTCGGCGGAGTTCCGATCGAGCCGAAGAACGTCGAGGCCGGAACCGGCTTCTATGAGCATCGTTTCGCCGGCCCGGAAGTGAAGCCGGAGCAGGCGGCGATCCGGCTGGTGAAGACGGATGACGGCGTCGCGTGGGGCGGCGTCCACTGGCAGTACCTGGAGGATGTGGCGAAGGTCGCGCCGCACACGGACACGCCGTTGAAGCTGACGAAGCGCCTGTTCATCAAGGTCCACACCACGCGCGGCCCCGAGTTGCAGTCGGTGCGGGGTCCGGTCGCGGTGGGCGACGAGCTGGTCACGCGCGTTGAAATCCGGACGGACCGCGATCTCGAGTACGTCCACCTAAAGGACGCGCGCGGCAGCGGCACGGAGCCGGTGAACGTGCTCTCCCGCTACCAGTATCAGGACGGACTCGGCTACTACGAAAGCACGAAAGACACGGCGACGCACTTCTTCATGGATTACCTGCCGAAGGGCGTCTATGTGTTCGAATACTCCGTGCGGGTGCAGCACCGCGGCGCCTACCAGAGCGGCCTGGCCGAGATCCAGTGCATGTACGCGCCGGAATTCAACAGCCACTCGGAAAGCGTCGAGATTGAGGCGCGTTGATCGGTCGTCTTGACACGAATTCGCTGCGGCGGGATGGACGCCGACGATTCGTTTCGCTCGTCCTTTACTATTGCGGCGCACGGGACGCCGGCGTAAAAAACCTTTGCTCGCCGGCGGAGCGGCGGCGCACAGGGACGTGAACGCTCGAGCGAGGTCGAGCGGGCCGTGGCGACCGTCCGCGGGCATCGGCGACGACGCGCTCACACGTTGTCGCGGCGGTTATGAAAGTTTGGCAAAGGAAGCGCCGGAGGGACGTCGGGGAAAAGGCTTATGCCCGGCTATATCTCTTGCCCACGATTCTCGCCGGCGCCGCCGCCGCTCTTTTGATATATGAATTGCGGAGCTCCTACCGGCAGGAGATAAGTTCCGTCAAAATGCGCAACAGCGGCTTCGCGGTGGTGGTCGCTTCCCGCTTGGCCGGAGCCCTGCGCGAAATAGACTTTATTCTGCGGGATGTTCACGATCATGTGACCGACGAACAGCTCGCCGCGCGCGGCGACGCCACGAGCGCCGAGACCGCTGCGCTGAATGAATTGCTCTCCCGAAAATCCAAACGCACCCATGGCTGGACGGATTAGGCGTGATGAATCGGGAGGGCGTCTTTGTGGGTGCCGTGAACCGGCGGGCGTCGCAGGATGTAGGGGCGGACTTTTCCTATCGGGAATATTTTTCTTATTTGGCCACCCATCCCGATCAGGACACCTATTATAGCCCCGCGTTCACGGAAACGGAAACGGGGGAAATCTGGCTGGCGGCCAGCAGAACGTTGAGGCGACAAGACCGTCCGTTTAGCGGCGTGATTTTCGCCGGTTTGTCCGGCCGCTTTCTCTCCGAGGAGTTGGGCAATATCCATTTCGCGGAGGGCGGATCCATCGCCTTGCTCGACCGCTCGAAGCAGCTACTGTTCAGAACTCCGCCCGTGGTGGAAATGCTGGGACGCGCGGTGGAGGATTTGAATCTCGATGAATTTCTATCCAGCGAAGCGGATTCTTACACATACATCGGAGTTTCACCGTTGGACAACCGGCGGAAAATCATTACCTTTCAACAGGTTCCGGGAGCCCCCTATCTTTTCGCCGTAGCCTCGAATACTGATTCCGCTCTTGCCGGCTGGCGGACAAAAATGCGCGTTTACGTGGGTGGGTGGCTATTCAGCGCGGTCGTTATGTTTCTTATAGCGCGCGCCTATTCCAAAATACATATCGTAAACGACAGCCTTGAACAACGGAACCGAGAGCTTCAAAAAGCGATAAATGAGATTCACACCCTGCAGGGCATCATTCCCATCTGCGCCGGCTGCAAAAAAATCAAAAACGAAAAGGGATACTGGGAACGGGTTGAGAGCTATATTTCCAATCACAGCCAGGCGCTTTTCAGTCATGGCCTTTGTCCGGAATGCTTTGAAAAAGAGATGGGGAAACTAAGCGAGAACGCTAATGCGGCTGGACAGGAAGGTGGAATCTCGGGGTAGTGAGTTTGACCGCCTTACTTCGCCCGGGCATTAAATGCAAGCGGGAATTGAATCCAATAGTCCTTAAAACTTCTCGCGGCAGATGCCCTTGTCTCCTACGGATTTGCGCCCGGCGGGGTTTATGAAGGAGGAAGCGATCGAACCCGGGAATACATCCACACGGAGTCAACCACGATGACGTACTGATGTTCTCGATATTGTCTTTACATGCTCGTTCTCCGCAGCGCGAGCAATCTCGCGCCCCACGTCCGAAGAATACAGGGCCTCACCTTGCTGAGGCTGCGACGTCTTAAACGAGCATGTCAGGACAATAAGAAGACGACTGGTACACGGCGGACCGTACCCCTTATGCCATGCTCCTCTCGAACGGACATAATGCCCGGCCCTGGAAGAATGCTTGGAAAAGCGACTAGGGGCCTCCCATTATTCGGTTGCGGACAGATCGGCGTCGTTGCGATAGAGCCAACAGCGTACACGATGAGCCCCCTGATAGTAGTCAGCCGGAGGGTGCCTACGACAGATATCCATCGCCTGCGGACATCGTGGATGGAATACGCAGCCGGCAGGGAGGTTCGAAGGATCCGGAACTTCACCGGATAGGGTCCGCCGTTCGCGGCGTTTACGCGGATCGGGTTGAGGAACGGAGGCGAGAAGAGCGCGAGTATAAGGATGCAACGGTCGGTCAAAAAGATTGTCGCGACTCCCCTCCTCCACCAAGCGCCCAGCGTACATAACCGCCACGCGGTCAGAAATGTGTCGCACTACGTGCAAGTCATGCGACACGAACAAATACGCTAGACCATGGCGTTCCTTCAAATCCGCCATCAAGTTGAGAATCTGGGCCTGAACCGACACATCCAGAGCGCTGACCGGCTCATCGCACACGATCAATTCCGGGCTCAATGAAAGCGCGCGGGCGATGACGATGCGTTGGCGCTGTCCGCCGGAAAAGGCATGGGGATAACGGTTCATGAACTCGATCGGCAGCCCCACTTCTGACAAGAGGCGGCGCACCGTCTCCGCCTGTTCCTCCGGAGATCCGACCCTATTGACCTTCAGAGGTTCGGCGATGATCTGACGAACGGTCATCCGAGGATTCAGCGAAGAGAACGGGTCCTGAAAAATCATTTGGAAGTGCCGCCGCAGAGGGCGGATTTCCTTGCGCGTCATCGCGGCGAGGTTATAGCGCTGCACGCCGTCGGGAGAAAATAGGATTTCGCCTTCGCGCGGATCGATCGCACGCAGTATCGCCAAACCGGTTGTTGTTTTGCCCGACCCGCTTTCTCCGACGATGGCCAGTGTTTCGCCGCGCTCCATTCGGAAACTGACATCGTCCACGGCCTTGATGTACCGC